>JAJPIU010000256.1 GCA_021324535.1 Pseudomonadota bacterium
GCCCAAGCCGAACGGGAAGGCTGGGTCTATACCAGAGTCTTACGTCAGTTGGTCAACAAGCTCTATCGAGATCGCGACTACCTGGAAAAGCGCAAGACACAAGGGCGACATACGGCGTATGACTACGCCGTAGACCGTGATCAGAAGGCATTGGCGTGGGCGATTCGCGCGTTGGTGCGTTACACGCCTGCCGATGAAAAGGCGCGGCCAGAACCACCCAAGCCACCGCGTAAGCCGTCTCGACGTCTGACGCCAGAACAGCGCGCCTTCTACCAGGGCCGTCCCAGCTGGAACGGCAAGCCCAAACGGGATTGGAGCGGGCCTGATCTGCCTCCATCGGGCTATGCTGATCTGCCTCCTTCGTGGGCCACAGGCGATAGGGAGGAAGAGAGCGAAGAAGCTCAGTAGGTCAATGGTGTTGAGTTGATGGTGTTTCGAGTTCGGGGGGCGGGCGCA
Source organism: Pseudomonadota bacterium (assembly GCA_021324535.1). Classification (GTDB taxonomy): domain Bacteria; phylum Chloroflexota; class Ktedonobacteria; order Ktedonobacterales; family JADMIN01; genus JAJPIU01. The sequence continues at coordinate 457 of JAJPIU010000256.1, forward strand.
CGGCGCAGGGCGTAGCCCTGCGTCGCCCAGGGGGCTTTCGCACGCGCCCGCCCCCCATTCAAGCCAAAGAAAAGAAGGAGTCCGTCACCCTTAAAATACAACACCGGTCAGTTGCCGCATCCCAGAGTGGATGCGGTGGGCGCAACAGTAGTATCACGCGCCCCTCAAAATACAGCAATTAGAACCCACACTTTTCGGCAAGCGGGAAATCAAGGGAGATGAAGGCATGAATGGAGTCCAAAAACTGCTGGAAGCGCCACAACGACAGCAGGATACCTCAGTGGCTTCACTGTTGCCAGCAGATGATCCTTCGCTCACGCTCCCGCCTCCCACCAAAGACCAGGTGGCGTACTGGCGCGAACTGGTCGGCGTCTTGCACACGCAGCAGACACAGGGCAAACTCGGGGTCAGCGATGCGGACTGGCCTGCTGATCTCACACCGTCTCGTCCGACCCTACGCGCATTGGAAGAGCGTAAGATCATCACCCGTCGCAAGCGGGCGTGGCGGCTCACGAAGCACGGCTATCTCCGCCTCTCCGCCTGTGTCGAACGTGCTGTGCCCACGCCTCCCCTCACCATTCCAGAACGGCCTGGGCCGTCCTTCCCTAGCTACGCCGAGATGGAACGCTGGGAACAGGTCTGCCGCTGGCTCGACGCCCAACCCAACCGGCGGGCGCGCCTGCCCTTCACTGGGCTACTCGATCTGCGTCCCTCGTATCTGACGACTGACCTGCCGTTGCCAGAGTTGCACGGGATGCGCCGGTATCGCCTTGTGCGGCATACCTCGTCCTGCGAGTGGGCGCTCTCCCCCACCTGGAAGACGCGCCTGCTTGACCTCTGGCAAGGGCGCAAGGAGTTTCTGCGTGATGGCGCTCCGCCTGATACCCATGTCGAACGGGAGACACTACCGCGTGTGGTCGCGGCTGGCTTAGATACCTGGTATCTCAACTGGCTCAGCGATGTGGCCCTGCCGCCTCGGCTGCGCGCGAAACTCGATGCCTTGCAAGCCCAAGCGAGAGAAGAGGACACAGAGCTAGAGACGCCGTGGACATACGATGGCGCGCCGTTACAGATGTATCGCTTCGGGTCAAGCGCCGCCCAAAGCGGTGGCGTCTCCTGGGGCTACATCTTGCGCAATCCCTCGGTGAATATCGCCATCCGCAAAGCGCCGCTGGGTCGGGTGATCGCCCAAGTCCGCCTGGGCGCAGAATGTTTGTGGCGGCTCACCCCACTGCGGGCGCTCAACGAACTCGATGCCCTCTTCAAGCGGCTCTGGGGGAACACCTTTGGCCAGTGGCAAGTCAGCCAGGCGCATCTGGCCGTAGATGTGGTCAACGCGCCCATCTCAGCGGATGGCTTGTCGCGCTTCGTCTCCCGCTCGCGCAAACAGGCCGTGTATGAAGCGGCCCGCTCACAAATAGAAGCCTTGCAGCGCGATCTGCGTGGCGAACATAAAGCACTGGGCGATGACGATGACCTCACACTGGAGTGGGATGATCCCTTCGCCGAGGCGCTAGATGACTTGGATGTCTTGGCCGAATTGGATGATCCCTTTGATCCGTTTGCCGATGATGACGACGATCTCTTCGGCCCACGTATCTCCCCATCAGCCCTGCGCGCGCAAGCTGACCTCGACACCCCGCTGGAAGAGCGCCCGCTGACCACCTATCGCCAGGGTAAACGCTACTCCGGGGCGTCCTGGTCGGTGGGTGGGGCAATCTCCTTCGTCCTCTATGACAAGACCTTGCAGAACCAGCTGACCAATCGGCGCTACATGGAATCCATCTGGGCCGCCAATGGCAGGCGTGCTGACGAGCGGGTCACGCGGAATGAACTGCGCTTGCGTCGGGAAGTCTTCCGCGAACTGCGCCTGCCGGGGAACGTGACGCCCTGCTTGGATGACCCCTGGCAATTCTTGGAACATCTGCAAGACGTGTGGGGACATGGGGTCGGCCAGCCGGAAGAAGACTGCCCAGATGCGGTCAACGTCGCCTGGATTCGGCAAGTCGTTCCTCTTGACAACGATAGCAATCGCTCGCGCTGGCCGACCGATCTCGCCTGGCGGGTGGTGCAACAAGCGACCTTTGCCGACGCACCCGCTCCGGCGCGTCGCCTCATTCGTCGGAAGCAACAAGCAGCGGATGTGTTGACGCTGGATCGGCTCAATTATGGGACGCTCGTCAGCCGGGTCGCGCGGCTGCATCCACATGGCGGGCAATATGACCTCTCGATGGCGGTGGGCGAGATTGTGCCTGCCTTGCGCAAGGAGTCAGCCAAAGCAGGCAAAGACTTTGGCACGCTCGTGCGAGAGCGGCGGCGCAAATGGGGTTTGCGGCTGCCCGTCCAAGACAAGGTATTGCCCTTCCACGCTGCGTCGTCTGGTGCTGAAGAAACACTCGCTCCATCAACGGCGGGAGACGCTCTGCCAGCAGAAGAAGATGCTCCTCCTTCACCTGATATGCCTGCCACCCCGGATGACGTACACTCTGAAACACAAGCTGCCCTGCGCCTAAAGCTCGCTGAACAACGGCTCCAAACGGTGTTGAACGAACTGCAAGCGGCCAGCGCACGCGACGCGCTACCCTGGGAACTTCAGCGATGGGAACAGGCATATGAAGACGAGATGCGGGCCTATTCTGCCGCGTATACCGTCTGTTACCCGCTGGATGGGGGAACTGGTAGTATACATCTTGACGGCAATCAACCTGACATGAGAGACTAGCCCACATGAGAATGGAAGGAGACACGCATGCCACGCTATGAACAGACGCAACGGCGCAAGCTGCAACAGGCCGCACACCGCCGGTGGGAGTTGCCAGCAGGCAGTCACGTCTGGTGTTACCTGCGCCACTCGCCGGGCGATAATCAGACGATAGATAGCCAGCGCGCAGGGATGCAGGACTGGTGCGCCGAGATGGGCTGGGTGATTGATCGGCTGTTTGTGGATGAGGCAATGGAAGGCAGCCGGGAAGATCGGGAACAGTTTCAGTTGATGCTCTCCCTGGCTCGTCAGGAGTCGCGTCCGGTGGATGGTATCGCGGTGTGGGCGTTCTCGCGGTTTGCGCGCAACCAACTCGACGCCCAGTTCTACAAGGCCGATCTGCGTAAGCGGGGCTATGTCATCGTCAGCAAGATAGATGACATCCCTAACAATGAGATGGCGCCGATCTACGAAGCGTTCATTGACTGGAAGAATCAACGCTTTTTGGATGATCTCTCCGCCGATGTGCGGCGTGGGCAAAACTTCATCGTCGAACGGGGATACTGGCCGGGTGGGACGCCGCCAATGGGCTATACCACAGTCGCCGAAGAGATTGGACAACGGCGCAACGGCGAAGTCCGCCTGGGGCGTCGGCTCATCAAAGATGCTGCTGTCGCTGATCGTGTCGCGCTCGCCTGGCGCATGAAGCTCAGAGACAACGCCAGTTATGAAGAAATTCATGAGGCGACACGCCTCTACAGCAATCGCCAGCATTATTCTCACTTTTTCTCCAATTTGCTCTATGCGGGCGTTTTCGTCTACCACGGAACACGGTTCCCTACGACCTGGGAAGAAGGCGATACCTTCTGTGAACCCTATGTGACGCTAGATGACTTTCTCCGTGTGCAAGCGAATCGCCAAGAACGTGTGGTACTGCGCAAGGAGCACAGCCCGCGCGTCCTTGCGTCTCCTGTGCTGCTCTCTGGTCTGGTGATCTGTGGTCACTGCCTTGCGCAAGGGCGTAAAGTGACTGTAACGGCAAGAGTTGATAAACGCCGCCAAGATACCTCCTGGTACATCTGCGGCGTAAAGCTCCGACAGCGTGGGGCAGATTGCGCAATGCCTCGTGTGGCCTGCTGGTTGCTTGAAGAAACCATCATCCGCTCCTTGATAGATACCATCCTGACGCCTGACTATGTGACGCAAGAAATCGAGCACGCGCAAAGCCTGCTCAACGAGCGGCGTCCTGAATTGGATGTCCAAATTACGATGCTGGAACGTGAAGCTGCGCAGAAAGAAGATGCTGTCCGCCAGTTGCTCAAACTGATCCAAAGCCAGGGCCTCTCACCGCTCCTCGAAGATGAATACCAGCGCGCCAATCAGGCGTGGTCGGTTGCCTCCAATCGCTTAACCATGTTACGCAAAGAAGCAAAGCAAGTGGCGGCTCCGCAGATTAGCCAGTCGGATGTGCTGGCATGTATTGAGGATTTGCGCTCTATCTTATTGGAAGGCGAGATTTCACTGCGCCAGGCGCTCCTGCGTCGGTTTGTGCGTTCAATTGTGCTGTACCCGCATCATGCGGAAGTCGAATATACATTCGGGCTGTCAACCCTTGCGCCGCTGGGCGGTTTCGGAGGGATTGACAGCCCTTTAGGGGGTGCCCCCAGGGCGACTCGAACGCCCGCACCCGGCTCCGGAGGCCGGTGCTCTATCCGCTGAGCTATGGGGGCCAATGCGCAGAGGCGGATGCTCCTGCGCACACGTAGTGTACCATATGCTTGGCCAAAGCGCAAGGCATAGACAAGGCGCGGCTGCCTGGCTTTCACCAAACAACCACACCACGCCACACCACGCCCTCGCGTGCCAGCGTTTATCCCTGTGCCTCAGAAGGCTTCAACCAGCGGTCGTACCACGCGACGATGCGCGCCAATAGATCGCGCTGGCGACGCTTATCGCTGAAGATGTGGCCCTCGTCAGGATAGACCACCATCTCAGTCGGGATGTTGCGAGCGCGTAACGCATGATAGAGTTCACGTCCCTGGCCCACCCGCACCCGCTCGTCAGCCGCGCCATGCACAATCAGTGTTGGCGTCGTCACCTTGCCTACCGAGGTGATCGGCGAGAGGCGCGTGTAAATCTCCGAGTCTTCGTAGGGCGCGGCGAACATCTGTTGCGTCGGCAGCCAGGTGGGAATATCCGCTGCCTGGAAGCTGAGCAAGTCGGTCACACCTGCGCCGACAATCGCCGCCTTGAAACGGTCGCTATGCCCAATCGCCCAGGAGGTCATATAGCCGCCGTAGCTCCAGCCGCCAAAGCCCATGCGGTCGGGATCGGCCAGCCCGCGCTCAATCAGCGCATCCACCCCGCTTGTGAAGTCGGCGAAATCACCCTCGCCCCAGGCGCGCCGGTTGCGCCAGGTAAACTCACGCCCGTAGCCCACACTGCCACGCGGATTCGGCAGAAGCACAACGTAGCCATGCGCCGCCAGCCATTGCGCCCAGTCGTGCCAGCTTGCCAGCAGGTGATCCGACCAGCGTCCGTTTGGCCCGCCATGCGCCTGCACAATCAGCGGGTACCGCTTGCCTTCCTCGTAGCCAGCCGGATAGACCAGCACGCCCTCGATCTCCAGGCCATCCGGCGCCGTCCAGTGTACTGTTTCTTGCCTGCCGAGCGCCACATTGCGTAGATGCGCATTATGGTGTGTCACCTGCTTCAGTTCGCTGCCAGTCTCGCCTGCCCAAACCTCGCGCGGCGCATTACCACTCTCCGGCGCGCAGGCGATTCGTTTGCCGTCACGGCTCATCGTCACATAGGCGTCGCCCATGTTGGTGAACGAGGCAGCCAGCGTGCGCCCACGAATCAGTGTCTCCACTGTGCCGCTGGCAAGGTCGAGCTGCCCAACGAGGGAGCGCGCCCCATCGAGGGCGCCAAGCAGCAACGATTTACCATCCGGCGTCCAGCCCACCCAGGCAGTTCCGCCGCCGTAATCGCGGGTGACGCAGCGCGGCTCGGCGTCCGCCTCGGTGATCACCCACACCTCGTCGCTGGTCTCGTCAACGCTTGCTCCGCCATGTAGCCAGGCAAGCGACTTTCCATCCATCGAGGCGGCAAGTGGCGCAATGGGGTATTTCCCCTTCCAGAGCGTCTGCGCCGGGTTTCCCTCGGTCACGGCCAGCAACGTCCAGGGGAGGATGAAGTCGTCTTCCTCCGGTGTGGGGCTGCTCACTACCGCCCAGCCATCACGATACCAGGCGAAGCCGCGTACCTGATACTCTGGCGGGGTGATCGCATGGGCTTCGGCCTGTGCGCCTTCCACTGGCTCGGCTACGTCAACAACCCACAGCCGCGTGAACTTATAGTCCTGGTTGAGTACCTGCGCGCCCCCCTGTTCGCGTTTACGCTTCTCCTCCTCATCGCTCTCAGCGTCGGGCGCCAGGAAGGCAATGCGCTTGCCATCCGGACTCCACGCCAGGTCGGTCACGCCGCCTTTGGCGTTGGTCAATCGTCGCGCCTCGCCACCGGACGCCGACATCACATAGAGCTGGTGAACGTCGCGCTTCTCACGATCCGAGAGGAAAGCCAGCGTCTTCCCATCTGGACTCCACCGCGCGTGGTAATCGCTGTGGGGGCCAAAGGTGAAGCGGCGCGCAGGCGTGGCGCCAGTGGCGTCGGCCAGCCAGACGCTTGCCTCTGGAGTGCGTGTTGGGCTAGGGGCGTCGTCTGGCGTCTCGGCGTAGTCGCGCGTCAGCGTATAGGCGACGTATGCGCCATCCGGGCTGATCTGCGCGTCGCACACCTGCTCGACAGCGAAGATGTCGTCGAGCGTGAGCCTGCGGCCATGTGTGGCATTTGTAGAGCCAGCCATGTGGGGGTGTTCCCTTCATTGTTTCGCTTTCAAGCGTGGTGTCACTGCCTTGCGTGTAGTGTACCCCATATTCGTGGCGCTATGTTTGGTAGCGGCTCTACCAGAGCAGTGTTTGTTGTCAAGTATCCGATACTCGTGGGGATGCGCGTAGGTATTCTCTATTGGATTGGCGCTAGTAGCCAACAATGTCGAAAATGATGATGGCAATACCAGCAACCCAGATGGAGCCTACAAACACCCACATTAGATGCCTCAGCAGTGGCTTGAGACCGGTTTCCTGATGACTTTGTGCACGGAATCCTACCAGCGTAAGCCTATGAGTAATCGCTATTACAGCAAAGAGGCAGCCAAAGAAAACCCGATGCAATGACGCGGTTATCACTCCAATGACGAAAAACGTAGCCGCAAGTAGAAGCATCACCACATAAAAAAGAGTGAACCCCCACGCATGCTCGTCTCTTTGCTCGGTAGGTTCAGGGGTGATGGGATTTTGAACCATAACGCCTCCTTATATCTTCATGCTATCATATCCTCACTAGCGCGTTTACCTCTGCCCATCGCAGTGAACTCCATTATCGTGTCGCATATTTGGTGTCAGTTGTTCCGCCCATGCCATGCCTTTGCGCCACGCGCCTCTCGCTGGTATACTTGTGCGGGATGGGCACATTGGTTAGAAATTGACAAAGAGGGCGCGGCATGAGCGAGACAAATAGCGAGACGGGTCAAGAGGCGCACGGCGAGAGTTTGAGCGATGCGTCAAGCGCGAGTTCAGGCGCGAGTTCAGGCGCGAGTTCAGGCGCGAGTTCAGGCGAGCAGGCAAATCAGGCAAATCAGGCAAACTGGCGCGCCGTCCAGATCGCGATTGATGGCGCGGCGGGCGTCGGCAAGAGCACGATTGGGGAACGGCTGGCGCGGCGGTTGGGCTACCTGTATGTGGATAGCGGCGCGTTCTATCGCGCGTTGACGGTTGTCGCGTTGCGTCAAGGCGTCGCGTCGGACGACGCCTTGACGCTTACCACGCTTGCGCAGACCTGCCGCATCGTCATTACCGCGCCCACCACCGCCGCGCTCGAAGAAGGCCACCAGTACACGACGCTGGTGGACGGCGAAGACATCACCCAGTGGCTGCGCGCACGCGACGTTGAAGAAAACGTTTCCGCCGTCTCGCGGCATCTCCCTGTGCGCGACGCGCTGATCGTCTCGATGCGCCGGATGGCCGACGAGCAAAACGTGGTGATGGTCGGACGCGACATCGGCACGGTCGTTCTGCCGCACGCGCTGCTCAAAATCTACCTGACCACCTCGGTAGAACGTCGCGCGCAACGACGGCATGGAGATCTCGTGCGGGCGCAGGGCGACGCCGCCCCAACGCTCGAAGCTGTGCAGGCCGCGTTGATCGCCCGCGACGCCAAAGACGCCGCGAAGATGAAGCCAGCGGACGACGCCATCACCATCAACAACGATCACCTGGAAGCCGAGGACGTGGTGGAGCGCATCAGCGAGTTGCTGGCCGAGCGTCTTCCCACGCCAGCCATGCCAGCCACGCCAACTGCGCCCGCTGTGCCCCAATCCACCTCGCCTTCAGAACCCCTAGAACCCCTAGAACCCATAGCGCCCGCAGGAAGCGAAGCCAGCGCGACAGTACGCCAGGATGCGGCTCCAAAGGCATCCATTGCTGCAGCTACTGCTGTCCCTGCCACGCCATCCTCCGTTACACCAAAGAGCGCACCTGTCCCCTACAGGCCAGCGGCAAAGCCCTTGCCGGATGGCACAGGTTCGCCCTGGTTCTATGCTTTCGTGCGGGTGGTAGCTACCATCCTCCTGCCGTTGATTGCACGGCTGCATACCGAGGGTGTGGAAAATGTCCCACGCGAGGGGCCGGTAATGCTTGCTGCGGATCACATTGCCTGGGCGGATATTCCGCTCGTCTCGTTCCGTGTGCCGCGCATCACCCACTATATGGCGAAGATCGAGCTGTTTCATATCCCCGTCCTGAGGACGATTGTGCGGCTGCTTGGCGCGTTCCCTGTACATCGCGGCGAGGGCGACCGTGAGTCGTTGCGGACGGCTGAGCGATTGCTCAATGAGGGCGAGGTGGTGGTCATCTTCCCAGAAGGGCATCGCAGCGGCGGCCACCTGTTGCGTGCCCTACCCGGCGTCGCGCTGATCGCCCTACGTGCGAATGTGCCCATTGTGCCGATAGCCATCTATGGCACTGAGCGAGCCTTCAAGGGGTTCAACTATGGGCCGTTCGCGCCGCATGTCACTGTGCGCTACGGCAAGCCCTTTTACCTTGCCCAAAGCGGCAAACGACGCTCAAAAGAGGATATGGAGCGCGGCGTTGACGAGATCATGCGCCGTATTGCAGCCATGTTGCCACAGGAATATCGCGGCGTCTACGCCAACGATCCCCTGCCCTCAGCCGACGAGGTGATGGGAAAAAATGGCGCCAGCCAAACGATTGGAGCCGGAAGTCAGAAGGACACGCAGGAGACAGCGACGACGGCGGCCAGCGGGGAGTAGCCCTCTTAGCCCTGCCACTCAAGTTCATGCCGACCTGCCACAGTTTCGCCCTCGGCGCGTTCGGCGCGTTTGAAGGTCACACGGTAGGGCGGCATAAGCAGGCGCTCCCCCTGCTCTGTAGAATGGCTTATGACATCCTGGCGAGCGCCAACTCTCTTGCCTCTTCGCCCACCGTCTCGCTGTCTTCGGAAGAAAACTCGGTGGGATTGCGGGACGCCATCCTGCGGAGCGCATGACGCCCCGCCAGCACAGGAAACTCTCCTGAGACGGCGGCGTCAATCGGCTGCGCATACTCGTCAGCCCGATAGGCGGCTGCGGGGACATGTTGGCGAGGCGCCGCCAGCGTATCATGTATTTGTCGTCCAAGCCAGCGTTCGGCGTCTTCCTGCTCGAGCAGATTCCGCAGGTTCAGCGCATGGCGCTCGCGGTCGGTGTCGGGCATCGTCAGCGCGCGATAGAGCGCCTGCGCCATCGCCTTCACATCGAGCGGCGGCACACCCAGCACGTCTTCTCGCAATTGCTCGTAGGCGCCCGCCACGCGCGAGAGGACAATCACGCCGTCTCGCTGGTTGATCAGCGCGCCTTCCTTCACGACAAGGTTCATGCCGTCCAGCAATGGATTGACCATCAGCACGTCATACGCACGCATACAGGCGAGCGCCCGCGCGCGGTCGTTGCCAATGCAGGCGATGATTGGCTCCCAGCCGGGGAGGATCTCGCTCTTGAAGCGGGCATTGATGCGCTCGATGGTTGCGCGCGTGCGCTGCTCATAGGCGCGATACTCTGCCATGCCCTGGCGCGACGGTACCAAGAGCGCCAGGAACGTCACTTTGCCCAACAGTTCGGGATGTTCGGTCAGCATGCGCTCATACGCGGAGAAGCCCTGGGGGATGTTCTTTGTTGGTTCGATGCGATCCACCCGCAGGATGATCTGCCGATCTCCTTTGGGGCCGCGCGCCTGGCGAATCAACTGCGCGCTCTCGTGGCTGATGTGAGCAGCGGCGCTCGCACGCACCTCAGAGGGCGTGACGGCAATGGGATAGACCTTGACGAGAATACGCCTCCCCTCGAACCTGATCTCGCCCGCCTGTGAGCCATAGGCGGAAAGCACGCGCGCACCAGGGAGGAATCGCTCGGCGCCTGCAAGGAAGTTGCGTGCGTCGCTCATCGTCTGGAAGCCGACAACATCGTTTGCGGCCAAGCCACGGTAGATCTCTTGCGTCATCTCCTCCGGCAGCAGCTCCCAATAACGCGCCTCGGGCCAGGGAATGTGGGTGAAATGGGCAAGTCGCGCCTCCGGGCGGCGCTGGCGAACAATCGCAGGGGCTAGATAGAGGTGGTAGTCCTGGAAGAGAATTGGCGACTCGCCGCCCTGCGCGTCCAACTCGGCGATCACTGCCTCGGCGACCGCCTCATTGACCACACGATAGCCCTTTTCCCAGTCGTCAATGGTGCGCTGAGTGAAGAGGCGACGCGATGTCTGTTTGAGCAAATAGTGCTGCGTGAACCAGAGGACACGATTACTGATGCCATCGTAGTAGCGTTTGTAGGCGCGCTCAGGCGCATCCACCAGGCACACCTTGAGATCGAGTTTGTGTAGGCCAGGCAGCGCATCAGGAGCCTCGATAGCGCCGTGATTGGCCTGCGCCACCTCGCGGTCGGCCTTGTTCATCGCCAGCGCGATCCAGGTAACGGGCCGATCCTTCAGCGCGGAAAGTAGACCGCTCACCACACCGCCAGCGCCCTGACGCGCCTCGATCTTCCCCGTTTGGGCGTTTACCGAATATTCTATTGGGCCACGATTACTCACGATGATCAGGCGTCGCCGTTGTCCGCCTTGAGCCTTCCATGCCCGTCCATCACTCACCTCTGCGTCGTCCTCCACCAACCACCTGGGCAAAGCCAGTGGCCTTGAAGCGGCAGACGCTTCGATAAGCTGATGTGGGTTCAGCGACATATCATCCTCCCTTAGTGGATTGTCTAGCGCGTGTAGCGGCGGCGCATTCTCTGCGCGTCAGAGCGCCTCCCGGCATGACTGCTTAGCAAGAGACGCGCCAGAACATACACGCTATGGGAGCGCCTAGCCACACCTGACAGATATGGTCATACAACGCCCCTATAAAAACATGCCACAAGGGAATGAACTGAAGGTGATATGAAAATGAGAAACAGATAAGACAGACGGGCAGCGAGATATTCTTAGTCCCATCTCAGAAAACAAGACGGCAAAGGGCTGAATAGCGTACAATGAGAGAAAGGAGGGAATGTGATGAAAGCGCATATATTACTGGCTGACGACGATAAACGCATCACCGAGACACTCCGCCGGACACTCGCCTACGAGGGCTATAGCGTGGATGTCGCCTTGCGAGGCGACGATGCCTTGCGCAAATCGCTCGAGCGCCCACCCGATCTGATCATTCTCGATCTAATGATGCCGGGAGTAGACGGGCTTGAGGTGTGCAGGCGGCTACGCGAGGGCGGCAATCAGGCTCCTATCCTGATGGTGACGGCAAAAGACGCCATCGCGGATCGCGTGAAAGGGCTGGACACTGGCGCCGACGACTACCTGGTCAAGCCAATTGAAATGGACGAGTTGCTGGCGCATGTGCGAGCGCTGCTGAGGCGGCGAAACCCTGAACAGACGGAGGTGCTGCGCTTCGCCGACCTCGAACTCGATACCGGCACGCGCGTCGCCCATCGAGGGAATCGCGCCATCGAGCTTTCCACCACGGAATACGAGTTGTTGGCGCTGTTCATGCGGCGGCCACGCCAGGTGCTTACGCGCGACATCATCATGGAGCGTGTCTGGGGGTACGACTTCGAGGGCGAATCAAATGTGTTGGAGGTATACGTAGGCTACCTGCGCTCCAAGCTGGAGGCGGGCGGCGAACCGCGCCTCTTGCATACGGTGCGCAAGGCGGGCTATGTCTTGCGCGAAAAGCCGGAGACAGACGGCGCCAAAGCGTGAACCAGCGTGAACCAGCGTGAACCAGCGTGAACCAGCGTGAACCAGCGTGAACCAGCGTGAACCAGCGTGAACCAGCGTGAACCAGCGTGAACCAGCGTGA
>JAJPIU010000274.1 GCA_021324535.1 Pseudomonadota bacterium
CGTCAACGTGGCCGAATACGAGCCGTTGGCACGAGCGCGGACGGAGCCTGCTCTATGGGATTTCTATGCGGGCTATGCGGACGACGGCGTAACGATGCGCGCCTGCCGCAGCGCCTTCGAGCATGTGTGGCTGCGTCCACGCGGGCTGGTCAACGTCAGCCAGTGCGATACGACAACGGCAGTATTGGGAACGCCGGTGAGCATGCCCATCCTGCTCGCGCCGACGGCGTGGCATACGCTGGCGCACCCCGACGGCGAACCTGCCACTGCGCGCGCCGCCGGAGCCGCAGGAACGCTGATGGTGGTCAGTGAGGAGTTCAGGCTGGCGATGGCGCTCTCCAGGCAGCGAAGCGTTGCGGAGATTGACGCCACGCTCGTGCGGCAGGCGTCGTTTTGATGGGGTCTGTGCGGCAGACCAGGGATCAAGCGCGTTCGAGTGACTTCCAAGCCCATTCGACGACAGGCTGTCCATCAACGCTCCAGGTGGTACGGATACAGGCGTCCTCGTAGCCACCGGTGAGCAGCCCTGTTTGCTGAATGTGCAGCCACTTCTCAATCTGATCGCCCTGAGCATCGCTCGCGCAGTAATACGCGCCATGCCTGCCACAGCGTTCACACACGGCGATGACGCCCTGGCGTGTGCGTTTGCCAACCGGCATAGCGGTGTAGTCTACGATGCGCTGGTGGAACATAGGGCGCCCTCCTGAATGGCTTCACCCCTGGCGCATGGCGCGGGCGACTTCAAACGGATCGCTCGAGATGACGCTACTGCCAAAGAGTTCTAGCGCGGCGATGTCAGCCGTTTGCGCCAGCGGCGCGCCCCGGTCTACAAACCGCGCCACTAATGGAAAACCTTCCCATGCCGGATCGCCTGCGCCATCGGGCAGCGAATAGGGTGGCCCAAACATGGCGACGTTGAAGGCGCGCACGCCAAAATCGCGCATCGCCACCTCCAGCGTGCGCCAGAGGGGAGCGGCTAACACACTCAGATTTCCGGGCGGCTGATTGGCCGCCAACAGCGTCACCTCGCGCTCCTTGGCGGGCGTCAGCGAAGCGAAGCCAAACACTGTGTCCTCAGGGACAGTTTCCGGCGCGGTGGTCGCCAAGCCCAGCGCAGTGTAGACCGCGCGCAGATCGGCGAAGTAGTCGCCACCCGTCGCGGCGTGGTAGCGTTCCATCGCCGCCCGCCAGAGTTCGACACGCCCATGCGCCATTGTGTGGCTCAGCGTCATCTGCGCATGGCCGTGAACCAGCGAGGCGCCCGCCCGCCAGAGGCAGTTCCATAGGGTGAAGAGATAGCGCGCCTCGGTGTCCTGCTGGCGCACACGCTCGGCCCAGCGCGAAACCACATCCAGCAGATCGGCCATAAGCGCACCATCCAGCGCCAGGGGATCGTGTTGATCGAAGATAGCGACGCCATGCCAGCCATCGGCTTTGGCCACATTGCTCGCCGTGATCGTTCGTTCGCCACGCACACGCCCGAAGGCATCGGCTGGCGTGCGCGTCTGCGGCTGGCAGAAATCGTCTCCCTGTGTGCGTTCGATGCGTTCGCGTAGCTCCGGCGGGTCAGCCTGCTTCCCCTGGGTGGCGCCGCTGCCGGGACGACGGCTGCGCAGCGCGTTGAAGGTTGCGCTCTCAAATGTCCAGCGGTTCATCACGCGGATGATGCGCTGGTGGAGCGTCGCCTCAACCGAGCCAAACGTCTTCGCCAGCCAGTCGTTCATCTCCGTCGGCGGGTCTATCACGCCCTCAGTTGCGACCACCTGGAAGAGTCCATCCACAAGCGCGCGCACGTGCGAAGGCAATGCAGCGATCGCTTCCGGCAGCCTATCAATCGTTGGGGAAGATTCAATAGATTCAATAGATTCAATAGATTCAATATTCACCGGGTCGTTCCTGTCGTTCTGGCTGCGCCGGTCGCGCTGGCGATGCGCTGCAACTCCTGGGCGCGGCGATAGAGCGCGACATAGCGTTCGGCGGAGGCGTCCCAGGAGTAATCGGCAAGCATGGCGCGCTGCATCAGGTCGTGCCAGGTATCGGTGAACTTATACGCCTCGATGGCGCGCATCACCGCCGCGAAGAACTGGAAGGGATCGTAGCGCGTGAAGCTAAAGCCGTTGCCGGTATTTGTCAGCGGATCGAACTCCTGTACGGTGTCGGCCAGGCCACCCGTTCGATGGACGATGGGGATGCTGCCGTAGCGCATCGCCAGCATTTGCGTGGAGCCGCATGGCTCGGTATGCGATGGCATCAGCAGCATATCGGCTCCTGCGTAGATGCGCTGGCTGAGTTCGGCGTTGAACGTCAGGTGAACGGAGACCTGCTGCGGGTAGCGTTGTTCCAACCGCTGTAACATCTGGTGATACGTTTGATCGCCAGTCCCGGAGACGACAAGCTGCACACCCTGCTCGAGGATGGGCAGAACCACCTTATCGAGCAGGTCAAGCCCTTTCTCATCAATCAGCCGTGAGATCAGGCCGATCAGTGGGATAAACTCTTTGGTCGGCAGATGCAGTTGCTCTTGCAGGGCGCGCTTGTTGGCGGGGCGTTTTTCCAGCGAGAAGGCGTCGTAGCGTGAAGCGATATAGCGGTCGGTAGCAGGGTCGAACTCCTCGGTGTCAATCCCATTGAGGATGCCATAGAGGCGATCCTGGCGCGAGCGGAGCAGTGGATCGAGCCGGGCGCCATACTCCGGCGTGAGAATCTCGCTGGCGTAGCGTGGGCTGACGGTGTTGATCGCATCGGCGAAGAGGATGCCGCGCCCCATCAGGTCTACCACGTTGGCAAGCTCCGTCGCTTCGGGATAGAGAAAACCGTCCTCGGCGACGCCCGCCACCTCGAGGATGCGATAGCCAAAGATGCCCTGCACCGCCAGATTGTGCATCGTGTAAACACTTGCCGTATGCTCGAAAGTAGAATCGTCGCGATAAATGGTTTTGAGCCAGTTGGGAATGATGCCGGTATGCCAGTCGTGGCAATGGACAATATCTGGCTTCCAGGTGAGATAGCGCAGGAACTCAAGCGCGGCGCGCGAGAAGAGGATGAATCGTTCGCCATCGTCGTTGTAGCCATACAGGTGATCGCGCTGGAAGTAGTGAGGCGCATCAACGAAATAGACCGGCACACCGTCGCCCTGCATGGTCTCCAGCACATTCACTCGCTCAGCGCCCTGGTTCATTGGAACCTGCAATGACGCAGCGACCATGCTCAAGTGCCAGCGTTCGGGGTCAACGTTCTTGTAGCGAGGAATGATGATGCGCACGTCGTGCCCCAGACGTTTGAGCGCACGGGGCAACGCGCCAATCACATCCGCCATGCCACCTGCTTTCACATAGGGGACACTCTCCGCCGCGACAAACAGGATGCGCAGCGGCTTCCCCGCTAAAGCGGCCTCCACATCGAGCGCGGGACTGGTCAGCGGCGGCATGGCTGGCGGATCAGCCTCGCCAATGGGAGGCGCGGAGGAGCCTAGCAGGCGCGACGCCTGGGGAAACAGCGGGCCGGGTTCCACCGCGTTTGCCTCGCCTGATGGAAACATATCACGCCCGCTGGCGCGCCCTGGTCGCCGGGCGGCGGCGGCATACAATGAGCTACGAATCATACCGGTCTCCTCGCTCGCTTGACAGTTCGCTTGACGCCAGCGTACCCAAACTACCCGGAGTACAAGAGAACTTCCCGCATACAGGGCGCCTGATTGGCCCGCTGAGTTTTGATGGCCAGCCCCACAATGAGGCTGGCTGAGCGCGACGACGAGCTCCCTCGGTCTGCGCCACTCCCTGAGCAGACCGAAGAAATGGGCAATATGCTACGTATCCCATATTTGTTTATGACGTGACGACATCGTTGTGCTATGGCGGTTGTTTGTTTTGAGATGCTTTCAGTAGCGTCACCACGAAAGCACACACCAGTATATCAGCAGGGGCCGCAATACGCAAGCGCAAATCTGCGCTTTTGATGGCGACTAAGGTCATGAGACAAACATGCTATGAACGCGCGATTGTGGCGGCATATGTACGACAATGAAGCTGTCATTATCCTACGTGATCCTACGTGATCCTACGTGATCCTACGTGATCCTGTGGGCGGTATAATAGATGATGCGCCGGAGGAGGGCCACCAGCATGCGAATACTTCACGAGCCGACGATCTACGTGGTGGGGCGACAGACGCTCGACAACGCCGAGGTGCAACGCTTCCTGGCGGATCACGAGACGGAGTGGCAGACCGATAGCGAGAACGGCTCCGAGCTGATCGTCGAGCTGGCGGGGCGCTTGTGTTACATGAGCTTCGGCGCCAACCAGTTCCGCAAAACGAACGCCAGCTACATCGGCAACCTGATCAACCAAGGGCACGGCTCTGTACTGGAACACGCTGTGTGGGACTTGCTGATCACTGGCGTCTCGCGCAGCCTCACCCACGAGCTAGTACGACATCGCGCAGGCACCGGAATAAGTCAGCTTAGCCAACGCTATGTGGATGAGTCTACCGCCGATTTCGTCGAGCCTGCCGTGATCGCCGCCGACCCCGAACTTCATAAGACCTGGCTCAAAGCTATCAAGACAACCCATACAGTCTACAAAGACCTGGTGGAGAAGCTGGCGGCGAAGGTCGAGGCGGA
>JAJPIU010000069.1 GCA_021324535.1 Pseudomonadota bacterium
AGGCAAGCCCCATAGGCTGTTTCAGCGGGTCGCGCGTGACAGAACGCCGGGCACATTCGTTCTTGTCATGAGACATCCCTGCACAACGTAGCATCTATAGCATGTGGAGCCTCTCTGGCAGATGCAGCTTTCTGACGAGCGCGTTTTTGTACGGGAGAGCAGCTGGAATATTCCAAACATAGGACGCACAAACGCATGAGCAATTCAACCTTGCAACGACCGAAACAGCAGAACCGGCAGAACCGGCGACGGCGCACCGCCACAGCGAGCCGCACGGGAAAACCCGTAGCTTTGAACAAGCGTGGCGGCCAGACAGCTCGTTTTGAAGGGCTACGCGACGGCAAACCATTGATCTTTGGCTGGGGCAAACACCTCACCCGCTCGCAAAAATTGCGCTACCAG
Organism: Pseudomonadota bacterium; assembly: GCA_021324535.1. Classification (GTDB taxonomy): domain Bacteria; phylum Chloroflexota; class Ktedonobacteria; order Ktedonobacterales; family JADMIN01; genus JAJPIU01. The sequence continues at coordinate 403 of JAJPIU010000069.1, forward strand.
AAGCTCATGGTCTACTCCTTCGTTGGGCTGGTCGTTCTCGCCATCATCGGGACACTCGCGTTTGGCTGGCTGAACGAGAATGTCATTATCCCGAACAAGACAATTGTCACCGTGAACGGGGTAAATATCTCGCAAGACTCATATCGCAAGGAGATGGCCTACGTCGCGCAGACGGTGTGGAATCGGCTGCAAAAAGAGATCACCGAGTACAATGCGATCCAGGCGCAGGTGCAGCAGGGGAATCCGCAGGCTGTCAATGAGAACGGTATCCTGACGCCACAGATTCAATCGGACGAGAGTGCCTTTTCGCAGACGCAACTCTCGCAGACAGCGATTGGCAACCTGATTGATGATCAACTGATCATGGCGGGAGCGCACAAGTTCGAGAGTGAGCGACATCTCTCCTCCTCGGTCTTCGAGCCAAGCGATCAGGCGGTCGCCAAGGCGCTCGCCGCATTCAAGGCGGCCTTTCCCAAGAACGAAAGCTATAGCAGCTTCCTGAGTGGCGACAATATCACCGAGGGCGATCTGCGCAACTCGATTCGCATGGATCTTCGCAGTCAGATGATGCAGAAATATCTGGCTTCACAGCTTGTCTCGCCCACTCGCCAGGTGCATCTGCGCTTCATCGAGACCAACACAATGGCCCAGGCGCAACAGGTGAACGCCCAACTGAAGGCGAAAAAGTATAGCGACGCCGCCTGGAAGACGCTGGCGGCAAAAGATTCGCTTGACCCCAACACCAAGCAGGTGGGCGGCGACGCCGGATGGCTGGCCCCAGGACAGGGCGACGCGGCAGTTGAGCTGTGGGCATTCGCTTCGGGGCGCAAGGTAGGGGATGTAACCGTTCTGCGCGACTCAAACGGCACATTTGACGTTGAGCAGATTCTTGGCTTTGATCCGCATCGCAAAGTGGACGCTTCTACGCTGTCTGCCGACCAGAACAACGCGCTGACGCACTGGCTCAATGGGCAGAAGACGCCAGGCATCAATTCGATCTCGACGCCAGACAGCGGGATGCTCTCGGATAGTCGCAACATTCCCAGCGTGCCAAACCTGAACGCGACGTTGCCACAGGTGGGTGGCACACCTGGCGCGGTACCGAGCCTCTAAGGCTAAGGCTCTAAAGGAGAAACCGGCGAACGACTACGAAGGGGGTAGGCTCCATGCCTGCCCTTTTTCGCGGGTTATCTGTCCTATCTCATGCGAAATTGGCAAGGAGCAAAAATTGGGGCTTGACAATCGCCTGGGCTATGGGGTATGCTAACAACGCTGACAACAGCACGCGGTACTCACCCCAGGCGGTGAGCAAACGCGGGAGTGGCTCAGGGGTAGAGCGTCTCCTTGCCAAGGAGAAGGTCGCGGGTTCAAATCCCGTCTCCCGCTCCCTTTGGTGACGTGGCCAAGTGGTTAAGGCGAGGGTCTGCAAAACCCTTATTCGGCGGTTCGAATCCGCCCGTCACCTCCAACGACGGTGAAGGCCCACAAAGCCTAAAAATATTCCATACTTCCCTCTGAGAAGTAAGCTTCCCTTTCTCCCATCAAGCAGTGTAAACCCGTAAACCAATAAATTCACATAATGTCCTTGCCATCCCTCTCCTCCATACCTATGGCATACCTCTGGCGCAAACAAGATCACGCGCTGAGTAGCCATAGCTGCAAGGCAAGAAGCAATAGGGATAGCGAAGGAATAATTACTGCGCGCTATTGGACACTCACCTCTGAAGCGACCGCACGCTGCCGCCACGTCAGGAAAGCGACGACCAGCCACATCAGCGATCCTCCGAGCGTCAGGACGGCAGGGATCGCGTCGTCGAGGTTATGGACGCCGACCGAATTGGGGTTGGAGGTTGAAATGCCCAACAGGCTCAGCACAATGCCGCCCAGGCCCAAGAAGAGGACGGCCAGCGTTGCAATCACCCCGACGCCAATGTAGGCCCAGCCAACGCGGCGCGGTTGGGCGGCCAGCAGTGCGCTGAAATAGCGCAACCCGAAGATAAAGAGCAGGATGGCAGGGACAGCATGCAGGAAGTCGGTTAGCGCATCGGCAAAGAGCGGCTCCTGTGGCTGGGCGAAGTTGCCAGCGATCCATCCCCAGCCAACCAGCATAATGAGCAGCGCCGCCAGTTGCGCTGTGACGAGCGTATTCTTCGTGGTTGTCGTCTTCATTTGTATAGCTCCTATCTACAAGACCATATGTCGCGTGGTGTTCAGGCTGAGCCAGCTTGTTACTGGCTTCTGTATACATTGTCAGGTAGATATAGGAAGCGCGGTAGTGAAGAAGATCAGAAAGTTGGGATGACAAATGTCATCGAACTGATTCCTTGACGACGAGCAGACAATTGAAACATGATAGTCATATTCATCAGGTAGCCATATTGATGGCAAGTGACCAGAACGTATTGCAAGCCTTGAACGCTTCGACAGGAGCGCTGCTCTGGGAACACACCGTGGCAGGGTCAATCCAAAATGCGCCAGTGTAGGAACACACGTTTACCGTCCAGATACCAGAGAAACCTTTCCTGGAATCTTTGCCTGGATTGCGTATTGGCTAGCCTGCTTGCCAGGAATCTTTGCTGTCTTTTTGGTTGCCTTGATGTTCAGCTTCATATCCGATGCGATAAACAGCAATAGTAATAGGGATTGGGAGAGAGAGATATGATTCACGAAGAAACCGCTGGTGGTAATATCAGTCAGCGCCACAAGGCCAATAATACGGGAGCGTGGGCGGTTCGCTCCAGCCAAACTGGCTGTAATGCTCCGGCGCTTTACGCAGCAGATTCGAACGGTGGGAGGCATGCAATGTGGGGTTTCCCAACCAGGGAGGCAGCGGAACGCTGGGAAGCGGTTGGGTGATAGGATACCGCTTCATTGTGTTTCTAAAGCCTCTGCGTTCCCATTCATCAATCATCGCATTCAGATAGAGACCGAGCGCATCCTCATATCCTCGCCACATCTTGACGGCAGGATGATGACGCCATCCCTGGCTTTCTCCCCTCAGCACACGCAACACTTGATACGCTTCAAGACGCTGCTTGCCGAGGCGGCGTGTATCGAGGACAGCAGCGCAGATGGCAAAGTCTGGGGAAGGAAGAAAAGTTTGCATGCTAGCAGCGTCCTCGCTTATTACCGCTTGCCTGTCACTACCATCGTCTATCTGGCGCTTCGCGGCGTTTACGGGGCGCGCGGTGGCCATTGCCTTTGCTACGGTCGGGTGGTATATACTCGCCATCGGCTTCGGCGGCCCACTGTTGGCGCAGGAACTGCCGATGCCGCGCCTGCTTCGCCTGAAGACGTGGCCCTTCGCGCATCCGCTGTGCAAGTTCGCTCGCTCGCGCAGGCGTCGCCCCGCGTAGCGCCCCATCCGCCCGTACAGCATAATCGTCGCTCACCACGACGATCTGTGATGATATATGATCGGCTTCGTTGGCGCACTGAGCAGCCAGCCGCGCGATAGCCGCATCAGCCGTCTCGCCGCGCCGCGTGTAGATCACCTGCCCACGCGATAATCCTTTGAGCTGTTGCGTACTTTCAGTCGGCCCATCGCCATCGAAGACGACCACCACACGATGCGGCGTATGGCGGTAGCGCGCCACCAGCCGGGCAAGCAGCGCCTCGCGGCCATGCGCCAGGCCCAGGCGCTCGGCGCGGGCAAGCTCCGGCGTCGTGCGGATGACGTTATAGCCATCCACAAAGATCGTCTGTGGCCCTGTGACCCCCATATTTGCCGCTCGCTTTCAATATGCAGCTATAAGCGGCTAGACGCGCTCGAGGCGGCGCAAGGTGGTATTGATAGCGACACGCAGACTCTCGACGACGCCGCGTCCGCCGACGGCCACTGCCTCAAAGCTGGGCGCGCGATAGGGATTGAGGTATTGTTCGAGAACTGGGACGGGCAGAATATCGGGGAGGTCGCGTTTGTTCCACTGCAATACCAGGGGGAAATCGCCGGGGTTCTTGCCCATCTTGCGCAGTTCTTCGCCAAGCTCGGTGAAGCTCTCGATGTTTTCTTGCAGCTTGCTGGCCTGGGAATCGGCGACGAACACCACGCAATCGGCTCCCTTCAATACCGAGATGCGCGTCTGCTGATAGAGTACCTGGCCGGGCACGGTATACAGTTGGAAGCGAATCTGGAAGCCATGCACGCGCCCTAGCTCCAGCGGCAGCAGGTCAAAGTAGAGCGTGCGCTCCGTCTCGGTGTCAATCGAGACCATATCACCGACATCCGCCGGATTGACCGTGCGGTGAATATAATGCAGGTTCGTGGTCTTGCCACTCAGACCAATCCCATAATAGACCACCTTGCAGTTGATCTCGCGCTTTGCCATATTGATTAACGACATATGTGGCTCCTGCCTCTATCTCTCTATCGCTCTGTCTCTATCTCTCACAAACTCTCTATGCGCTCTCAGGGCGCCCGCCAGAACCGTGGCGCCGCCGCATACGTATTGTATCGCATTGTATCGCATCGCTCATAGTATGCAAGTCCCATCGAGATATATGCAAGCCCAGATTATGTCGAGATGGGGTCGTGTCGCGTTGACGGATACGGGATTCTGCGGCATAATAGCTTAGGTATTCTGCCATGTTATGTCATAGCGACAGCGACGGCAAAATTGGCTACAGATTGGCTACTCAATGGGACAAAGACGTTTCCTTGAGGGGCGAAACGATAGAGCGACAGTGACAGAGACAGATAGGCGAAGGGGATACGCCATGGCTATGCAGGAGATCGAGCATGCGACGCCGGAAGCGCCAGCGGAACAAGCGCCTGTGGCGCCGCGTGGAGCGCCGACGAGAGGGATGACCACACCTGCCAGCGCATGTGCTGAGGCGCCATCTCTGGCTCCTGTGGCTTCTACGCTCCCTGCTACGGCGGATGGCGCACCCACAGCGCAAACCGTCACACCGCCTGCGGTTCACAGCGCGCCCGAAACTCCCGCCAGTCAGCCAACGGAGATCGCGATCTCCGTTGTGATTCCGGTCTATAACGAAGCGCAGAGCGTACAGCCGTTGTATGAGGCGCTCCATGCCGAACTGGAACGGCTGGGCAAATCGTATGAGATCATCTATGTGGATGATGGCAGTCGCGATGGCTCGTTCGAGGCGCTCAAGGCGCTGCACGAGAGCGATCCACATGTGCGGGTGGTGCGCTTCAGGCGCAACTTCGGCAAGACGCCCGCGCTGGTGGCAGGCTTCGCGCGCGCGCGCGGCGAGATCGTTTTCACGATGGATGCCGACCTGCAAGACGACCCTACCGAGATACCGCAGTTTTTGGCGAAGCTGGATGAGGGGTACGATCTGGTCTCCGGCTGGAAGTATCCTCGGCTCGATCCGATCACCAAAACATTCCCCTCACGCATCTTCAACGGCATGGTCAGCATGAGCACAGGCGTCAAGCTGCACGACATCAACTGTGGCTTCAAGGCATATCGTCATGAGATTCTCGACGACATCAAGCTGTATGGTGAGCTTCACCGATTCATCCCCGTGCTGGCCCATCAGCGTGGCTTCCGCGTCACCGAGGTGAAGGTGCGCCATCACAAGCGCAAATTTGGTAAGTCGAAGTTTGGCGCGCGGCGCTTCCTGCGCGGCTTCCTCGACCTGATGATGGTCGTCTTCCTGATGACCTATCTGCGCACGCCGCTTCGTTTGTTCGGCACGCTTGGCATCCTGACGCTGATCGCTGGCTTTGTGATCGATCTCTACGTGGTACTGGATCGCTACCTGCCGTTTGGCTCACATACAGAGATTCATAACCGTCCTATCCTCTTCGTCGGCATCATCCTGCTGGTGTTTGGGGTCAGCTTCATCCTGACGGGCCTGCAAAGCGAGATGATTCGCCACTTCGCCTATCGCCCAGAGGAAGAATACAGCATAAAGCAGGCGCTCGATTGAGTATCAAAGACACCCCTACACCACAGGCTTCCAGCGCCTCAACGTCGGATAACCGGCCAGCCGAAATGTCTACACCGATGACGGGCTGGCGCAGCATGATTGCGCAGGCGATGGGGCTCGCCAAACGCTACAAGCGCATCATCCAGGCGGTTGTGCTTGTTGTGATCGTCGCCGCGCTTGGCTATTCCCTCTGGAAGAGCGGATCGCAACTGGCGCGCTATCACTGGCAGGCACAGTGGCCGCTGTTGCTGGCGGGTTTCGCGCTGCTGATCTGCCAGGAGCTGTCGTTCGCGCTGATCTGGCGCGGCATTCTGGCGCGGCTGGGCAGCCATCTCGATGTCATCTCCAGCGAACGCATTTACCTTTCGGCGGAGTTCGTGCGCTACATCCCCGGCAATGTGTGGCATGTGATCACGCGGGTGCTGCTGGCGGAGCAGCGCGGTGTCCCCAAGACCATCGGTTTCGCGAGTATGGTGATCGAGCTGGCGACGAAGGTCGCCTCGGCGGCGCTTGTCTTCGCAGTTACGCTGCTCTTCTGGCCCGACATTACGGGTCTGACAGCGCACCTCTCGCGCGACGCCGTGGTGACGGTGGGCGTGGTCGCCATTCCGTTGCTGCTGCTTGGCCTTTATCCGCCGCTGCTGGAATGGCTGCTCAACCAGGCGATGCGCCTGACCAAACGGCAGCCCATACACCTGACCGTGCGCTACCGCGATCTGTTGCTGATCACTGGCTACTGGTCGCTGAGCTGGCTGGTCGCAGGCGCTGGCTTCTATCTGCTGACGCGCTCACTCGTCACGACGCCGCTGCCAGCCGTCACGCTGATCATCTGCATCGGCGTCTATGCGATTGGCTGGGACATCGGCTTTCTCTCGTTTGTCACGCCAAGCGGGTTGGGCTTCCGCGAGGTCGCTATCGCGTTTTTGCTGGTGGCGGCGGGCGTCGTAGTCGGCCCGGCTGGCCCCGTCATCGCCTTTGTGATCGCGCTGATCGCGCGCGTGCTTTCCAGCGGCTCCGAGATTGTGTGCATCTCGGCGGCCTATCTGGCGTCGGGAGCAAAACGGGAGATCAGGAAGCGGGCGGAGGGTCATTAGGCGAATGGAGCGCCGACGGGCGGGCGGCTTCAGTCGCCCGCCTGCCATCCGCCACAACCATCTTTAAGTGGGAGGAACCACCCGCCATGACTTCCCAGCCTCCCATACATACTCGCCAGGTACGCTTCCCACTCATGTGGCTTGCTCCTTTGCGTCAGCCATCCTTCGCGCCACAGCGCCAGCGCATCATCGAGCGTATCGGCTTGGGGGTCATCTTCCTGCTGGCGCTGGGCGTGCGTATCTTCTATAACCTGACCGTCGCCCGCAACTATGTCCCCATCCACGACGCCGCCGACTACAACGCGATGGCGCTTCACCTGCTGAACGAGCATTGCCTGTGCATCGCCCCACACGTCCCAACTACCGTGCGTCCGCCGCTCTTCCCACTCTTTCTGGCAGGCGTCTATGGGCTGACCGGCGCCGATCCGCTGCATGCGCGGCTGGCGCTGAGCGTCGTCGGCGCGGGAACGTGCGTGCTGGCGGCGTTGATTGCGCGCGAGATGGCTGGCTGGCGCGCGGGCTTACTCGCTGGACTGATCGCCGCAACCTATCCTCAGTTGTTCATCTGGGACGCCTGGCTCTATAGCGAATCGCTGGCGGTCTTTCTCTTCGCCGCGTGCTGCCTTGTCTCGATGCGCCTCATGCGTCCACTCATTGCCCCACAGGCTTCAGACGTTACCCCTTCATCGGATGGATCCGGCGCGCCTACAAACGGCATTCGGAGGATGATGGGTAGTCTACGGCGCGAGGGATGGCGCTGGCTGGCGGCGGGCGCGTTGTTTGGGTTGACGGCGCTCGTGCGGCCCAACGGCGTCTATGCCTTGCTGGCGGTGCTTGGCGCGCTTGTCTTGCTTGCCGTAGCACGGCGCTCCGTCTGGCGAAGGCTCCGTACACAGCCACTCACCAGCGCGCAAGGCTTCTGGCGCAGCCAAACATTCAGGCGGATGGCATGGCGCGGCGGGCTGCTGGCGCTGGGCTGCGCGCTGATGCTGGCGCCGTGGGTGGCGCGCAACGCGGCGGTGACGGGCGGCGCGTTCGTTCCCTTCACCACAGTGGATGGCATTGTGATCGCCGGTTCCTACAACGACATCTCCTACCGCGATCCGTATTATGCTGGCGAGTGGGTGAACCCAAAGCTCGTGCCAGCCTATGCGCCGACGGTGGCGAGCTTTCCTTCGGTCTGCGACGCGCGCTGCGAGGTCAGCCGCGACCATGCGCTTGGTCAGCTTGGCGAACACTGGGCGCTGTCGCATGTCGGCGAACTACCGCTGCTGGTGTATCGCCGGATGAAGGCGCTCTGGCGGTTCGCCTCGCCAGTGGATGAGGAAGGCATGCCCATCTGGCGCCCCTTTGCCGAACTCTATCCCATGCTGGTGATTGTGCTGGCGTTTGTGGGGGTGGGCATGGCTGCCCTGCGGCGCTGGCGGCGGGCGCTGGTTCCGGCGCTGTTTATTGGCGTAGTGACGCTGGGCGCGGCGGCGTTCTATGGCACGCCACGCATGCGCGCGCCGATGGAGCCGATGCTGGTGGCGTTTGCGGCGGTGGCGCTGGTCTGGCTGTTCGACCTGGCGTATGACGCGCTGAAAAAAACACTATGATTGATAGATTGACTACACTTTCGCTGGCAATGTTATCTCTTCCTGAGTAGCGCGTTGAAACGAGTAAGCGTACTCGTCTCACATCGTGACCAAACGGTACTGTTCAACTTCTTGTGATGTGTGATGACGCGCTACTGTTTGTCTCACCCTGCCCGATGGTGGGCAGAGGAGTAGGTTGTGGATTTTGGGGAGACACTCATGAAAACTGCTCTGAGAAAACCTCGTCTTGTCGTATTGGTACTCTTGCCTGCGCTTATCATAGCCGCCGCAGGCGCCACGTTTGGCTTGTTGTATGTCAATCGTGCGCATGCGACAGCGGCCACCTGCACGCCAACCGGCTTTGTGCGCGATAGCATGAATCTCACCGCAGCGGTCATCAACCCCGTGGGGACGTATCATGGGAACCACGGCGTGCTCGACGCGACCGGCTGCAACATTGGCGTCTACTACTCTCCAGGGCATACAGGGACAGTGAGCGGCGTCAGCATCTTTGGCGCGAACTACTTCGGCGTCGTCAACAACGGTAGTAAAGTGACAGTCACGAAGAACACCATCTACAACATCGGTGAAACCCCACTCAACGGCGACCAGCACGGCGTCGGCGTGTACTTCGCCTATGCCAGCGGCGCGACCGGCTCGATCACGTACAACAAGATTTACAACTACCAGAAGGGGGGCATCGTTGTTGACGGTACCGGCGATTCGGCGAAGATCGAGCACAACACGGTGCTTGGCCAGGGGCCGGTCAACTACATCGCCCAGAACGGTATCGAGATTGGCTTGGGCGCAACCGGCACGATCATTTCCAACTATGTGTCCGGCAACTCCTATACAGGCGCATACGGCGCGTCGTCCGGCGGCATCCTGCTCTTCGGCGGCGCCTGCTATGGCGATGTGTATAGCGTGAACGTGCAGATCGAACACAACACTGTGATCGGCAACGATGTGGGCCTCTACATCTCGCAAGCGCAGGCCGATTGCATCACGCCGCCCGCAAGCGTGACCCGCATCTACATGTATAAGAACACCATCGAGAACAACGCCATCAACAACACGACCGGCTACGGCGACGGCACGGCCTACCAGGCAGGCATCTCGGACGTGGGCAACCAGGATCACATGATTGACAATTACATCTGTGGCGCCGGATATGTGACCAACCCCACGCCTCCACCACACATCTACTACATTGACGATACCGACACCACGGCGCCCGTCGAGACTGGCAACACGGAATCGCCAATCTGCACGATGGCGTCGCATCCGGCAGTGGGGACGCACGCCGCGAAGGCGCCGCTGCATACGACGCACGCCATCAAGGTGGCTGTGTACAAGTAATCGTAAAACGTACAAAACCCCCTCTCCCGTCGTGCGGGGGAGGGGGTTAAGATGAGGGCTTAATGCGTCTTGCCGCCCGACTCCTGTACCTTCGCCTTCAGCGCCTTGAGGTACTTCAGTGCGGCCAGCGTATCGGCGTCTCCGTAGGCCGTCAGCGCGATGGGCAGGTTATGGAGATTGTCGTGCCAACTCTGCACCATCTTCCGCAGCGCGTGAATCTGCGTTACATGAATGTTGATCGCATGCAGGCCACCATCCAGGTCGGCCAGCGCAGAGTTGAGGCCATCGAGCAGGCCATCGCCAATGAAGGCAACGCCAGTGGCAATTGGCTTCACAATGAAGTCAACCGCCAGCTTTGTCCACTCGGCGATCTGGATGGCGTCGTCGAGCGCCACGCCTTCGAGGACGGCAAGATCGTTGATGATGGCCTGCTCGCCCTGCGCGATGCCATCGGTAAGCGCCTGGTGCGCCGCGTTTGAGGCGTAGTTTTCCAATTCAGAGACGGCCACCGGCACAAGCGCGACGCCCACCGCGCAGGCGCCCACTCCACCAGCGGCGAGCAGCGCGCGTCGTCCGATCTTACCTTTCTTCAATTGGTCGGCTGCCGCCTGTGCGGATGTTGTTGGTTGGGTGGCCTGCGTTGAGGTACGCTGCATCTCGCTCGATTGCGCCATTGCGCTGCTCCTTTGCCTTGAAATGAAGTGCGATAAAGGGTGTGTGCTGTCTACTCGTTCGGTTCCGGTTTTCTTCGGTGCTTCAGGGCACTTTGCGTTTGCGCGCCATGTTGTGCGCGCTTGGTCGCGCATCTTCTTGTACGCTCTACGGATTAAGGGGGGTCTGGGTTCAATATTTCTTGCAAATTGATTTATTTTCTTGCAAGTTATTTTGAAGTCTCGTATGGCATCAGGATTCCGTGTTCAGGCGGACTTCCCGGCGCAGCCCTTAGGCGCGGGTTCACCCGCCATCCTCGCCTGCCTATCCAATTTGCCTTTGCCTTGCCATGATCATACAACACAAGAAGAACAATCTGTGTATGTCTTGAATTGACAATAAAGGCAATGGCGACCAATGGGCAGACAACACCTCTTGAACACACCCGCCGATGGCGCGACGGATACACCTGCGGCGCTGACACCCGATCTAGGCAAGTGGTTCGCGGAGCAGGGGCTACTGCGCACAGCCATCGAAGGCGACGAGGTGGGTACTATTCACGAGGTGACGCGCGGGCCACTGGTGGCGCTGGGCAGTGGGGATAGCGACTTCGCGCTGGCGCCGCATCCCGATCTGGTTGGCTATCCCAGGCCATTGGCTGGCATGGCGCTCGACGACTACAACGTTTTTATTTTCCGCTGGTACGAGGCGGCCGTTGCGGCGGGCGATGTACGCTGCGCGCGCTGCGGCAAACTGATTCTATCGGGCGACGACCTGCCTGATCCCGATACCTGGGACGCCATCTTCATCGAGAAAGAGTTGGTCGCCTGGATGCTCGTCCACTTCGACTGCAAACGCTGGCTGGCAAAAAAACTCAAAGGGATGACGCCCTTCGAGCTGACACCGCGCCAGCCGCCAACCTATGACCTCTCGTCGCTCACCCTCGTCGAAACAGAAAGGCAGACACCGCATGACGAATAAAGAGCCTCCTGACCAACAGCCCTCACCCACTGTCACTTCTTTAACCCCTCGCCCTTTACGGAGAGAGGGGGATCAGAACGCAGGCGAACCATCTCCGTTGGCGACAACACAAACTCCCCTCCCCCGCAGCGCGGGGGAGGAGGCCAGCGAAGCCCTCGACAAAGGCCAGATCGTGGCGATCCTCAACGAGATGAGCGATCTGCTGGAACTGGATGGCGCCAACTCGTTCGAGGCGCGGGCCTACGCCAACGCGGCGCGGGCGCTTGGCAGCCTTGAAGGCGACATTGGCGAGGCGCTGCGCGATGGCCGTGTGGCGCGTCTGCCGGGGATGGGCAAGACGCTGTTGGCGCGCGTCAACGAACTGGTGACGACGGGCAGGCTCGCCCACCGCGACGAACTGATCGCGCGCATCCCGCCCGGATTGCGTCAGATGGTACGCATTCCTGGGCTTGGCCCCAAGCGCATCCGCCAGATCAATCAGGCGCTCAATATCACCACCATCCCTGAGCTACGCCAGGCCGCCGAGGATGGCCGCATCGCCGCGCTGCCCGGCTTTGGCGCGAAAAGCCAGGAGAACATCCTCAAAGGCATCACGTTTATCGAGCAGCACGGCGATCACTATCGCTTCGATGTGGCCGAGGCGCAGGCCGAAGCTATCGCCGCAGCGTTGCGCGCGCTACCCCAGGTGAAGCGACTGAGCATCGCGGGGAGCCTGCGCCGCAAGAAAGAGATCATCGGCGACACTGACATCCTGGTGAGCGTCGAACGCGACGAGGATCGCGCGCCCATCATGGAGCGGCTGGTTAGCCATCCCCAGGTCGTCTCCATCACCGGCCAGGGCGACACCAAGACCAGCGTCGTCTTGCAATCGGGCATCGCGCTCGATCTGCGTGTGGTGCGCGACGACGAATACCCCTATGCGCTGCACCACTTCACCGGCTCGAAGGAGCATAACATCGCCATCCGTAGTCGCGCCCACGCGCAGGGCATCAAGGTCAACGAGTACGGCCTCTTCAAAGGCGATCAGCGCATCCCCTGCGCCGACGAGGCCGACGTGTTTCGCGCGCTGGGCATGACGTATATCGAGCCAGAGCTACGCGAGGATCGCGGCGAGATCGAGGCGGCGCTGGAAGGAACACTGCCACGGCTGCTCACGGTAGACGATCTGCGCGGCATCCTGCACGTCCACAGCACATGGAGCGACGGCAAGGCGACCATCCGCGAGATGGCCGAAGCGACGCTGGCGCTTGGCAAAGAGTATCTGGGCATGTGCGACCACAGCAAGGTGGCCGCCTACGCCAACGGCCTGAACGAGAATGCTGTGCGTCGGCAGCACGAGGAGATCGACCGGCTCAATGAGGAATTCGCAGGGCGGCTGCGCATCCTGAAAGGGACGGAGTGCGACATCCTCAAAGACGGCTCGCTCGACTACGACGACAAGACACTGGCTACCTTCGACTTCGTGATCGCCTCGGTGCACAGCAACTTCAACCTTTCGCCCGCCGAACAGACGCAGCGATTGATCCGCGCAATGGAGAATCCCTATTGCTCGATCCTGGGGCATCCCACCGGGCGCATCTTGTTGGAGCGCGAGGGCTACCAGCCCGACCTCGAAGCGGTCATCATGCGGGCGGGTGAGCTAGGCGTCGCTATCGAACTCAACGGCGATCCCCACCGATTCGATCTTGATTGGCGCTACCTGCGTTTCGCCACCGAGCGCGGCGTCCGCATCCCCATCACACCCGACGCGCACAGCCCTGAGGGGCTACGCAACATCCGCTATGGGGTAGGCATGGCGCGCAAGGGCTGGCTGACACCTGAGCAAACGCTCAACACACTCAGCGCCGACGATCTGCTGGCGTTCTTCGCGGCCCAACGCAAGCGGCGTGGGGTGTGAGGGAGTAAAGAAAGGGCAAAGTAGAGGTGGGCGCGGGTTGGCGGGCGGGTGAAACTTCTTGACACCCAGGTAATCACCGTGGTATATTCCTTGTCAAACACAAACCAGGTAAATACCTGGGTGATGTTTGACAAGGAGCATGCGATGCCATCCAGCAAAGACCGCCGCGCGGTCGAAGTTCCCGTCTATGTGTATGACCAACTGGCGCAGATTGCTCAGACCGAAGATCGCACCATCACCAGCGTTGTGCATCAACTGCTTTTCACGGCGCTGGGTACCTACCATCCCACCTGGATTCCCAGCAAACATCTTAGCCGCTTCAATGACCACGCGCAGCATGCCCTCTCCCTCGCTCGCGAAGAGGCGCTCTCCTTCAATCATAATTATATCGGTACCGAGCACCTGCTGCTAGGGCTGGTGCGCGAACAAGATGGCCTCGCGGCCCTGGCGCTGGCAAAATTAGGGGTTGCGCTCGATGCCGTTCGTGCTGCCGTAGAAGAGAAGATTGGACGCGGAGACCAGCCTGTACAGGAGGAGATTGACTACGTGCCCAGAGCGCGTAATGTCCTCTCGCTGGCGCTGGACGAAGCGGAGCGGCAGGGAAGCGGCTACGTGCGCACCGAGCATATCCTGCTTGGGCTGGTGCGCGATGGTGGTGGGGTTGGCGCGGATATTCTCGATACGCTTGGGGTGCTGGGCAAGGTACGCGCGCAGGTGTTCGACCTGCTCGGCGCTTCACCCGCTTGAAAAAGGAGAAACAGCATGACAGACGCCAGCAATATGTGGACGGGAGCCGCCAGCGCCTATGAGCGTGCGCGTCCGACGCCGCCACAGGTGTTGCTCGATCTGCTGACACAGATGATCTCCCAGCGGCGCCCCGCTCTGGTAGTGGATCTGGGCAGTGGAACCGGACTATCTACCGCGATCTGGGGCGAGCGGGCCGAGCAAGTGATTGGGATCGAACCCAACGCCGACATGCGAAACACAGCCATCCACAACATTGAGAACGCTCCCTACGCGGCGCATATCGAGTATCGGGAAGGGCTTGCCCAGCAGACGGGCCTGCCGGATGGATGCGCTGATATTGTCACCTGCGCCCAGGCGTTCCACTGGATGGAACCGACAGCGACTCTGGCCGAGGTCGCGCGGATTCTGCGCCCTGGCGGACTCTTTGCGGCGTATGACTACGATGCGCCGCCAACCATCAATTGGGAGCTTGACCGGCTGGCCCAGGAGCTCACGTTGCGCTTTGTGCAGCTTATCCAGGAGCGCGGACTGGCGCATACCATCAAAATATGGCCGAAGGACAAACATCTCGACCACATGCGCGAGAGCGGCCACTTCCGCTTCACCCGCGAGGTCACGCTACACGCCCTCGAACAGGGAGACGCGGCGCGCTACCTTGCGATGATGCGGAGCAGCGCGTTCAGCCAACAGTTTCAGTTCACCGAACAAGAGACTGGCCTTGATCGCCTCAGCAGCGCGGCGTCCCAATTGCTCGGAGCCGAACCCGTCCCCTGGTACTGGAGTTACCGCGTTCGCATCGGGGTCAAATGAGTAGTCACGCCAGCGAGGCAATCCCTAGCGGCTGCGCTGGCTCCCCTCGCAGCGGCGTGATCGCGCCTTCCCACCAGCCGACATCGTGCCATTTGCCAAACTTATAGCCCACATGGTGGTAGACGCCGACCGGACGCATGCCCATCGCCTCGTGCAGCGCCACGCTTGCCGTGTTTGGCAGTGAGATTCCCGCATAGGCGTTGATGTAGCCAAGTTGATCCAGCAGCCCATAGAGCTTCGTATAAAGAGCTTTGCCGATACCACGACCGCGCCAATCGGCGTGAATATAGGCGGAGAGGTCAACCGACCAATCATACGCAGCGCGTTCGTTGTGCTGGCCCGCATAGGCGTAGCCGACCGCGCGCCCGTCCTCCACCCAGACCAGCCAAGGATAGCGCGCCGTCACCTTCTCGATGCGTCGCGCCATCTCGTCTACCGAAGGCTCCTCATACTCGAAGGAGATGATCGTCTCGCGCACGACGGGCGCATAAATCGCGTGGATGTCGGCGGCGTCGGCAGGTGTCGCCAGCCGTATATGCGACTCATCGCTTGCCATCATTGTACACCTCGCACAATATTCCCCTCTCCCGCGCTGCGGGAGAGGGGCAAAAGATCAACTATTCACTCGCATGGCAGGATACAAGTCCGCGCAGGCGGACTTCGTGGAGCCGCTTCAGCGGCTCCCTTAGACGCGGTTTCAACCGCCAGCTAAGCGTCGTAGTACAGTACAAACTCCAGCGGGCTGGGGCGCAGGCGCACCTCGGCGGCCTGTTCGCGCTTCATCTCCACGTACTTTTCGAGCAGGTCGCTTGTGAAGACATCACCCGCCAGCAGATACTCATGGTCGGCCTCAAGCGCGTCGAGCGACTCATCGAGCGAACCAGGCACCGAGCGAATCTCGCGCTTCTCAGCGGGGCACATCTCATAGATGTTGCGATCCACCGGCCCGTAGCCACGCTCTTCGGGGACAATACCGCGCTTGACGCCATCCAGCCCAGCCATCAAGATTGCCGAGAAGGTGAGATATGGGTTGGCAGTAGGATCTGGCGGACGGAACTCGATGCGCTTGGCTTTGGGGTTATCCGAGTACATGGGGATACGCACCGCCGCCGAGCGGTTGCGCTGCGAGAAGACCAGATTGACGGGCGCCTCATAGCCGGGCACCAGACGCCGGTAACTGTTCGTGGTGGAGGCCGCCAACGCCAGAATACTTGGCGCATGGGTGAGCAGGCCACCGATGAACATGCGCGCCATCTCCGAGAGGCCCGCGTAGCCCTCCTCATCGGCAAAGAGCGGCGTCTCGCCCTTCCACAAACTCACATGCACGTGCATACCGGAGCCATTGTCGCCAAAGATCGGCTTGGGCATAAAGGTGGCCGTCTTGCCTGCGCGCCGCGCCACATTCTTGACGATGTACTTGTAGAGCAGCAGCTTGTCGGCCATGCGGGTAAGCGAGTCGAAGCGCATGTCAATCTCGCATTGCCCTGCTGCCGCCACCTCGTGGTGCTGCGCCTCTACCGGAATGCCACACGCCTCCATCGTCAGGGCCATCTCCGTGCGCAGGTCTTGCAGGGTATCGTTTGGCGCCAGGGGGAAATAGCCTTCTTTGGGGCGCATGCGGTGGCCCAGGTTTGGCGCGCCCGCCGTGCCCACACGCCCGCTGTTCCAGTGCGCCTCGTCGCTATCCACAAAGACGCTCTGCTCATTGGCGGTGGAGGTGAAACGCGCCTCATCGAAGATGAAGAACTCGGCCTCAGGCCCAAAGTATGCGGTGTCGGCGAGGCCGATGCTCTTGAGATATTCCTCGGCCTTGCGCGCGACGTAGCGAGGGTCGCGTGTGTATGGCTCACGGCTGGTGCCCGGCTGGGCGACATCGCAGACCATCGTGAGGGTGGGGACGGCGGTAAAGGGATCCATGATCGCAGTGGTGGGATCGGGGATCAGCAGCATATCGCTCTCGTTGATCTGCTGGAACCCTCGAATGCTTGACCCGTCAAAGCCAATGCCCTCAGTGAAGGCGTCTAGTCCGAAGGAAGAGAAGGGAATACTAAAATGCTGCCAGGTTCCCGGCACATCACAAAACCTGACGTCTACCATCTTCGCGCCTTGCTCGCGCGCAAATTGCATCGCATCTTCGGGGGTCATCGCCATGATCGTTCGTCACCCATGCTTTCGTTAGCCATCCCCAGTAGGGATGGGGAACACTACGCCATACGGTCTATCCGCATTGTAGGGCGCATGTTCCCAAGGAGGTAGTGACGAATCCACCGAAAAACCACGCCGACAATTTGGGCGCCTTGCACAAACCCCGGCGCCAGCGTATCATTGCTCGCCGATGTCCCACGCCTGCTCGCGGTCTTCGCGCGTATAAGCACGGAAGGCCATCAGCGTCTCCGTGCGGGTGATGCGGTCTATCGCCATCATGCGCTCAGTTACCACCGTCGCCAGGTCTTCGTAGTTCGCCAGCCGCAAGACGGCCACGAGGTCATACTCGCCCGTCACGGAATAGACCTCCGCCACGCCGGGGATGGTCAGCAGCGCCTGCGCCGTCTCGTTCACGCCGCCGCGCTGCGTGTTGATCAGTACCAATGCGTTAATCATAGATAAACCGCCTCTCTGCCACTCGGCCCCACCCCTGGCCCCTCCGCAGCTGCGGAGGGGCCAGGGGAAGAAATCTTATCGCCTGGAAATCGTTGTTCCCCCTCCTATAGATGGGGAGGGGCTGGGGGAGAGGCCACGCCTACCCTTGTGTTTGCGCCTGTGCCTGCGTCAACTCTTTCGCGCGGTCACGCAGCTCACGGCGAAGCACCTTGCCTGTGTTGTTTTTGGGCAGATCGTTGACAAACACGATCTTGCGCGGACACTTGAAGACGGCGATCTCGCTGCGGCAGAAGTCTATCAACTCCTGCTCGGTCGCCGTTGCGCCCTGCTTCAGCACGACGAACGCCATCACCGATTCGCCCTGATAGGGATCAGGATACTGCACCACGGCGGCGTCGGCCACGGCGGGATGCTTGAAGAGCGTCTCCTCCACCTCACGAGGGTACACATTGTAGCCGGAAACGACGATCATATCTTTCTTGCGATCCACGATGGTGAAGTAGCCGTCTTCGTCCTCGGTCGCAAGGTCGCCGGTATAGAGCCAGCCATCGCGCAGCGCCTCGGCGGTGGCTTCGGGCTGCTTCCAGTAGCCCTTCATGATGTTGGCGCCCCGGCAGATCAGTTCGCCAAGCTGGCCGCGTGGTAACTCATTGCCACTCTCATCAACAATCTTCGCCTCCACGCCTGGGATCGTTGGGCCAACTGTGCCGGGCTTCGTCACCGGCCCCGCCACGTTCGTTGTCACCACAGGCGACGCCTCGGAGAGGCCATACCCCTCGCTGATGGGCACACCGGAAAGCCGCTCGAAGGTGTTCATGATGGCGACGGGCAACGCGGCGGCGCCCGACGCGATGTAGCGCAGGCTAGTCAGATTATACTCGCTCAGGTTGGGCAACTGCGACCACGCGACAAACATCGGCGGCGCGCCATAGAGCACTGTGCAGTGATACTTCTGCACGGCGTCCAGACTCGACGCCGGCTCAAAGCGGTCAATGATCACCATCGTCACGCCGTGCATCACGCTCATATTCATGCCGACGTTCATGGCGTAGCTATGGAAGAGCGGCAACGCCAGCCAGGTGATGTCGGTCGGCTGCACACGGATACGCTCGATCTGATCGCACTGCTCACAGTTGGCGATCAGGTTGTTGTGGCTGAGCATCGCACCTTTGGGGCGGCCCGTCGTGCCCGATGTATAGCAAAACACGGCGATGGATTCCGGGTCAACCATGACGGGCGGTGGCGTAGTCGGCGCCTTGCCGATCACCTCGCTCCACTGAAGCACTCCAGGCGTTGGCTGTGGCACGGCGGCAATGATATGGCGCAGTTCAGGCGCGGCGGGCGCGGCAGCCTGGGCCACCTGAGTAAACGGCCCAAAGGTCAACAATGCCTTCGCGCCGCTATCCTGCATGATGTAGCCCACCTCGCCCGGCTTATACAGCACGTTCATGGGCACAACCGTTGCGCCCGCCTTCAGGATGCCGTAGTATGCCTCGACGAAGAGCGGCATATTGTGAATGAGCACCCCCACGCGATCCCCTGGCTGGATGCCCAGCGCAATCAGCCCATTGGCGACCTGGTTGGCGCGCTGATCCAGTTCAGCGTAGGTGGTCGGCTGGTCGTGAAAGATCATCGCGGTCTTCTGTGGATTCTGCGCGGCGCTGCGCGCGAGCATCTGGCCGAGATCCATAGCGTACTCCCTCCATTGGCAGCAGCAATCACACAAACAATCAAGACACAATCAATTCAAGACACCAACAGGGCCGCCCGCGATGTAGATCACCTGTCCACTGACATAACTGGCGTCATCCGAGGCAAGGAAGGCGATCACGCTGGCGACCTCAGAAGGCTGACCAACCCGGCGCAGGGGGATATGCTGCGAGACGCCCGCCTGAAAGGCTTCCGGGGTGAGGCCAAGCCGCTTGGCGGTGGCGCGCGTCATATCGGTGTCTATGAAACCGGGGGCGACAGCGTTGGCGGTAATGCCAAACGGGCCAAGCTCGATAGCCAGCGTGCGCGTTAGCCCTTGCAGACCCGCCTTCACGGCGGAGTAGTTTGCCTGCCCACGGTTGCCCAGCGCCGAGGTGGACGACAGGCTGATGATGCGCCCGTACTTCTGCTCCACCATTGGCTTTTGCGCCGCCCGCGCACAGAGGAACGCTCCGCGCAGGTGGACGTTAACGACCTGATCCCAATCATCATCGCTCATCTTGAAGAGCAGATTGTCGCGCAGGATGCCCGCGTTGTTCACCAGGATGTCAAGCCGCCCAAACGTTTCCAGAGTACGATCCACAGTTTCCTGCACGCTCTGGCTAGTGCTCACATCACATTTGAGCGCCAGCGCGCGGAGTTTGCCATCTTCGGACAGAGCCGCGTCAGGCAACTCCAGCTTCGTGATCTCCTGTGCGACGCGCTCGCAGCCTTCCAGATCGAGGTCCGCCAGCGTCACCCGCGCGCCCTCTTCAGCCAACCGTTTGGCGGTCGCCGCGCCGATACCACGTCCCGCGCCGGTGACGAGCGCCACCCGTCCGCTGAGTCTTCCCATGCTGAGTATGCCTCCATCTAACATTGATTTATGTTGATGGCAGCATAGGACGCCCAGCGCGCAATGTCAAGGCATAGCAAGCCAAGCGCGCTTACTCATCCAGCCAGCGCAGGTCACGCCCGATGAGCAACTCGGACATTTTCGCGTGATGCGTATTTTTCATAGCAATGGCGCGTACCTCAAAATGATGCTTGCGCGCCAGTTCGTGCACTCCCTCGGCGTTGTCATAGGTCATAAGGAAGTCACCGTGTAGCTCACCTGCCAGGGCAAAAAGTGCCTCGTGATCCAACTCTGAGCAGGAATACAGGCGGCTACCAGCCTTCTTGCCCGCAGCGGTATAGGGGGGATCAAAGAAGAATGCGACATCATCGCGATGAACATACTGCTTGGCGATACGAAGGCCATCGCCCTCGATAAACGTGATGCGCTCTCTGATGGCGATAATATCGAGAATGCGGCGCTTGAGGGTTTCAGGATACCAGCGCGAGGCAACACCGCGACCGGCCTCGCCCTGCTTGATGAGACCTGCGCCAGGAGCCAGTATCCCGCCTCTCTGTACACGGTTGCGCACAATTGTCTGAAAGGCGCGTGCTTCAAGCGTGGTGGGTGGCATCGTCAGTGTTTTGGCAATGGCGGCAGGCGTAGGGGTAAAGCATAGGATGTCTTGCGCCAAGAGAGTTCCATCACCTTCGAGGACGGTATGCCAGACCGCCGCAACCTCAGGATCAAGCTCTATCATAGTGACATGCCCGGCCAATCGCTCAAAGGCGACCAGCAGGCTCATGCTGCCTCCTCCGGCAAACGGCTCGATGAACTCAGTGGGACGCTTGTCCTGACGACCGAGCCAGCGTAGCCATTGGCGCATACGAGGGGCCAGCCATGTCTTTCCGCCAGGGTAGCGAAACGGGCTGTGCTGGGGAACAGTGGCCACATTGACTATCCCGCCGATCACGTTGGATTGACTTGGAGATGCAACATCTTTATCCAGTTGAGGGAAAAGCGCCAGTTGTTCCATACACCACTCTTAACCACTCTACATGGCATGCCTATCTCGGTATTGTTCTTACTTTCTTTGACGAAAATGTACATGAAAGCAAGTCAAAAGCGGAAAGTGTTAGACCAATCTGCGTAACCGTTCGGCAAGCCGTGTTTGGAGACGAGCCACAAACTCCTGCTCCTGACCTGCCTCGGCCTGAGTGATTGTTGTCAGCGCCAATTGAAACATCGTATACACTGTGCGGCGAAGCGATAACTGGTATTGACTTTGTTCCGGTTCCCGCAGTAGCTCATAGACAAAGATCGCCATATCAGCCTCAGACCGAACAACCGCTGGCAAGGGAGGTAATGATGAAAAAAAGCCAATGTCAACAGCTATAGCGAGTTTCTTCTTCCAGGCGTTGAGAATGCCACCTTTATAGAGCAGTTGCGGAGCCAGCCGCTTGCGAGAAGATGACAGAAAGTCGGGTCGAATGACGCCTGGCCAATTCATGCCTACGCGATTGGAAGGGTCTTGCATGTAATACTCGAACGGCTGACGCACATTGCCAGTGATATACACCGCCTGCACTTCCAGCGCGCCAAAGTCAGTTACCCGGTTGTTCTCGTCATATGCCACCAGCGCCAGATCGATATTTCCCGCTGGGCGCCCTGCTTTATCGCTCAGGCGTACTTCTGGAAGAGCTATCCAGGTGGTTCCTTTAGGAAAGAAGAATGTTGCGACATCGCGTGTGATCCGCCAGTCCTGGCGAAAGCGAATTGGGCAGGTAATGATCGCTTCAGAACCGCTAAAGATGCTGCATACGCCAAGTGGATCCTCAACTTTGTCTTTTGTGCAGTTAGGAACGCCGTTGTGAAATGGGCAAAGATGGTTCTGGCGATGACGCTCTGCTTCTTGCGAGAAGTCATCCACAGGGAAACCGAACACTTCAGCGAGGGGTTGCCCTGACATCGTACGCCTCCATCTACACATTGATTTGGGTTGATGGCAGCATAGGACGCCCGCTGCCCATTGTCAAGCCGCACGCCCATTGACAAACGATACACGCCCGATACATCATATGCCACAAGATAAAGATGTACGAGCCGACATACACTATCACGTATGCTAAGCTATGCGCATTCCCCCTTCCCGTCCGGGGAAGGGGTCAGGGGATAGGTTTGTGAGAGATGCGCGCCTCAGGCGCGCCGGAGGGTGAAACGATGACAGAGACCGTTGTCGAGCAGGCGCCGGTAGCCAACACCGACCGCAGCGCCGTCAAGTGGAGCTATGTGAGTGGAACCAGCGATACACCCTTGCTGGGCATGACCATCGGCGATCTCTTCGATCAGACCGTGGCGCGCTACACCGACCACGACGCGCTCATCTCGCGCCACCAGGGCATTCGCTATACCTACGGCCAACTGCGCGAACAGGTAGACCTCTGCGCGCGCGGCCTGATGGCGCTGGGCATTCGCAAAGGCGACCGCGTGGGCATCTGGGCGCCCAACTGTGTCGAGTGGGCAATCACGCAGTTTGCAAGCGCCAAGATCGGCGCGATCCTCGTTAACATCAATCCGGCGTATCGCCTGCACGAACTCGAATACGCGCTCAACCAGTCCGGCTGCGTCGCGCTCGTCACCGCGCCCAACTTCCGCGCCACCAGCTATCTCGAAATGTTGCAGACGCTCAGCCCTGAGCTTACGCGCAGCGCGCCCGGCCAGCTCGATTCCCACCGCCTGCCGCACCTGCGCCATATCGTGCGGCTAGGCGAGGAGCGCACCCCCGGCATGTGGGTCTGGGGCGAGATGCTTTCCCGCGCGCAGGAGGTCAGCCTGGAGGCGCTTGCCGAGCGCCAGGCCGATCAAGAGTTTGACGACCCGGCGAACATCCAGTATACCAGCGGCACCACGGGCAACCCGAAAGGCGCGACGCTCAGCCACCACAACATCCTCAACAACGGCTACTTCGTCGCCCACCTGCAAGGCTTCACCGAGAACGACCGCCTGTGTATTCCTGTTCCTCTCTACCATTGCTTTGGGTGTGTCATGGGCAACCTGGGATGTATCACGCATGGAGCGACGATGGTCTATCCCGCTGAGACGTTTGACGCCAAAGCGACGCTCGACGCCGTTCAGGAGGAACGCTGCACCGCGCTCTACGGCGTGCCTACTATGTTCATCGCCGAGCTTGCCCACCCCGACTTCGACACGTATGACTTCTCCACCCTGCGCACTGGCGTGATGGCTGGTTCGCCCTGCCCCATCCAGGTGATGCGCAATGTGATTGACAAGATGCACATGCGCGAGGTGGAGATTTGCTACGGCATGACCGAGACCAGCCCCGTCTCCTTCCAGACGCATCTCGATGATCCGCTGGAGAAGCGTGTGGGCACCGTCGGGCAGATTCACCCGCATGTGGAGGTGAAGCTGATAGACACCAATGGCAAGGTGGTTCCCGTAGGCCAGCCCGGCGAGTTACTGACACGCGGCTACTCAGTGATGCTTGGCTACTGGGACAACGAGGAGGCCACCCGCCGCGCGATTGACGCCGCCCGCTGGATGCACACCGGTGACCTGGCGACGATGGATGAGGAAGGCTATGTAAACATTGTCGGACGCCTGAAAGACATGGTGATCCGTGGCGGCGAGAACATCTATCCGCGCGAGGTGGAGGAGTTCCTGTATACCCATCCGGCGATCAGCGATGTGCAGGTAATCGGCGTGCCCGACCCGAAGTACGGCGAGGAGCTGATGGCCTGGGTGAAGCTGCGCGACGGCATGACGGCCACGCCTGAAGAGCTGACCGCCTTCTGTCGCGGGCAGATCGCCAGCTATAAGATTCCGCGCTATTGGAAGTTCGTGGATAGCTTCCCGATGACCGTGACCGGAAAAATCCAAAAATTTCTGATGCGCCAGCAATCCATCCAGGAGCTTGGCCTGCAAGACGCCGCAAATATCCAGACGGCTTAACGCAGACAGCCCCCACCCCTGCCCCTCTCCCGCTGCGGCGGGAAAGGGGTGGTAAGGCGAGCGGGGTTGCCGTCGGCAAGCAGTATTGCCTGTATGAAGGGTTCCAGGTCAAGTAGCGCCGCCATCCGCGCAGAGACGTCCTCACGATGGCCACTGTGCGGGTTCGAGCTGAATCTTTGCGAACAGATCAGGCAGCAACTCGTTGAGAAGCGCATCTATTTGGGACGCTCGTGGGGTCATGTTGAACGAGCGCCGTGGATAGATGCGATCATTGATCCAATATGTGCCCCAATCGCGCGTCTCCTGGACGAACATGCGCGCGTAGTCCGCCTCTTTCGCCAGGGGATACAATGTTTCCATCTCGAAGCAGCCGTTGAGGCAGACGTCAACATATGATTGCACAATGGGAAACTTTGCGCTGGGACGATGGTCTTGCGTGGGGGAACCTTCCTTCAAGGCATAGACCCATATCTTCGCGTCCTCTGGAGGAGAACGGCGACCATCAAGAAAGGTGATCGCATGCGTATCCAGCGCGGTACGTTCGTAAAACCACTCACGCCGGTCGGTCTGCTCTAATTCCGCTGTTGTGACGGGATAGACCACTCCATTACAACGCCCTTTCGGATCGATAATGGCTGAGAGAAAACAAGTGCTGAACCCCACCTGAGCGCCGGTTCCCCACCATCCACGCGCCACCCCCTCGACAATCACCGGATAGGCTGCCCAGGCGCTGGGCGTGGTTGATGTACGCGAAGCGCGTTCGATGAGAGAACCGTATCCAAAGATAAAGTTCGCCGAGCCATGCTGCTGAGCCATGTTATGCCTTTCCAGGGCGTGTACCCTGCTACGCCGAACCACTTTACTCATAGCCATTTATCGGCATTCATTCATCGGCGCCAGAACCAGAGAAAACCCCTTCGCTGCATCTGGTTCAAACGCTGCTCAAGTTCTTTGGCCGAGACGAACCCATGCCCGCTGCCTAGCTGCTTCTCGGCCAGTAATTGTAATGCGCGCTTGGTCATCTCTATCGCACGCTCACGCTCCTTAAAACCCGAAAAGAGAATCCAGGCGTAGTCACCAATGACCCCTGCCTGTGTGCGGTTGTCAACCCCGTAGCCCGCCTCAATCAATTTCAGCGCCTGCTCATAGCATGAGCGCGCATGATCAGGCTGCCCTCTCTCCCACGCCAGTTGTCCTGCATGGTGAAGGTTCCAGACCTCCTCGCGCTTCGCGCCGATCTCGCGGCAGATCGCCAACCCTGTATTGACGGCTTTTTCGGCCTCGTCAAACCGTTTGAGGTGGCGGAGACCCGACGACAGGTTCCCATACGAGATACACTCTACACGCCGGTCGCCAACCCGCTGGTACAACTCGATGGCATGGCGCAGATGAACTATCGCCTCTTCATAATGCTGGGAACCCAGATTGGCGGCGCCTAGATCGTTTGAGTTCTCCGCCTCCCAACGCGCGCTATGGACTTGCTGCGCCCGCGCTAGACCTTGCTCGAAGTACACAATGGCGCGCCCGTAGTTGCCCTTGACGAAGTACGCCGACCCAATGTGATTGAGGGTACCGGCGCTCAGTTGTGGATTCAGCTTCGACGCTTCCTCATAGAACTGAAGCGACCGATCAGCGTCAGCCATCACCCAGTAATCTCTGCCAAGATTGATCAGCGTCTCGGCGACTTCCTCAGGAGTCCCTAACTTGCGCTGGAGGTTCAAGGCTTCGTTGTGGAGTTCGATAGCCCTCTGTACATCGCCTTTCTCGTTTCTGAGCGCCGCCGCTGCCCCTTCTTCGCTCAGCGAACGCGCCAACAGGCGGCCGTCGTGCAACTGGCGCGCCAGCTCAGCCGCTTTTGTGAAGTATGCAAGGGCAAGCGCATACTGGCTGCGGTGGCTATACCACCCACCAAGTTCACTTTCTCTCTGCGCCGCCTCATCATACTTGCCGAGCAGCCTCGAAGCAACCAGTCCCAACTTTAGCCAATCCGCAACCACCTCTCCCAATTCCTGCCGCTCGCGCGCCAATGGGACAATTGCGCCAGAAAAGGCAATGGCCAACTCCAGGAAGCCTGAATCTCGAATAGACATGACGGAAGGGGAAAGTGATGCGCCCTGCTCCGGCTTGCTCAACTGATCGAATGCGCCGACGCCAATCGCAAGCTGAAGATCACTCACGAGCAGGCGCCCAACATGGGCTATCTGGCGCAACAGCGTTGGATCGGCGTCCCAACGATCTTGGGGAAGCGCAAACGTCTCGGTCGCTTGATGCACAACCGCATGGACATACAGTCTCCGGCACATCTCATATGCCTCAGGATCGGCATGCAAGAGTTCACGCGCATAGGAATTCACCAGTGTAGGGACGCGATAGTGACTGGGCATGTCCGCTTGCCGAATGACAAAAGCACGATCCGTCAGCGCGCTGAGTGTGTCGTTGATGACGCGCGGTCGTTGTTCATCCCAGGAGACCCCGTACATACTCCGATCAAGCGGGACATTCCCAGGCAAAACGCCAAGCGTGCGGAATGAGCGCATATACTGCGTGCCGTGCTCCTGATCAAACGTATCGAGCGCGCGCACGCTTCGATCAAAGCTGAGCGTGACGCTGGTGCTGGCGTTGACCCGCGCCAGATTGCGATAGCGCAACGCACTGACACCTTCAGCAAGATCATTGGTCAGCTCGTCAACAATGTCGCCGAGGTCGCCGGTGTGCTGGCAGCGCGCGGCAGAGATCTCTAGCGCCAGGGGATGCCCATCTACAGCATGCGCCAATCGCAACAACTGCTCATCCGAGGGCATCGGCCCTTTGCCCGCAAGACGATCCTTGAGGAAGAGCAGCGCATCGGGGTCTTCCAGTTTCTCAAGCGGATGTTGAACAGGGAAGATTTGGCAACCAATCGCGGCGGCCTCCTCGCGCGATTGCGTGGTCAGGATGCGTGTCGTATCGGGCGGAAGCGCCTCGAGAAGCCGTTGTACCTCAGGGAAATCCTCCGCGCCAACATCATCAATGGCCACCATCAACTGACCAAACCTCAGCAATTGATGACGAACCTGCTGTGGCGTGATCTCCTGGCTGAAATCGCGATCAAGGTCGCTTCCCAACGCCCGTTGCATCCAGCGAGTGAGCACAGCTTGTGATGAAACCCTGCTCTCTCCGCGCTGCTCATAGATCACTCCACCTGGGTAGAGCCGACCTAAACGCCGCGCTAATTCATTGAGGAGCATGGTCTTGCCGCTCCCAGGCAATCCATAGATAGCAATCGGCGGGCGCGTCTGTGTAGCATCTAGGTCTTCCGCTGTGATCATAGCATGGAGCGTCCGCAATTCCTCGCGGCGTCCAATAAAGGCGCGTTCCACTGCTGGCGCCTCATCGAAGAGTCCGCCGCCAGCGCGCAGCCTATGCTTCTCGATTGCACGGAGAAGCTGCTGAACAGCCCTGTCATCAAACGTCCGCACGTCAATGTAGTTGATGCGCGCCAGCCGCTCCGGCAGGTTGCATTGTTCATAGAACAGCGGGATGATCGGCAGAAAGAGGTCGAGCGCCTGGCGCTGCTCATACTGTACCCACTCGCGCTCTGGAGCGACCGCATCAGGTGTCAAGATGGACACCATCACAAAAGCCTGGCGCAGGCCGCGATCGATCTCGAGTTTCCAGTTATCGGAGCCTTCGAGTACCTTCCGATCCATCCAAACATGATAGTTGCGCTTTTCAAGCAGATCACTCAACGCGGTGGCCTTGTCCTGGTCAACCGCAGCATAGTTAATGAATACATTCTGTCGAACCTCTACCGTATGGAATGTCACAGGTTCGACTGACACCACCGTCGGCTGGCGTTCCATATTGACGCCCCTCCCTATATCTTGCTGCTATGTATCCTACAGCATATATCAGTGGGAAGGAAATTAGCAAATCTGTGCGAGCGGACTTTGTCGGCTCTAGTATGCTTACAAGAATCGGCAATTTTACTGAAAAGCGCCTCATCACTTGGTGTGTTGACGCAAAGCTCAATCCGCCTGCCCTCCGGCGCGTTTCCACTCCACAGATTTCTCTCCACACAAACTACCCCCTTCCCATCGATGGGAAGGGGGCAAGGGGGTTAGATGTGTCCTACGACAGCACAGCCTCCGCCTCGGTAACGCGCGCCGCGAACTGGCTGTTGTAGAGTTCGGCGTAGAAGCCGTTCTTCGCCAGCAGTTCCTCGTGCGTACCTTTTTCGATGATGCGCCCATGGTTCATCACCAGGATCAGATCGGCGTCGCGAATCGTGCTGAGGCGGTGCGCAATCACAAAGCTCGTGCGCCCCTTCATCAGCGCGGTCATCGCCCGCTGAATCAAAATCTCGGTGCGTGTATCCACGCTGCTGGTCGCCTCGTCGAGAATCAGAATCGCCGGGTCGGCCAGGAACGCACGCGCAATGGTGAGCAACTGTTTCTGCCCCTGCGAGAGGTTCGTCGCCTCCTGGTTCAGCACCGTCTTGTAGCCATCGGGCAGCGTGCGGATGAAGTGATCCGCCTGCGCCGCCTGCGCCGCCTGCACGATCTCCTCCTCGGTGGCGTCCGTGCGCCCATAGGCGATGTTTTCACGGATGGTTCCCTCGAAGAGCCACGTATCCTGCAAGACCATCCCAAAGATACGCCGCAGATCACCCCGCTTCATCTCGCGGATGTCCACGCCGTCCACCGTGATCGCGCCGCTGTTGACATCGTAGAAGCGCATCAACAGGTTGACGAGCGTTGTCTTGCCTGCGCCCGTCGGCCCGACGATGGCGATGGTCTGCCCTGGCTGCACGGAGATATTCATATCCTCGATCAGCGGAACATCCGGGCTATAGCTGAAATCAACATCCGCGAACACCACCGCGCCTTCAGGCTCGGCGATGGTCTTCGCATTGGCGGCGTCGGGCGACTCCTCCGGCTCATCAAGCAGTTCGAAGACGCGCTCGGCGGAGGCGATGGTCAACTGAATGGTGTTCGTCAGGCTGGCAAGCTGCGTGATCGGCATGGTGAACTGGCGCGCGTACTGGATGAACGCCTGCACGTCGCCGATCGCGATTGTCCCCTGCGTCACCAGGATGCTGCCCACCACGGCTACGAAGACGTAGCCGATGTTGCCGATGAAGTTCATCAGCGGGAAGATCATGCCGGAGACGAACTGCGCGCGCCAACCGGCCTCGTAGAGGTCTTTGTTGAAGCTATCGAACGTCTCGTTGGCCTCGCGCTCACGCCCAAACGCCTTGACGATCTTATGGCCGTTGTAGGTCTCCTCGACATGTCCGTTCAACTGACCCAGATGCCGTTGCTGATCACCGAAATACTTCTGAGAGCGTTTGGCGATCAGCGTTGTAACCAGAATGCTCAACGGCAGTGTGATAGCGACCACCAGCGTCAGCAGGGGGCTGATTGTCAGCATGAGGATGACGACACCGATCAACGTGACGACAGAGGTGATCAACTGCGTCAGGTTCTGCTGAAGTGTAGTGCTGATGTTGTCCAGGTCGTTGACGGCGCGGCTCATCACGTCGCCATGTGTGTGCGTATCGTAGAACTTCAGTGGCAAACGCCCGAGCTTCTCGTCCACCTGGCGGCGCATGGCATAGACCGTGCGTTGCGCTACGCCTGCCATGACGTATTGCTGCACAAAGCTGAAGACGGCGCTGATAAGGTACAACCCCGTCAGGATCAGCAACACCTCTCCAATGTAACCAAAGTCAATATGCGCCCCTGGAATGTGTTCCAGCTTGGCGACAAACCCCTCGAAGAGCTTCGTGGTCGCCAGACCAAGAATCTTTGGGCCAACGACGTTGAAGACCGTGCTGATGATCGCCGCCACCAAGACGACACTCAGCGCGAACCAATGTGGGCGGAAATAGCCCAACAGCCGGATGAGCGTGCCACGGAAGTTCTTCGCCTTCTGCACCGACATCCCCAAGCCTGCCGCCGGGCCGCCACCCATTGGGCCACCCATCATGCCGCGCTGGCCGCCCGGACGTTGTGTTCTCTGTTGCATTATGACGCTACTTCCTCCGCCGAAAGCTGCGAGAAGACGATCTCGCGGTAGACCGGGCTGCTTTCCAACAACTCCCGATGGGTTCCCACACCCACCAGGCGTCCTTCATCCAACACCAGGATTTGATCGGCGTCCATCACCGTGCTGACCCGTTGCGCCACAATGAGCACAGTCGCGTTTGCGGTCTCGCCTTTCAGCGCGGCGCGCAGTTTCGCATCGGTCTTGTAGTCAAGCGCCGAGAAGCTATCGTCGAAGATATAAATCTCCGGCTGGCGCGCCAGCGCACGGGCAATCGAGAGACGCTGCTTCTGCCCACCGGACAGGTTTGTGCCGCCCTGCGAGACCATCGAGTCGTAGCCATCGCCCAGTTCGTTGATGAACTCGCTGGCCTGGGCGACCTCTGCCGCATGGCGCACCTGTTCGTCGGTGGCGTCGGCCTTGCCATAGCGAATATTCTCGCTGACCGTCCCTGAGAACAACACCGCCGTCTGGGGCACAAAGCCAATTTTCGAGCGCAGTTCGTGCTGTGTGTACTCGCGCACGTCTTTGCCATCCACCAGCACACGTCCGCTATCCACATCGTAGAAGCGAGGGATCAGGTTGATCAGCGTGGACTTGCCCGCGCCTGTGCCGCCGATGATCGCCGTCACCTGACCGGGACGAGTCCGGAAGGTAATGTGCTCAAGAGCCGGAGCTTCGGCGCCCGGATAGCTAAACGTGACATCCTCGAACTCGACGGAGCCTGGCTCGGCGAGCAGTCCATCAAATGGCCCCGCCTGGCGCTGTTCCGTCTCAGGCGCATCCACAATGGCCGGCTCAATGTCCAGCACGGCGTTGATGCGGGTCGCAGCAGCAGCGGCGCGCGGCAGCATGATGAACATCATCGAGAGCATCAGGAAGGAGAAGAGGATGAGCATGGCGTATTGCAAAAAGGCGATCAGCGTGCCAACCTGCAACTGCCCCGCGTCAATCCGTATGGCGCCGAACCAGAGGATGGCCACGGTCGTCAGGTTGAGCACCAGCATCATCAAGGGGAACATCGTTGAAGTGAGACGGTTCACTATGGTGGCCACGCTGGTCAGGTCGCTGTTCGCGACATTGAACCGTTCCTCTTCGTAGGCGGAACGGTCAAACGCGCGGATGACGCGCACGCCGGTCAGCCCTTCATCAAGGATCAGGTTCAACCGGTCGAGCTTTTGCTGCATGATGCGCGAGAGCGGTATCGCCCGGCTCATGATCAAGTAAATGGCGATCAGCAACACGGGGATGGCCGCCACCAGCACCCAGGTCAGCGTGGCGTCCTGGCTAATGGCCAGGATGATGCCACCAATCGCCATCATCGGCGCGCTCACCATCATCATCAACATGAGCACCAACACCATTTGTATCTGATTGGTGTCGTTTGTCGTGCGGGTGATCAGCGAGGCCGTGCCAAAAGTATCGAACTCGCGCAGCGAGAAGGTCTGCACATGGGCAAACAGCTTCTTGCGGATGTCGCGCCCAAAGCCAACGGCAACCCGCGAGGAAAAGAACGCCGAGATCACCGCAGCCACCACGGCGCCCAGGCTTACCAATAGCATGAGCAGGCCCACGCGCTCGATATAGCCAGTGTCTTTCTTGACAATACCATTGTCAACGATGTCGGCCATCAGTGTGGGAAGATAGAGGGTTGCGAGCGATTGCGCAAACACCAATATCAGCACAAGCGTGATGGGGAACCAATAGGGCTTGAGAAACCGAAACAAGCGAATCATACGACGGCTGCTCCGTTCATGCGCGCGTGGCGACCAGGATAACTATTCAACTGGGGCATATGCCTCCCCTTCTTTTCTGCACACTGCTGTGTGATCATGCGGCTGCTCTGCCGCGATACCCTTGAAGAAAAACCGGCACATCTGCTCGGCGATGACCGCAGGATCCATCTGCTCACGCTCGATCAAGCGCGCGGAGCTATGTGGATTCATCAGCGAGGTGAAGACCGCAACCATAATCGGCGTGGGTATGCTCACGTCGAAGTCGCCGCTGCGTTTGCCCGCTTCTATCAATGCGCCAACCTTTTCGGTGATAGCCTCCCATTCCGCGTGTTTGCGGTCTTTTTCGGATTTCTCTTGCTCTCCTTCTTTTTCCCCCATAAGGGCGACAAAGCGGCTACGCAGCTCTGGACTCTGAAAGATCATACTCAGCAGTTGAAAGCCTTTGCTCGCTAGACCTTTATGGGTAAAGAAGAGCAGTTCGCGCAAACGTTCGCGTGGGCTACCTTCTCCGGCGAGAATGGTATCTACCGCCTGTTGAAACCGTTCCCGGTTGAGCTCAAACAACGCCAGAACCAGATCCTCTTTGCTCGGAAAATGTTGGTAGACGGTTCCCTTGGAAATGCCAACGCGCGCGGCGATCTGATCAATCGAGGTCTCATGGTACCCCTGCTCGATCAGCAGTTCTTGGGCGGCTTGCAGGATAAGCTGTTCACGCTCCTGTCGCTGGCGCTCCTTCAATGATTGCGGAGCAACCGATGATGCCATTATGCGCTCTCTTCTCCCGCTCAATTGCGGGATGGGTAAACTTGTTAGTGAAGGTTTTGACTCGCCAGTCATTTTATACCACATTGGTCATGTTTTGTCAAGGCCAGTCACCGCTTTGGAGAGGTGGGCGCTTATTGTTTGTGGCGTCTTTGAGGAACGCACGCTCATACCACATGTGCGCTGGAGGCAGGCAGAACTCTCTTTTTATCACATTGGTTATCTCTTGTCAAACTCAGGCGCTAGATATAGGGCAGGAATATCAGGAATATCAATGGGGTTACGGGATGGCGCGCTCATCTGTCAAGCGCCGGGCAAGCACGACTGTCGTCAGAAGTAGACTGTCCGCCAGCAAAAGAGGCAGCGCCAGCCGCGCCAGGTCAGCATATGCCCCAAGCGAGGTCGCTACAATGGCGCCCATGCCAAACGCAGCGGTGATCCCGTAGAACAGCCAGACGATGCGGCGGGGTGAGAGACCATCCGCCAGCAGCAGATAGTGTAGATGCGCGCGGTCAAAGCGCAGCGGTGAACGCCGATGCCGCACCCGCCAGAGGATGACCCGTGCGGTGTCGAGAATCGGCAGCGCCAGCAGAATGAGCGTTGTCGCCAGCTTTGTGCCACCCACATTCGAGAGCGTGGCCAGCGCCAGCCCAAGAAACATCGCGCCGCAGTCGCCCATAAACAGTTGCGCCGGACGCAGGCCAAACAGCCCATTGAGCGGCAAAAAGCCAAGCGTCGCCCCCGCCAGAATGGCGCAGAGCAGCGCCGCGCCCGGCTGCCCAAGCGCCCAACTGATCGCCGCCATCACGAGCGCGGCAATGGTAACAATACCGCCCGCCAGCCCATCCAGCCCATCCATCCAGTTGATGGTGTTCATCATGCCCGTCAGCCAGAACCAGGTGAAGGGAATCGCCACCCAGAGCGGCAGCCAGATATGCGCATGGGCCGCGTCGCCGAAGGGATTGTGGAGCACCTCGATGATCATGCCACGGCTCGCGGGAAACATGACAATGAAGGCGGCGAGCGTCTGCGTCACCAGCTTGGGCAGCGGCGGCAAGCCCCGAACGTCGTCATAGGCCATCGCCGACACGACAAGCGTCGCCGCTACCAGCAGCCCGGCGATCACGCGCCCCTCGTACAGCGTCTTAGGGAAATACAGCAGCCAGGTGGTCAGCAGAAAGGCAAGGAAGATGGCGACTCCGCCCAGGCGAGGCGTCGGCTGGCGATGCGCGCGGCGTAGCGCGGGCTGATCGAACCAGCGCAGACGACGGCACACGCGCTCCACCAGCAGAGAAAATCCCAACGAGAGCGCGCACGCTAGCGCCAACCCAACAAACGGAAGCAACATAGTTTATGGCAAACCTATCAAACTGATCTCCAGGCCCCTGCGCGAGCATGGTGGCCCGTGTCCTCTAGTCAGCAGCGGGCGGCTCAAGCCGCGCCTAGAGGCTACGCCACAAAGGCCACCTGCGCGGCCTCCTATCCGTCGGCTGTTGACTGCTTTGCTGAATGGACTGACTACTAGGCGCGCGTTTACCGCCCGCCACGCCTGCCGCTCGCCTTTAGCGCCCGCCTATACTCCGCAACACGTTGATCCCACTCACCGACGATCCCCTACAGCGGCGCGATGGTGGGGTAATCCTCGTGCGAGCGCATCGCCTCTTCGATGGCCTGCATGGCCGCCAGCGCCATATGCTCACGCCAGGGACGCGCAGTCACCTGCACACCCACCGGCAGCCCCGCGCTGCCCATCTCCGTCCGGCGGGCCGCCTTCTGCATCGAGTCGGCTCCTGCCTTGCGGGGCTGCTCATCCTCCGGGCGCACGCGCGTCACAGGGACGACGCCCGCCGGATAGCCCGTCACATTATGGATGATCGCATACGCGCCCGCCGTCACCAAATCTTGCGTTGCGCCGTGGGGGATGGCGGGCAGCGCCCAGGCGGGGCTGATGATCACATCGAACGGGCCGCCGTCATCCGTATCCAGCGCATGGGCAAATCGCTTCAGATACGCCATCTGCGCCTCGATCAGTTTCCAATAGTGATCGGTGTCCTTGTAGCCGAAGTAGCCCATCAGGCGCGGCAGATTGCGTTGGCCGCCCAGACGCAGCGCCCCGGCAAGCGCCGCCAGCAACGGGCGCGGCGCCGTCGCCAGCAGCAGCAGCGAGGCCACTCGTTTGTCGCGCGCATCTTTGCCCAGCGCCTCGATGGCTCCCTTGCCGCCATCCGCGCTCAGCACGCCAAAGAAGATACGCATCACCGTCTCGATCTCCGGCGGACGCCACTCCGTCACCTGCGCGCCACGCCCGGCCAGCGCGCCAGCCGCCTCCACTACAGCCCGCCGTACGCTGGCCGCCACCGGAAACGAGCCGTCATCCGTGTAATACGCCACGCGCAGCTTCGCGACATCCACAGATGTATAGTCGCCAAGCGGCATCGGTGGCTCGCTCTGCGGATTGCGCCCGCCATTGATGATCTCTGTGGTCAGCGCCACATCGGCCACCGTGCGCGCCAGCGCCCCCACCTGGCTGACAATCGCCCGCTGGCCCGACATCAGTCCAAAGCTCGGCGCGTCGGGCGTACGGCCAGCTGTGGGACGCAATCCGGCGATCCCACAGAAGGCCGCCGGAACACGAATGCTGCCGCCAATGTCGGTACCCAATCCCAATGGCGAAGCCCCCGCCGCGATGATCGCGCCCTGGCCACCGCTGCTACCCCCAGGCGACCGCTCAAGGTTCCAGGGATTGTTCGTGCGCCCATAGACCGGATTATCCGCCTCGGTGTAGATCAACAACTGCGAGACGTTTGTTTTGCCCAGGATGATCGCGCCCGCCGCACGCAATCGCGCCACGTAGACATCATCGCTTGTCATGGGCGTGTTGGCGCGCGAGGGCAAGCCAAACGTGGTTGGCGTTCCGGCAAGATCGAGCGACTCTTTGATGGTGACAGGCACGCCGCCCAACGGGCCAAGCGGCTCACCACGGGCGTGGCGTTCGTCGGCAGCGCAGGCCTCAGCGCGGGCGGCATCGTAGCGTTTGACGACCACCGCGTTGATGGCAGGATTCACCTGCTCGATCCGCGCGATATGCGCCTCCACCGCCTCCAATGCAGAGATCTCCCCCTGCGCGATGGCCGCCGCCAGTTCGATCCCAGAGCGCGTTGTCAGCGCCTGATCGGTCGTCACGCCCATAGCTTGTCTCCCTTTTGATCATGCGTCCCATCTGATAACTCCGCTTCCAGGATAGCATGTTTTTGGGGAAGATTGCAGCCCACTGGACACGCGGCGCCCACTCTGTGGTAGGGATATACACAGAACACTCGCAACCTTCCCCAATACTGGAACCTTGAGAAAGGCAGGCTCTCCGTATGTGCTTCGATGTGGACTCCCAGCCACCCGTACAGCCGTTGTTTGGCAGCGACGCCCAGGGCGCTGACATCACACTCACCTCCGCCGACGGAACGACATTCGCCGCCTACGCCGCGCGGGCCGACTCGTCAACAGCGAACGGCGCAGGCATCGTCATTCTGCCCGATGTGCGTGGCCTCTATCAGTTCTACAAAGACCTGGCGATGCGTTTCGCCGAGGCTGGCGTAGCAGCGGTGGCTATAGACTATTTCGCCCGCACCGCAGGGCTAACCGCGCGCGACGATGACTTTGAGTTCATGCCACATGTGCAGCAGACAAAGTGGGAAAACATCGCAGCGGATGCAGCGAGCGCGGTGGCGTACCTACGGGCGCAGACCGGCGCGAACGGCCAGGCGCCATCCTCCATCTTTACCGTCGGCTTCTGCTTTGGCGGCTCAGTCTCGTTTAACCAGGCGGCGCAAAAGCTAGGGCTGGCCGGTGTCATCGGCTTCTATGGGCGACCAGTCACCCACCCGCTCATGAGCGGCTCGCCAGCGCCAATCGATATGGTTGGCCACTATGAGTGTCCCGTGCTGGGTCTGTTTGGCGGAGCCGATCAGGGCATTCCAGTGGAGCAGGTTCATCAGTTTGACGAGGCGCTCACCAAGGCGAACGTGCCGCATGAGATTGTGATCTATCCCGGCGCGCCACACAGCTTCTTCGACCGCAAACAGGCCGAGTTCGCCAAAGAGTCTGCCGACGCCTGGGATCGTATGTTGGCGTTCATCAAGGCAAACACAAAAGCATAGCTCCACACGAGGTCTTGTCAAGGCCATAGCAAGTATCCCCCTATCGGCCAGATAGGGGGATACTATTAACTGATAGCAGCGTCGGCTACGCCACTACTTTCGCCTAAAGATGGAAGAGATGATGACGTTGATAATGAACGCGATGACAAGGGTAATCACCCCAATCACCACTGCGCCCAGGGCGATAGCTGCCAGTGATCCTGCCTTCTCAACAATGGCAAAGATGACATAGATGATCCCTGCAATGATACCGGCAACAATGCTACTTCCGATGGCTCGTCGTGCGATTAGCCCCATGATGCCCCTCTCTTTATGAAGAAGCTATGCAGGTGAAGGAGTTCCCATATATGCTCCTCTCCGCACGCCTCGCTGCTGACGCCAGTGTAGCAGAAAAAGCAACTGAGACGCAAGTGCCATACCAACTTTATCAAGGGGCCTGCGCATTAAATGCGCAGGCGAAGCCGGACACGCACATCCAAGCGATCTAACACAGTCCAACGTGGCGCAATTATATCCACAACTATGACTGATATGATACGATACGCATATGAGTACAGCATCTTCAGCATCTTCCGACGCAAACGAACAGCGATTGGCGTTGGGTCGCGCCGTCATCGCGCGCAAGCAAGCCGAACTGGGAGCGCATCTACGCGCGGCGGCGTTCTATGGCTCCGTCGCGCACCATGCCGCGCAAGAACACTCAGATGTGGAGATCGTCCTGCTGACCGACGACGAGACGCCCCTGCTGGAAGAGCGCTTCTTCGAGCAGGGCGTCATGGTGGAATGTGATCGCCTGCCTGCCACACGTATGATCGCCGCCGCTGGGCGCGTCGGGCCAGAGTGGGGTGTCGAGACGGATCAGCACCTTCACCACCTGATCGTCTTCGATCCAGAGGGCCTGTTTCCGCAGGTCTGGGCTGCCGTGCAAAGTATCCCAGACGAGGCGTTTATCCAGCCGTTGGAACGAACCTGGTGGTGGGCCTACGAGATGCTCGGCAAGCTGCGCAATGCCGCCGCGCTTGGCGACGACCCGCAGACGCGCTACGTCGGTTGGCGCTACGCCTATGCCGTCGCCTTACGGATCGCCCTGCACGAGCGACGCCCCTACGTCAGCCTGCGCACCCTCTGGGCCGATGTGATCGCGCGCGGTTATGGCATGGGCGAACTGGCACGCACGTTGGCGGGCGCGCCACTCAGCGAGATCGAAGCCGCCGCGCTTGCCGTTTGGGAGCACACGCGCGCCTGGGGCAAACCCGTTGGCTCACCCTGAGTACACTATTTCTTCCTGGAGAAAAACAGCTATGGATCAGCGCATCACCCGTTGGGCAAAAACACTTGTCGGCTATTGTCTGGAAGTGCAGGCGGGCGAGGCCGTCGCCGTCTATGCGACACCCGCCGCCGAGCCACTCGTCGCCGAGGTCTGCCGCGAAATCTTGCGGGCAGGTGGCAATCCAATCCCCATCATCAGCCTCTCCTCCACACGCGAGGTGTTGCTGCGCGAGGGCAATGACGAGCAGCTTAGCTGGATCAGCCCCATCCAGCGCGCCTTGCTGGAGCATGTCAACGTGCAACTGACCATCCAGAGCGAGATGAACACCCGCCAGTTCACCTCGATTGATCCCAAACGTCAGGGGACGCTCAATCGCACTTTTCGTGAACTTAACCGGCAATTCCAAAAGCCTGATCGCCGCTGGTGCCTGACGCTCTACCCCACTCAGGCGTATGCGCAGGAAGCGGGCATGTCACTGGCCGAGTTCGAGGAGTTCGTCTACGAGGCGTGTTTCCTCAATAGC
>JAJPIU010000036.1 GCA_021324535.1 Pseudomonadota bacterium
CGGCTCGCGCGCAAGCGCCTCGAAGAAGCGGAGCGCGTTGACAATCGAGAGTTCGCTGACCTCGGCGATGTTGCGCTCGCCCACCGTGACGGCCAACACCTCAGGCTTGAGGCGCGCGCCGTGACACGCGGGACAGACACGCGCCGACATATACTGCTCGATCTCCTCGCGTCCGTTCTCGCTGGCCTCGCTGTAGCGCCGCTCAAGGTAGGGAATAACGCCTTCGAAGGTGGTGGAATGGCGACGCTGGATGCCCTGGCGGTTGCGATACTGGAACGAAACCTCGTCGGTTGTGCCATAGAGGACAACCTTGCGCGCCTGTTCACTCAGTTCTTTCCAGGGCGTGGTCAGGCTGAAGGAGTAGCGTTCGGCCACCGCGCGCAGTATCTTTTCGTACCACTGGCTGATGCCCGCGATGCGGTTCCACGGCAGAATCGCTCCCTCCTCGATGCTGAGGTCGGGATTGGTGACGACGCGCTCAGGGTCAACCTCCAGCTTGGAGCCAAGCCCCGTGCATTCAGGGCAGGCGCCATAGGGGCTGTTGAAGCTGAAGCTGCGCGGCGCGATCTCTTCCAGGCTGATACCGCAATAAACGCAGGCGAAATGCTCGGAGTAGAGCCGCTCCTCGCCACCAATGATCGAGACAAGGATCACGCCGCCACCCAGCTTGAGCGTCGTCTCCACGGAGTCGGTCACGCGGCCCCGCTGGCTGGTCTCCGGGTCAACCGGCGGCGGTGTAGCGGCGTCGCGCCCATCGGCGGGCGCCATGCTTTCGGCAGGCAAGCCAAGCGAGGCCACCAGATTTGGCGTGTGTCCGTTGCTTACCGCGCCGTTAGAACTGGCGCTATCAACCGCATACGCCGCTGTGCTTTCGGCCACCTTGCGCAGTCCATTGGCTGAGGCGCCGCCGTTGTAGAGCGCGATAGGATCGGGCGCGTGGTGATCATTGTCTGAGGTAGTGAGAGAGGCGTCAGATTGCGCCTCGTGATGGATGATCAGGCGATCCACCACGACTTCGATGGTATGCTTTTTGTTTTTGTCAAGCTCGATGGTCTCGCTGAGGTCATGCACCTCGCCATCCACACGCACACGCACGTAGCCTGCCCGCCGCATATCCTCGAAGACCTGTTTGTATTCGCCTTTGCGTCCGCGCACCAGCGGCGCAAGCAACATGAGGCGCGTGCCGTCGGGTAGGCCGGTCACAGCGTCTACGATCTGCTGCACGGTCTGCTGGCTGACCTCACGCCCGCAGTTGGGGCAATGGGGATGACCGATGCGCGCATAGAGCAGGCGCAGATAGTCATAGACCTCGGTGACGGTGCCAACGGTGGAGCGTGGGTTGCGCGAGGTGCTTTTCTGGTCAATTGAGATGGCGGGCGAGAGGCCGTCAATATGATCAATATCGGGCTTTTCAAGCTGGCCGAGGAACTGCCGCGCATAGGATGAGAGCGATTCGACGTAGCGGCGTTGCCCCTCGGCGAAGATGGTATCGAATGCGAGGCTGCTCTTGCCGGAGCCGGAAAGACCAGTGATGACCACGAGTTCATCGCGTGGGATGATGACATCAATGTTTTTGAGATTATGCTCACGCGCGCCACGCACGGCGATATGATCAAGCGGCATGGACAAAGCCTTCCGGTGATGTTGGTCGGGAACGATGTTCCAGGCGCACAGGCGATGAATTGGTTGGGATGAGACAGGCTGATCGCCCGCGCCAGAGTGTTCAAACGAGTATCGTTAGGGAGAGATGAGCGCATCTCCGGCGCCAGGCGATCCTTTGTATTATAGAACGTCTGTCCCATCTGCGTCAAGCAAGGGGGACGTTTTGGCTAGCTGCTCTCACCGAGGGATCGTAACGTCGAGGAGGGGGATTGAGCTTGTGTTCGCCTGTTTGTCCTACCGAACATCTCCAGTGTGTGCTTACAGACACACTTATATGCTATCGAGTACATCCTTGAACTCATCTGATGAAAGGCCGATTTCTTTGAGTATCTCTTGAACAAGTGGGCGTGAAAGATCGCGCCTAACGTGATGAGGAACAGTCGTTGTGCGCCCATCCGCATGGCGATAAAAGCGTTGGCGCCTTGCTCTTCCAAACATAGCTCTAGCACCTCTTTCAGGTTACCACGCAACTCGTCCAATGTCGCCCCCTGTGTATGCGCGCCGGTTATCCCTGGAACAACGCCAACAAACAATTGCGTTTCCTCGTCAAACTCAATATATGCTGTGAATGTGCGCTCCGCCACTGCTATGCCTCTTCGCCCAGGAAAAATGCCGCTTTGGTACGTTTTGTTCATCGTATCACAAATGCTGAGCGGACACACATCACATTCGCTCGCTTTTTGGCGTATACTATGAAACAAGGACGCCAGCGAACGAGCAGGCAGACGACGGCGCCACTGGTGGCGCAAGCGACAACGTGGCCGGTTGAGCGGGAGGAGATTGTGGGCAGTCAGGTCTTTCCATTCAGTTCGGCGTTTCCAGGCGCGCCGCAATCCATTGGCCTGGATGGCGTGACCATGGCAATTTCGTCTGGGGCGCATATCAATCTGCTCTCTCTGGCGCTGATGATCGTCGTCTGGCTGATAGTCTACCACGGTGTGTACTGGGCGTTGGCTATCGCGCGCAATCCCTCACTGATCTGTTGGGGAGTGGGGCCGTTTGGCCTGATCGTCATCGCGCTGCGTCAACCGGGAAGGGGACTGCGCCTGGCGCAATTCGTCGCCGCCGGACTGGCGCTGGCAAGCGTCGCCGATGTTAGCTTGTTTGTGGCGCGGCCAGAGCCGATTACCGGGCTTGATCAGTCGCCATTGTCCGAGCTTGGCGTTGTGTTTGCTGTGGTGGCGCTGGCGACATTGTTGCGTCTGGCGGCCAACGCGCGGCTGCGGCGTTTCCCTCTCTGGGGCGAGGCGCGTGTGCTGGCGGGCGTGCAGCGCAACATCGCGCGAGGCGCTGTATTGATCTTCACGCCGTTGGGGCGCGCCTTCCTGCGTGAGCGTTTCAACGCGACCCCGAACGAGTTCATTCAGACGATGCGCTCGCAAGCGCCTTACGTTTCGTAAGTCATATCATAAGTCATAAGCGGCAGAGATGTTCAGAAGCAAAGGATCATACAGATGGCCGAACAGCATGCCGAGGGCTGCCTCTTCTGCGGAATCGCGACGGGCGCCATCCCCTCAACGCGCGTCTACGAAGATGAGAAGGTGATTGGCTTTCGCGACATCAATCCTGGCGCGCCCACCCATGTGTTGATTATCCCCCGCACACATATCGCCGGAATCAATACGCCGGAGGCGGAAGACAGCGCGATCCTTAGCGCGCTCGTCCATGCCGCGAAGCAGATCGCACAGCGGGAAGGTATCGCGGAGAGCGGCTACCGGCTCGTGTGGAACGTTGGGCCGGACGCGGGCCAGAGTGTGTTCCACCTGCATCTGCACCTGCTTGGTGGCCGCAAGCTGGCCTGGCCGCCAGGGTAGACCGTCCTGGAGATTACCAGCCCTGGCGCACGGCATTGGATTGTTCGGGCTGCTGCGTAGGTTGCTGGGGTGGCAGCGTCCGCACGGCTTTGTCGCTGGTGAAGCGCGTCTTCAGCACCCAGGTAAACGCCTCGATGAAAATCTTGCGTGACATCTTCGACTTGCCTACCCGCCGATCCTCAAACGAGATGGGCGTTTCGCGGATGCGGAAGCCGCTCTTCCAGATGTTGTAGACCATCTCGATCTGGAAGCCGTAGCCCTGCGCACTGATAGCGCGCAGGTTGAGCGCGCGTAGCGCCGACGTAGAGTAGCAGCGATAGCCGCCGGTGCAATCGTGGACAGGGATGCCCAACACCGCACGCGCGAAGATGTTGCCGCCGCCACTGATAAACCGCCGCATTGCCGACCAGTTGGGTGTGGAGCCGCCAGGGATATAGCGGGAGCCGATGACCAGCTCGGCCTGGGGCGCGAGGCGGAAGAAGTCGGGCAGATACTTGGGATCGTGCGAGAAGTCGGCGTCCATCTCGAACACGTAGTCGTACCCATTGGCGATGGCGTACTCGAAGCCAGCCACATAGGCGGCGCCAAGCCCCATCTTGCCGGGGCGGTGCATCACCTTCACCTGTGGATTGCGGCTGGCGATCATATCTGCCAGCGCGCCTGTGCCATCGGGCGAGTTGTCGTCAATGACCAGGATGTCCGTCCGGGGAGCGAAGTGGAACACCTGCTCGATCAACGGCGGAAGGTTCTCGCGCTCGTTATAGGTTGGAATGGCAATCAGCGATCTCATCAGGCGTTCTCTCCGCGAATCCTCTACTCAAACAGCCGGACTGGCTGCGACTCTGACATCCAATGCGAATGGATATTTCTAGTATATACGGCGGCGCAACTCCGCCAGCCGCAGAATGGTGATCTGGCGGCGTTCGATGCTGATGTATTGCTTGTCGGCGAAGTAGCCAATCACCTTGTTGACGCTCTCGCGCGAGGCGCCTACCATCGCGGCAAGGTTGCTCTGGGTGAGCCGCATATCTATACGGATGCCTTCCGGCGTCTTGACGCCATGCGTCTCGGCCAGTTCGAGCAGCTTCTTCGCGACGCGACCATGCACATTCAGGAAGAGCAAGTTTTCGATCATCTCATCGGTCTGGCGCAGGCGCCGCGAGAGCACGTTCATCACCTGGATGGCGACGCGCGGACGACGCAAGACGACGTTGATGAAGTCGCTTCGCTGCAAGGTATACGTTTCGACCGGATCAACGGCGACGGCGCTGGCCGAACGCGGTTGCCCATCGAGCAGGGCCAGTTCGCCAAACGTATCGCCCGGCCCAAAGAGGGCAAGCGCCACCTCCTGCCCTTCGGGGCTGGTGATATAGATGCGCACCTTCCCCTCACGGATCAGATAGAGCACCTGTCCGGCGTCGTCGCGATGAAAGATCACCTCGCCTGGCTTGAATGCGCGCGATTTCAGCGCGGCGGCCAATTCGCGTGCGCCCTCAGGGTCAAGATTGGCGAAGAGAGGAATCTTCGCCAGCGCCGTCGCATTGTCATGGTGAGGTATGACTTGTCCTGCCAAGAGCGACCACCTTTCTACGCCTACGCCTGATGTGTCTGGTGTATACTTGCGCCATGTCGCTACTATACTAACGTTTCGCGACGAATGGCGCAACATGGCAGAGCAGATGGGACAGCAGACGGAACTCCACGTTTCGAGCGTCCTTTCGTGCACTATGCGCGTGCGCCCCTCTCTGCGCGCCGGAATGACAAATTGACGTGTTGCGTGTTCGG
Source organism: Pseudomonadota bacterium (assembly GCA_021324535.1). GTDB lineage: Bacteria > Chloroflexota > Ktedonobacteria > Ktedonobacterales > JADMIN01 > JAJPIU01. Next base: position 5,262 of record JAJPIU010000036.1, read on the forward strand.
CATATAAGTTGCTAGCGTAGCGGCGATGCCTATGTGAAAGGAGCACCCTCTATGCGCTCACCCACCGAGAAGCGGCTGAGCAAGGCCAGTTTGAATATCTCGATTCCCCCCAGCCAGCGCGAGGCATTTTTTCAAGCGTTGATTGATCTGCGCCAGGAAGAAGGCGATCCCCTTATGAGCGCCAGCGCCATCATCGTCAAGGCGGTCATTCAGGCAGCCAGTAGATTCCATCAGCAGCCTCAGCGGATGGAGGAAGCGGCGCAGGCGCCTGATTTGGCGCGTTGAATACCAGCCAGCCCGTAGCCCATACCGCTAAAGGATCGCTAGATGGAACAATTTGGTCATTCTTCCTCTCTCTCTGCTACCGATCAGTTGTTTCGAGGTGGTGGCGAAACCGGGCATATGCTTTCTGAGATCGATTGGTCGCAAAACACGCTTGGCCCAATCGAGGTGTGGCCGCAGAGCCTGCGCATCAGTCTGCGTATCTGCCTGACGAGCCGTCATCCATTGCTCATCTGGTGGGGAAACGATCTGGTCAAGATCTATAACGACGCCTATCGCTCCGTGTTGGGCAAGCGCCATCCCTGGGCGCTTGGCAGACCTGGCCGCGAGGTCTGGCCGGAGATCTGGGACATTATCGGCCCGATGCTCGAAGGTGTCTTGAAGACGGGACAGGCGACCTGGTCGGACGATCAACTGCTTTTGCTCGAACGGAACGGGTATCAGGAAGAATGCTACTTTACGTTCTCGTATAGCCCTATCGAAGATGAAGGAGGCCAGGTTGTTGGTGTGTTTACCGCCGTCACCGAGACAACCGAGCGCGTGCTGGCCGAGCGGCGCGCCAGGTTTGCGAGTGAGCTGGCGGGCGCGCTGGTGGATGCGCGCACGACGGAGGAGGTGTGCGCACGGGCGGCTCGGCTGCTGACTCAGAACACACTCGATATTCCTTTCTCGTTGCTCTACCGGATGGAACCTGATGGCAAGACGCTGACATTTTGCGGCGCGAGCAATATAGCGCCTGGAACACCCCTCAGCCCGCAGACGCTGGAAAGCGATGCGCATGACGCGCCCTGGCCCGTTGCGCAGGCGCTGGCGACCCATCAGCCGCAGACGGTAACAACAATTGATTGGCGGGGAAGAGCGTTCCCATGTGAAACAACGCTCATCTCACATACAGCCCTGATCATCCCTGTGATTGAGCCTGGACTCAACACACCCACGCTGATCTGGATCGCCGGGGTCAGTCCGCGTCTGGCGCTTGGCGTACACTATGACGCTTATTACGCGCTGCTCACCGGCCATCTTTCTACAGCCCTGGCTGCGGCGCACGCCTACGAGGCCGAGCGACGACGCGCTGAGGAGTTGAGCGCGCTCGACCGCGCCAAGACGGCGTTCTTTAGCAATGTCAGCCACGAGTTCCGCACGCCGCTGACGCTGATGTTGGGGCCATTGACCGATAGCCTGGCCGATGAATCCGAGCCGCTGCCACCGACGCAACTCGCCCGCCAGGAGGTCATTCTCCGCAATGCGCATCGGCTGCTCAAACTCGTCAACAGCCTGCTGGACTTTTCGCGGATCGAAGCCGGACGCATTCAGGCGAGTTACATGCCAACCGATCTGGCGGCGCTGACCCGCGATCTGGCAAGCTCGTTCCGCTCGCTCATTGAAAAGGCCGGACTGACCTTCCAGATCGATTGTCCGCCACTGCCGGAGCCGATCTACGTGGATCGCGATATGTGGGAAAAGATCGTGCTCAACCTGCTCTCGAACGCCTATAAGTTTACCTTTGAGGGTGAGATCGCCGTGCGCCTGCGTATGCGTGGCGGCGAGGCAGAGTTGAGCGTGAGCGATACCGGTGTGGGGGTACCGAAAGCCGAGCTTCCCAGGCTCTTCGAGCGGTTCCATCGGGTGGCGGGCACGCGGGCGCGCACGCATGAAGGGTCAGGCATCGGGCTGGCGCTTGTGCAGGAACTCGTCCACTTGCATGGTGGCTCCATCACTGTACAGAGCCGAGAGAATGCTGGAACGACATTTACTGTGCGCGTGCCAACCGGTTTTGCGCATCTGCCCGGCGACCACGTTGGCGCCGTTGCGCGGCTTGCCTCAACCGCGGCGAGGGCGGAGATGTTCCTCGAAGAGGCGGAGCGGTGGGCGCCTGGATCGTCATCTCCCTCCATCCGGACCGATCTGGTGACGCCGCAGCTTGTGCAAGAGCGGGACATGCCACTCAGGGGCGTGCGCATCCTGCTGGCGGACGACAACGCCGATATGCGCGAATATCTTACTAAACTGCTCGGCGCGCGCTATGAGGTGACGGCGGTGGCCAATGGCGCCGAGGCGCTGAAGAGGATCTTTGCCGATCCCCCCGATCTGGTGGTGAGCGATGTGATGATGCCGGAGGTGGATGGTTTCGAACTGATTGCGCGTGTGCGAGCCGAGCCGCGCACGGCGTCGCTGCCCATCATCTTGCTTTCGGCGCGGGCGGGCGAAGAGGCGACCATCGAGGGTCTCTCGGCGGGGGCGGATGACTATCTGATCAAGCCGTTCTCCGCACGCGAGGTCTTGAGCCGAGTCGCCGCGCGCCTCGAAATCTTCCGTACTCGCCGGGAGGAGCAGACGAAGACTCGCCAGGCGCTCGATACGTTGTTGCGCATGGCGGGCATGTTGCTGGAAGGTGGCCGGTTCCCTGGCGCTACCCTCTATCACGAAATGATCGAGGTGGCGCAGCATATCCTTGGCGTGCCTATGCTGGCGCTGCTGAGCCAAAACGAACAGACAAAGGCGCTGAATGTTCTGGCGCTTGTTGGGTACACGAATGAGCAAGCAGCAGAGCTGCGGCGGCGTGTCATTGGGCATGAGCTGCGCGAGTTGGCGCATGCGGAGGAGTATGAGAAATTGTCCGCAGGGCAGCCGGTCATTATGGATTTGGCGCATCCACCCTATGAAGAACGTGGCACGTTCTACAATTCGACCCAGGCGGTGATCATCCCCCTGCGCATCGGAAATGAGGTGAATGGCGCGCTGCTCATGAACGCGTGTGCGCCACAGATGACGTTCACCGCCGAAGAGATCGATCTGGCCGAAGGAGTTGTCGGGTTCATCAGTCTGGCGCTCGAACGGGAGCGGCTGTTGAATGAGCGGGTGGCGCGTGAAAGCCAGATGCTTGCCCTTCAGGCGACGAATCAGCGGATGGACGAGTTTATCGGCGTTGCCAGCCATGAGCTGAAGACGCCGATGACCAGCTTGATGGCGAATGTGCAGATGAGCGAACGAGGTCTGCGTTCCTGGCTCAATGAACTCAAGGGGTCGGAGCGGTCTGCTGTCGCACGGTATCACCACCTGCTCGAACGAACGGAGCGACAGGTACAGCGGCTTGATCGGCTGATCAACGATCTGCTCGATGTCTCGCGTATCTCCGCCGGAAAGCTGGAGATGCGCCCAGAGCCATGCAACGTCGTGGAGATCGTGCGCGATGCTATCGAGACGCAGCGGGCCGCATGGCCTCATCGGATGATCAGCTTCGTGGCGCCTGAGAGGTCTTCAATGGAGGTGATGGCGGACGCCGACCGCATCGTCCAGGTGGTGACGAATCTGCTGACGAACGCGCTGAAATACTCGGCGCCGGATTGCCCTGTGGTTGTGCGCGCATATGCGAGACAGGCCAGTGTGCGTGTGGAGGTACACGACGAAGGGCCAGGGCTCACCGGCGAGCAACAAAGCCATCTGTTTGAGCGGTTCTATCGTGCGCCGGGCATCGTGCAGCGCGACGGATCGGGCGTAGGATTGGGGCTTGGCCTCTCCATCTGCAAGACGATTATCGAGCGCCACGCCGGAGCGATGGGGGTGGAAAGCGTCGTCGGCAAGGGCAGCGTCTTCTCGTTTACGCTGCCCCGTCTGCGCAAGCGCAACAGCGCGCGCAATGAAGCACGCTAGCGTTTGCGGTGTGTGGGCGCGGCTGTCGCCTTTGCGGCCTGGGCGGCAGACTTGCCGCTTGCATTCCCATTGGCCGCTCCAGCGCCGCTCGGCTTGCCAACCTGCGTTGTGCGCGTCGTCGTGAGGGCTGTCGCGTTCAATTGCTTCGCGATCTTCTCGGCGTCCTCTGGGCAGAGGTTCGCGCGCAACAACGTGAGGATTTCAAGCTGCTGGCGATTGATCTGATAGAGCAGGTCAACCTCTTCTGCCTCGTGGTCGTCACGAATATGATCACGCTCTGAGGCGCGGTTCTGGCTCATCATCACGAACGTACTCAGGAAGATGGCTTCCAGGCTGACGAGCAGCGTGAGCAGCCCATAGGGAAACGCTTCGACACGTAGCACAATCCAAAGGATGAACCAGACGGCGTGAATGCCGACAAAAAGCCACGAACCGACAAACGCGGTGATTATATCCGCTGCCCAGGCTCCTATGCTTGCCGGGGTGTAGATATAGTGGCGATCTCGCCCCACTTTTTGCGCCGCCTCTGTTGATATGGCTGGCGCTGTGGATTTCGCTGTGACCGATGTAGCTGTGGTTGCCATAGATGGCTCTTCCTCACTCTGAAACAATGGACGACGGTATGATCGCTTGCCAAAACTTACTCTAATGACGATTGACCTCCGACAAAGTTGCTCGAAGCAGCTTGCAATGTATTTAGTCCTGGCTAGAATTGACCAACAATGCGGGGAGGAGCGCATTTCGTGTTTACTGACCGTGGCTGATTGGGCTGATCGTGCATGGCTCGGCCTACAAGGGCGATGCCATTCCTGGATGCAGCGATCTCGACCTCAAGCTGTTTCTCGATGAACAGGCGTTTACCGAGTACGGGCAGTTGCCACTTGCGGTTGGCATGGCGATCCAGCGTGACCTTGCACAGATCGATCCAGCGCCGTTCCAATACATCCAAAGCTATGCGCGTGGGCCGCATCCCCAGCCTGACTATGTTGATCTTGTTCCGGGCGCGTATCATCTCTTGGTTGGACGGCTGCCGTTTGCCGAAGCCACCGCCGCGCAGCTTCACCGTTCGGCGTGCAATGCGCTCTCGGCGCTCTCGCCCTATCCGGCGTATATGGCGCATGCCTTCCTTGAACATGGCGGCGGCAAGCTGGAACGCGCAGTTCGCTTCGCCTGTACGGATGTTTGGCCAACGCTCAACCATATCGTGACGCTTCAGCAGGGCGAGGGGACGCGCGGCTGGCGGCTGCCCAAGCGCCAGGTGATGGCGCTGCTGGCGCCTGAAGGCGAATTGGCGCGTACCATCCATGCCTTCTATGCGAGCGTCGTCGCCTATTATCAACAGCCGCCGTCGGTTGAGCCAGGGCTGGCTACGCTGGCGAACGCTGTAGCGTTTCTTACCGCCGCGCGTGGCTGGTGGGATGCGCATGGTCAGGATATGGCGAAGTGAAGCGGATTGACGCGGCCTCGTCCACACGCATCGCAATGTGTTGTACACTCTAGAAAAAGACACTCAAGAGCCAAGCGCGCCATGTACTTATTCATCGGCGAGCGGCCAGCGACGTGAGGACGAGGAGGTCAGCACAATGAGCGAACCACATGCAACGGGAACAACGGGCGCGGACGCGACCGAGAACTGGGAAAGCCTGAACGAGCCTATTGCCTGGCGGCCAACCGACGCTTACCTCGAAACGAGCCGACTGCTGCGCTTCATGCGGCGGCACGGTATCGCCGACTATCCCACCCTGTTGCAGCGCGCCAACGATGATCCCGCCTGGTTCTGGGACGCAGTGAGCGACGACCTGGGGCTGGTCTGGCGGCGTCCATACACCCAGGTGATGGATACCTCGGGTGGTATCCCCTGGACACGCTGGTATGTCGGCGGACAGATGAACTACGTGGAGACCGCGCTGGATCAGCATGCGCGTGGCCCCAACGCCCACAAGACCGCGCTGATCTGGGAGGGCGAGGATGGCGCCGTCATGAAGCTGACCTACGCCGAGTTGGAGGGATTGACAAACCAGGCGGCCAACGCGTTGCATGCGCTGGGTGTGGGCAAGGGCGACCGCGTGGGCGTGTATATGCCAATGGTTCCTGAGACGGTGGCGGCGACGCTGGCCTGTGGCAAACTCGGCGCAATTTTCACCCCCATCTTTTCCGGCTATGGCGCCGAGGCAATCGCCACCCGCCTGCAAGACAGTGGCGCAAAGGTGTTGATCACCGCCGATGGCTTTTATCGGCGCGGCAAGATTGTTCCCATGAAGGCGACCGCCGACGCCGCCGTGAGAGACGCGCCGTCGGTTGAGCATACGCTGGTTGTGCGGCGCGTCGGCGCGGCCAGCCAGACGCCGTGGGATAGCGACCGTGACCGCTGGTGGGACGAACTGATCCCTGTGCAATCAGCCGCCTGTGAGACGCTGACCACCGACGGCGAAGACCCCTACATGCTGATCTATACCTCCGGCACGACGGGTCGCCCCAAAGGGGCGCTGCATACGCACGACGGCTTCCCCGTGAAGGGTGCGCAGGATATGGCGCACTGCTTCGACGTGCAGCCGGATGATACGCTCTTCTGGCTGACCGATATGGGCTGGATGATGGGACCGTGGGCCGTCAGCGGAACGCTGATGCTGGGCGCGACGCTGGTGATCTACGAGGGCACGCCCGACTATCCCGCGCCTGATCGCCTGTGGGCGCTGGCCGAACGCCACGAGGTGACGGTGATGGGTGTCGCGCCAACGGTGATCCGTTCGCTGATGACGCATGGCGACGAGATGGTGCGCCAGCATGACCTGAGCGCGTTGCGCGTGTTGGGCGCCTCGGGAGAGCCGTGGAACTCCGCGCCGTGGCATTGGTTCTTCGAGGTGGTGGGCGGCGGCAGGGCGCCGATCATCAACTATTCCGGCGGCACTGAGGTATCGGGCGGCATCGTCGCCTGCACCACTATCACGCCGATCAAGCCGTGCTCGTTCGCGGGGCCGGTGCCCGGAATGGCCGCTGACGTGGTGGACGACAACGGGCAATCTGTACACGGGCAGGTGGGCGAACTGGTGATCCGCCAGCCCTGGCCAGGCATGACACGCGGCTTCTGGCAAGACGCCGCCCGCTACGAGGCGGCCTACTGGCAGCGGTTCCCCGGCATGTGGACACATGGCGACTGGGCCGTGGTGGATGGCGATGGCTTCTGGTATATCCTGGGGCGGTCGGACGATACGATCAAAGTGGCGGGCAAGCGGCTCGGCCCGGCGGAGGTAGAATCGGCTGCGGTGACGCATCCCGCTGTGAGCGAGGCGGCGGCGATTGGCGCGCCACATCCCATCAAGGGCGAGACAGTGGTGGTGTTTGTGGTGCTGCGCCCAGGCGTTGAGCCAAGCGATGCGCTGCGTGACGAGATCAAGGCCGAGGTGGTGAAGGCGCTTGGCCCGGCGCTCAAGCCGGAAAGCGTGCTGTTCGTGACGCAGATCCCCAAGACACGAAACGGCAAGGTGCTGCGCCGCCTGATTCGCGCGCGCCACCTGGGCAAGAGCGACTTAGGGGATCTCTCGTCGCTCGAAAGTCCCGACGCGCTGGAAGCTATCGCCCAGGCGCGGTAGCTGGCAAGTTTGCGTCGGGGCGACAGACAGTGCGGTGGGCGATTGAAATCGCGCGAGGGGCTGGCGCCACGAAGGCTGTCTAGAGAGCGGACGGCGCCGACTCTTCTGGGGCGAAGGATGTGGCGTATGGCAATCGTCGGATCAATCTAAACGAGAGGAGACACTCAATATGATTATTACATCGGCCAGGGAGGCCATATGCAGACGACGAATCTCGACCTGTTCGCGGGGGTTCCAGTCTCCGACTACGCAGCGGCGCTGAAATGGTACGAGCGGCTGCTGGGCTATCCACCCTCATTCTTCCCACACGACACGGAGGCCGTGTGTGAGCTTGCAGAGCATCGGTACTTGTACATTGTGCAGCAGCCGGAACACGCCGGACACACTATGCACACGCTCTTCGTCGCCAACCTCGATACGCTCATCACAAAGATTGCCGAGAGGGAACTCGACCCCATGAAACGGGAAAGCTACGCGAACGGCGTGCGCAAGATCACGTACCGCGATCCCGATGGCAATGAGATTGGGTTCGGCGGTGCGCCACTGTAACCTGATCAGCGTAGCGGGCGGAAGAAGGCGCGCACATCGCCCACCAGCAGATCGGGCGCTTCCATTGCGGCGAAGTGACCGCCCCGCTCGAACTCCGACCAGTGGACGATGTTGTGCCCTGGATCGATCATGCGCCGGGTGGTGGCGTCTGCGCCAAATGCGGCCATGCCCTGCGGGACAGAAGACGGCGACCAATCCTGCGCGACATGCGCGGCCTCATAGATGAAGTTGGCGGCGGAAGCGCCAGTGCGCGTAAACCAATAGATGCTGATGTTGGTAAGCATCTGATCACGATCCACACCATCGGGCAAGTCGGCTGTTTTGTCTGTCCACTCCTGGAACTTCTCTGCGATCCAGGCAAGCTGGGCAGTGGGAGAGTCGGTCAAGCCATAGGCCAGCGTCTGGGGTCGTGTAGACTGAATCTGAAGGTACCCTTGCCCCTCTTTTTGGAGCTGGCGCAGACGTTCCAGGCGTAGCCTCTCACTTTCCGAGAGAGCAGCCAGTTCATCCGGGTCGCTTGGAATAGGCATGCCAATCAAGGCAATCGCGGTCGGATCGGTGTTGACATGGACGCCAACGACATGATCGGCTGCGATGCGACCCAACGTCCCGGAGACGCCTGAACCAATATCCCCTCCTTGCGCGCCGTAGCGATCATAACCCAGGCGGCGCATCAATTCAGCCCAGGCTTTCGCGGTGCGACTGATCTCCCAGCCAGGCTCACACAATGGTGTGGAGAAGCCGAAGCCAGGCAGCGAGGGAATGACCACATGGAAGGCGTCGGCGGGATCGCCGCCATGAGCGCGTGGATTGGTGAGCGGGCCGAGGATGTTTAGGAACTCGACGACGGAACCGGGGTAGCCGTGTGTGATGATGAGCGGCAGGGCGTCCGGCTCAGGTGAGCGGACGTGCAAGAAGTGGATGTTCTAGCTATCAATGGTGGTGATGAACTGTGGGAACTCGTTGAGCCGGGCTTCCCACGCGCGCCAATTGTAGGTCGTGCGCCAGTAGTCCGCCAATTCTTTAGAGATACGCCAGCGGGACGCCTCGGCTCCAACCGACGCCTGGTAGCTCATCGGGCCAGCGTGTATGGGCCAAGCGCAAGCTCAGGTCATCAAGGTCGGCCTGGGGAATCTCCACACGGAAAGGTTTGATCGTCTCGTTGTTCGACGCAGTGGTCTGAGACTTCGCCTGAGAGGTAACTTTCTTGGGCATGTCAACGGCTCCTGTTCGTTCTGATTTAGCCAAACTTTCGGAACGGATTGCTCCGTTCCACAATCATAGTATACCATATAATTTATCGGAAGGGAATACTTTGTTCCGTTTTCTAAGAAAATTGATCAAAAGGGGAGGCAATGGCGCATGCAGGCATCTGAGGCATCTGAGTCAGTGGAGACAGCGAAAGAGACTGGGGAAGCGGACGCTTCGGCGAAGGCTCCACTGAGCGGGCGACGCGCCCAGGCGGCGCGCAACGATCAACTGATTCTCGCTGCGGCGCGGGCGGTGTTTCTCGCCGATCCGGAGGCGCCGATTGCGGCGGTCGCCGAGCGCGCCAATGTGGGGATCAGCGCGCTCTATCGGCGGTACCGTAGCAAAGAAGAATTGATCCAGCGGTTGAGCCTGGATGGCCTGCGGCGGTTTATCGCAGAGGAAGAGAAGGCGCTGGCCGACGAGGGCGAGCCGTGGGAAGCCTTCACGCGCTTCATGCGCCGCTGTGTGGAGACAGGGACAAACTCGCTGACAGCGCGCTTTGCTGGCGCCTTCACGCCGACGGAGGAGACGTATCGCGAGGGGCGCAGGGCCTCTGCGCTCCTCCAACAGATTCTCGACCGTGCGAAAGCCGCTGGCGTTTTGCGTACTGAGATCGTCGTCGGCGATCTCTCGCTGATCTTCGAGCAATTGCAGGCCATCCACCTTGGCGATGAGCAGCGAACCGGCCAGCTCCGCCTGCGCTATCTGGCGCTGATGCTCGATGCGTTGCATAATGTATCAGGAGCGGCTCTGCCTGGCCCACCGCCAAGCTGGGAGGAGATCGCGCGGATGTATGATCGGTAGTGTGTGGCTTTCTGTAGAGTTAGGCCGCACCGTCCGCTCTTTAGGCGGCCTTTGTGGCTGCAAGCCTCCAGGCGCGCGTTCACGCGCCCGCGAGCGGGAGAGCCTATGGATAACGAGAACACACATGACCCACCGATCCGGCGGACGGAGCTTGCCTGCCCTGGCCATTCGCTGGCTATGATGAACAAGGCTGCCGCAAGCGCGGCCGACCAGGTGATGTTCGACCTCGAAGACGCCGTGGCGCTCTCGCAAAAAGAGGCCGCCCGTCAGACAGTCATCCAGGCGCTCACGACCATCGAGCGCGCCAGCCTGCCGCCCAAGCTCTATACCTTTCGTCCGAACGGCCTCTCCACCCGCTACTTTTATCGCGATCTGATTGATGTGGTTGAGGCGGCTGGCGCCCAAATTGATGGTGTGGTGATCCCAAAGGTCAACGCCGCCGCCGATGTGCTGTTTGTGGATCGCTTGCTCACGCAGATCGAGCAGAATATGGGGCTGCCGCTGGGGCGTATCACCATAGAAGCATTGATCGAGTCGGCGGAGGGCGTGCTACACGCCGAGCAGATCGCCAAGGCGACGCCGCGCATGGCCAGCCTGATCTTTGGCCTGATGGACTTCGCGGGCGACATCGGCGCGAAGGAGTTGGGCGCGGAGCAGTTTTTCTACTACAACTACGCCAAAGGAAAAATGATCGTCGCTGCGCGGGCCGCCCGCATCGCCGCGATTGACGGCGTGACGCTGGCGGTGCGTGACCTTGCCGCCTGCGAGCGCGACGCCACGATGGCCGCGCGCATGGGCTTTGAGGGTAAGTGGGCTATTCATCCGGCGCAGATTCCCGTCATCAACGCTGCTTTCACTCCTACCGCCGAGGAGATCGCGCGGGCGCAGCGCATCATCGCTGCCTATGAGCAGGCCGACACGGCGCAGGGCGTTGGCGCACTGATGATTGACGATCAAATGATTGACGCCGCCACGCTGACCGTCGAGCGGCGACGGCTGGCGATTGCCCGGCGCGCGGGATTGGTGTAGCGAGACGAGGAGCAGAGAGCCATGACAACACCACAGACCAGCGATACGAATGTAGACGCGCGGATCGAGGTGATTCAAGGCGACATCACCGAGCAGGATGTTGACGCCATCGTGAACGCCGCCAATTCGTCGCTGCTGGGCGGAGGCGGCGTTGATGGCGCGATCCATCGGGCGGCGGGGCGGCAATTGCTGGAGGAGTGTCGCACGCTGGGTGGCTGCCCAACCGGCGAGGCGAAGATCACGAGGGGCTATCACCTGCCCGCGCGCCATGTGATCCACACGGTTGGCCCTGTCTGGCGGGGCGGCGAACACGGCGAGGCGGAACTGCTGGCCAACTGCTATCGCAACAGCCTTGCGCTGGCCGCGCAGCATGGGCTGCGTACTGTCGCCTTCCCGGCGATCAGCACGGGCATCTATGGCTATCCATTGGATGAGGCGACCGCCATTGCCGTCAGGGAAACGCGCGCCTTCCTGGCGACACACCCCGACATCGAGCATGTCACCTTTATCTGCTTCGGGCCACACGCTTACCAGACGTACTTGCGTGCGCTGGGGAGATAACCAAACGGGGCACGCGCCGGTTCACCTGCACACCTGCCAATGGATCAGGAAAAGCGGAAGCTGGTGAGCATCGGCTCGAAGGTGGCCGAGTCGTCCTGCGTGAACTCGCTGGCGTCGCCGGTCAGCGTGATCACATATTCGCGTCCCAGGTGATTGGTTGCAAGGATCGCCATGTGCAACTGCGTATGCGTTTTGGTCAGCGTGACGCTGTACTCCTGGCGCAGCCATGTCTGGCCGCCGATCTGCTGCGTGCGGGTGGCGCTGGAGATGGGCGTGAACTGTGCGCCAACCTGCTCGGCGTTCGTCACCTCGCCTTGAATGGCCTGGGCGTTGGTGAGATTCGCGAAGACGGTTCCTGTCTCAATCGTGATCCTCGCCACCGAGCCGGGAGCCGTATAGACATCCAGCAGGTCAGTCTGGCCGGAAGGAGTCGTATTCGTCAGGGAAGAAAGCTCCCATGTCGTTGGATAATCCATGTTGTAGCGCAGGCTTTGGCTGGTGTTTAGCTTGTCGTTAGGCAGCACAGTGGGCGTCGGCCCTGGCGTGTAGGTGGCGAACGATGGGACTGTGGGCGTGCTGACTGTTGACGAGCTGCCCAATAAGTGCTTGATCTTCGCTTTGATGCTGTACGGCGCAAAGTGATACCCCGCCCCGGCGATGCCAAGCACAACCAGCGCCACCAACAAGATTACCGCAATCATACGTGTGCGGTTGGGTTTTGCAGCAGGTGGCGCCTCACCTTGCGACGGGCGCCCGGGACGCTGGCCCACCTGTCCCCCAGATCCATACATCCCCGGATTGACCACCCCAGGCGTTGACCAGGGATCATCTTCCTGCATGCCTTGCATGCTGCGCCTGGATGGCAAACCCTGCCCGCCTGGCGAACCAGACGAACCGCCGCCCGATACGTAGCCCTGTCCGCTTGGCATCCGTCCACCGGAGGGGCCACCGCGCGACGGGCCGGGCAGGCTACGGTCGCGTGGATCGCGTGGGTCACGCCGACCGGCGCCAGGGTCGTAGCCCTCGTAGTCGGCGCGCGACCGTGACCTTCCGGCGCCTGGATTCCCAGAGGCGCCCATACCGCCGGGCATACTGGACGGGCCGGGGCTGCTCCGGCCACTTCGTGGGTCGCGTTGATCGCGCAGGGGTGTGCTCGTGCGCAATGGGCGGGGCGCGCGTGGATCATCGAGCGGGTCGGGCAGGCCGCGATCACGCGCATCGCGCGCATCACGAGGAGCGCCGCGACTACCCTGATAGCTGTCGCGTCCGCTGCCGCCGCTTCGCCCACTCTCGCGGGCGGCGATTCGCGCAGGCTGATCCTGCTCATAGTCACTATAGGCGTCGGCGCCCTCATGGCGATTCTCCGGGCTGGATGCCCGCCCGCGCGCCGGAGGAGTCGCGCGACTACCGGAGGGATCGCGTGAGTCGCGTGAGTCGCGGCGGTCGCGATCTCCTGAGCGGCTGGGCTGATAGGCCGGGGCAGCCAGGGAGTCGTCGGTATAGGCAGGTTCTTCGCGGGAATCATCGGCAGCGGATGATATCGGGGGTTTTGGTGTACGGTTGCGGTCTCGTCCGCTCCCACCACCGCGCTCACTTCGTGCGCCGCGTTCGTCGTACTCGTCGCCGCTGGAGCGCGCGCGGCGCCCTCCATCCTCGCGCCCCTGGCGCTCTACACGCTCCGAGCGATTCGCCCGATCATCAGGCTCGTCCGATTGTTCATACGCCCCGTAGGGCGCCGAGTCATCGCGATCATCGCGGTTGGATCGCCCCGATCTGTCGCGGCGGCTGCTACGGCTGCCACGGTCATCATAGTCGTCTCGGCTTTCGCGCGCGTCACGCGAAGGGCGCTGCTCATAGGCGTCGCTCTCATCGTACTGCACACGCATGGTATAGTCGTCGTAGTCATCGCGTCCGCGCCGCTCTCGAGGTGGGTAGTCATCCCGGCTGCGGCGGGCGCTGCGGTCGTACTCCTCGTCGCGATCACCGCGATCACTACGGTCTCGGCCACGGTCGCGAGTGGCGCGCTCATCGGGGTCGCGCCGCCGCGCGTCGCGTGGATCGGGGCGACGCACAGGGATGGGCAACGACTGATCCCAGTCGCCATAGGCGACATTTTGATCGGCGTGGCAGTTTGGGCATATCTGAGCGCCGGGTCTGAGCTGCGCGTCACAGTTCCAACATCGCATATATTCTCGCCTTTCGTTGCGCCCCTGCGCCATCACTCACTCCTGGCTGCATCCTGCGGCGCCCGTTGGACTGATAGCGCATACCTGAGTAGAGCGCGACGGCCCCTTCCTCAACATTCTCAAGCACTCTCAAAATACTCTCATGGAATGGTATAACCACTGTATTCAACGGATCATTTCCCCTCACCTCGCATCTCTTAGGACTTGCTGGATCAGGCTGGCAATATGCGTTCCGTCAGTGTATCATACCACTCTTTGGCGCCACGAGACACAATATCCCCCTTCCGTGACGAAGAAGGGGGAGAGCAAGCAACCGGATGTCCTATTGTGGTATGACCGGAAGGGCGCTTACGCGGCTCGTGTTCGTTTGCGCCACTGTAACGCCAGCACGCCCAACGCCGTGAGGCCGCCCAGGATGGTCGCCGTCAGCGAGAGACCCTCGCGATGCTCTGGGGTGGCTGTGAGCGCCGTCTGGCGGGTGGCTGGTCGCCGTGTGGAGCTCCTGCGCGTCCCATGTCGGTTTTTCCCTGCCGGGCGGGCGCCGTTATTCGCCTGTGTGGGCTGCCCAATGGCGGGCGGGTGGACTTTCTTATGCGCCGGTTTGTGTATCTGACCCTTCCCCACATGCTTTTGCGCTTGGCGTTCCTGCTGAAGCCTTGCCTGATCGCGCAGGTAGGTCATAAAGTCGCCACCAGCGTCACGTATCCCGGTTGCCCAGGCGTTGATCTCAGCGCCCAGCAGGAAGATGACTGACAGGTAGTAGAAGAACGCCAGCAACAGCAGAAGGAAACCGGCCAACGAGCCATAGCTTCCCGGCTTCAGCACGAACGATTCATAGAGCGGGAAGAGCAGTTCGTAGATCACCAGCAGACCCGCCGCCACCGCAGCGCCTTTCCACACTTCCCGCCAGAGCATATGCCGGTTGGTCACGACATAATAGACAATGGCGAAGAACGCAAACGCGACGCCAAAAGCGATGAGCAGGCCGAGCAGTTGGAAGAACAGCACGCTGACGATGCCCAGAGAATGCGTTGGAGCATGGCTGATAATCGCGGTGGGCACGCTCGATGCCAGAAACACAATTGGCCCGGCGACCACAAAGGCAAGCGTCATGAGGATCGCGACGATATTCTGCTGGAGGAACTCCCGCTGCTGAATGCGGTAGATCACCGACAGGCAGAACTCCATCACGACGAAGAGGCGCGAGCCTGCGAAGATCGCCGAGAGAATGCCGATAATCAGGATAACCCCTGCACTACTGCTGAGCTTGGAAGTGGCGGCGTGAATCACGGTGGGGCCGATGCCGCTGGGCAGCGCATTGGCGACTCCGTTTTCAAGGGCATGCAACCCCGCAGGCGAGAGCGACCCGATCACCAGACCAGCCACTGCCAGCAGCACCAGCAACAGAGGAATAATGGAGACCAGGAAGCTATAGGCCAGGTTTCCGGCCAGGTTGAAGACAGCATCGGCGCTGACCTTCGCCATAAACGCCTGGAATGGACGCGCATCGCGCTTGGCAGTGTTTTCGAGTTTGGCGACCTCGCTGCCTTTCTTTTGTGGCTCCCACGCTTGTGTACCCTGCGCCCGGCGATCCTGTGTGATTGCCATCGTTCGCGCTCCTTCCAGCTACGCCTGCTGTGTCTGCTATGTGTGTGTTTCTGTCTGGGCGCGCCTGAGACCTCAAGACCCCACTCGCTGAGCGTCTGCCTATATTGCGCGCAGCTTCTTCGTGCGCGTATACTGCAAGCGCGGCGCCAGGAAATACATCTGGCGAAGCGGGTCATCGGAAATGGCAAATGCGCATCCTCCTGTTTGGTTCCATATGAAAGGGATAGAAGCTCCATGAGCAAGCGACATCGGGCTGACGAGGCACACGAGACGTTGAAGGCAGGCGCAGAGCACTCGGCGCATGTTGAGGGGACGCCACGCCTTCCGGTGACGGCTGAGGCGCTGCTCGATATGCGCGCGCCAATGGATGCGCAGATCAGCCCGGATGGCGCGCGTGTCGCTTTCACGCTGTTTCAGCGGCCGCCCGACCAGCAAAAGGCGCAAGCCAGCGTGTGGATTGTGGAGACGAGCGGCCAGGGAATCAATCAGGCGCGACCCATTAGCCCCGCTGGCGCCGAAAGCTATGCCGCGCGCTGGTCGCCGGATGGGCGCTGGCTCGCCTTTATCTCCATGCGTAACACCGATGGCGCCGATGAGGCGAAGCGCGAGAAGCGCGATGTGAGCCATAAGCCGCAGGTGTTCATCATGCCCGCGCCTGGCAAAGCTGAGGGCAAGCCCTGGCGTGTGAGCGCGTTGCCCAACGGCGTCGGCGATATTTCGTGGTCGCCCGATAGCAGACGCCTCGCCTTTACCTCGCTCGAAGGGCCGGAGCCATCGCGCGATCCCATCGTCGTCGCGCCATCGCGCCATCGCCGACTGTGGACGGTTTACCTCGATACGGAGGGGCATGCCTTGGGCCAGCCGCAGCCGGTCACACCGGATAACCTGACAGTCTGGGAATACGCCTGGGCGCCGGATGGCAAGACGTTCGCCGTGTACTATTCGGTGGGGCCGGATGAGACCGATTGGTATCGCGGGCTGGTGGGAAGCGCCTCTGCCGATGGCGGCGCCGTGCGCGAACTGGCGCAGCCCCAGGGGCAGGCTGGCGCGCTCACGTGGTCGCTGGATGGCGCGCGTGTGGCGTATGTGTCGGGCGAGTGGAGCGATCGTGGGCTTGTGGGTGGTGATGTGTTTGTGGTAGACGCCTCAGGCGGCAAGCCGCACAACCTGACGCCCGGCATTGGTTTCAGCCCAAGCTGGCTCCGCTGGACTTCTGACGGCGCTTATCTGCTCTACGCCGGATGGGATGGCCTCGGCAACCAGGTTGGCGTGCTTCGTGAGGCCGACGGCGCGTTGACCCCCCTCTCAGAGGACTTCCTAATTGGTGAGCGCGCCTGGCCGCGTTTATCGCTTTCGGCTGATGGCCGCTTGTGCGCCGTGACGCATTCTTCAGCGACGCAGCCGACCGAGATCACCCTGGGAACGTTCACCCTCAATGAGTCTGGTCTCCCAACCGGCCTGGCATGGCGTCGGCTGACACGCCTTAATCCCATTCAAGAGGAGACGCTAGCGGTTGTCCCCAGCCAGGCGATGCGCTATGAGGGGGCGGATGGCTGGCCGATTGATGCGCTCTATACGCCGCCGCTACGCATGAAGGGCGGGAAGACGCCAGACGAGCCGCCACCGCTGCTGGTGTTGGTTCACGGAGGCCCCACCTCGGCCTTCCGCGATGAGTGGGGCGGTTTTGTCACACAGGTATACGCAGCGGCGGGCTACGCCACGTTGCGGGTCAACGTGCGCGGAAGTATGGGGCGCGGCGTCGCCTTTGCCAACGCGGTGCTCGGCGATATGGGTGGCAAGGACTTCGAAGACCTGATGCGCGGAGTGGAGCAGGTTATCGCGCGGGGGCTGGCGGATCCCAAACGCATGGGTATCTTTGGCTGGAGCTACGGCGGGTTTATGACGGCCTGGGCGATCAGCCAGACGACCCGCTTCAAGGCGGCGGTGATGGGAGCTGGCATCGCCGATTTCCATAGCTTCCATGCGCAGACGAACATTCGTGATTGGGATATGCGCTTTCTGGCGGCGAACCCCGTCGAGCAGCCGGATGTCTATCGCGCGCGTTCGGCTATCACCTACGCTCATCGTCTGGTCACGCCGACGCTGATCATCCACGGCGAGCAGGATGCCTGCGTGCCGGTCAATCAGGCGTATGCGCTCTATTATGCGCTACGGGAGCGAGCCGTTCCAACAGAACTGGTGGTCTACCCGCGCGAGGGGCATGGCTTCGCCGAGCATGACCATCAGCTCGATTGGATACGGCGTATGATGGCATGGTTCAAGCAGTACGTGTAGTCACAACGTGGGGAGCGGAGAGCGCGAATCTCACCCATCCCCCAGTAGTCCTAAGTCGGGAACCAAACACTGGCAATCGAGGGCGTGATCAGGTACAATAGCGCCCAAGATATATCCTAAACAAGACTACCGCTCTCTCTTCAGAGTCTGGCTGTAGTGGCCGGGCAACAAGAATGGAGTAATCGGCGATGCGTCTGAACATTCCTGGCTTCCAACAACAGTCACGTCAAGCTGCTGATGGCGCCGCACGCTCCCTCCAGAGGGAGCGCAACGCCGAAACCTCTGGCGCGCTGGCCACCTGCGCCGCACGAAGTTGCCGGAATATCGCCCTGCAAACGTGCAGCCGGTGCGGGCGCCATGTGTGTAACCAGCATGCGTACCCCATCGAGGCCGATCTACCAAGCCGCTGGTATCTGCCGCAGCGGCCTGAGTGGTTGTGCGGCGCCTGCCAGCAGATTGCTACCCCGCGAATGGTGTCTGATCGATATTAACCCACTGGCTATGCACATCCACGTCGAGGTGCATGATGGGATGCACCTCCCACGGGGTATAGCTAGGTAGACCAAGAGCCTTTGGCGGTTCCTGATCAAAGAGCAGCCACCCGCTGACGCGGACGAAATGACCGTAGAGGTTTTTAATCGTGGCGACCGTCCAGCCGGGGCGGTTCACCATTACCCGTGGTGTGATCACCGTCACCATGCCAAGCGACGCCGGATCGGAGGCGTTGTCGGAGATCCACAGATAGTAGTTCGCGGCGGTTTTGGAGTTGCAGTTGACAGGCTCCGGCCCGATATAGCGGATCGCGACGACATAGCCGGTCGTCTGCACGGGCAAGCCCTCGTATTGCTCCACCTGCTTCAGATCTGCTGATGACCATTTGCTCCGGTTGCGCCCCATCTCATTGCCAGGGCCGGTCAGCGCCTCGAGCGCGTCGAGCGAGTAGGGGGCAAACTTTGCCTCGCCGGGATCATCCACCCGATTTTCCAGCGTATTCAGTTGTGGGTCGCCGCCCGATCCCTGCGGCGGACAGCCCTGAAACGTTCCGGTCACGGGAGTAGGGTGACGTTGATTGGTGGGAACGTAGTCGGTGTTGGTACAGGCGGCAAGCAGTGTGATGGCGACAACCAGAAGCACAAGCGCAGGGGCGCGATAGACAGTTCTCATGCGTGATGATGGCCTTTTCTTCAGCTTCAGCGGATGGTATACGTCAGTTCGCCGCTCAGTGTCTTCATCTGTACCACATAGGCGCTTTGAGGGAACGTAGCAAGCGCCCGATTGATCGTCGCCTCCATTTGCCTGCCCGACTCAAAGAGGCTCAGCGAACCGTTGACGATGGTTCCTGCGGCATGAAAACTCCCGTTTTCGGCAAACAGTTCGGTTGAGACATTGCCATCGCCGAAGAAGTTGAACTCCAGGTAGGTGACGTTGGGGGAAAATTGTATTTTGAGGTTCTGCACCCACTGCGACGAATCGCTTGGCCCCAGTCCATCGGTCGCCTGGCTTGCCGTGAGCGTATACGTGCCGCTGGCCGTCTGAAAGGACGTCTTCACCAGCGTTTTCAGGCGGCCATACAGTTCGGTATCCACCGAGGTATGGAGCGATGGCGTGACATACAGCCCCCAGGCGCCGTAGCCCAGGCCGCCAAGCACGATCAGTACGAGGACGACAATCAGCAGAAAGCGCCCCCAGAAGCCAGCCGCAGAGCCGCTCCGCGCGCGTCTCGACGGCAGCGCCGCCGGGACGCCATCGCCAGTGATCGCCCGAAGCGATGGGTCGGTTGGCGAAGATGGAACCGGCGTATAAGCGGGTGGAGGAGCCGTGCGGCGGGGAGTGACGGGCGTCATCGGAGTGATGGGCGTGGCAGGTGACAGAGGCGAGTAGGCGCCGCCCATGCCGAGCGAGGTCGGAGGTGTGGGTTGTGTCTCGTTGATGCTGGCGTCTGGCCCGGTTGAGTAGAGCTTTGGCGTATCGGGCACATAGACGGTTGCGCCATCAGCCGATGGCGGGTTGGTCATGTCGTTCAGGCTCAGTGGCATGCCACAGCCGCCGCACATCCGGGCGGAGGCTTCGTTGCGCCACCCACAACGCGGGCAGGTGATCTCGGTAGGAATCATAATGATATCGTCTCCCTATGGTGGAGTCCCGTGTTTCGATTGGCTCGCCCATGTTAAGAATAACGAAGTAGCGTAGCGTTCTCGCACACCCGTCGTCTCAGCGTTGAGCATACCACATCAAAACAGCAGGTTGCCCCGACGCGGATACAGCGCCGACACTGTTGCGCGCCTTCTGCCCTCTGTCTTCACCCATCATGAATACCTTACGCCAGACGCGCCCTTCTGTTCTCACATGTGGGGTGAACTGCGTCACACTGTCTATGGTTCTACGTTCACTGTGAGAGGCGCGAGGCGCGAGACATATACACAAAGCCCCGCTCTCACGCTTGTGAGAGCGGGGTGAACCACAGGTTGAACAGATCGCCGCTATTCCAGCACGTCTCGTCGCCACGTCAGGATGTACGCTGTAACGGCGAAGACGACGCAGTAGATCAGCGTGACCACAAAGGCGTGTGTCGCGTCGTAGGTGACGAACGGCGTCAGCCCAACGGTATTTGCGCCAAGTGGCGCAGTGACCGTCGTCCCAAACTCCGTGGTATGCTGTACCAGCAGCGCAGGCACATACGCTGAGGGAAGCTGGTTGAGAATCGGGCCGAGGAAATAGGCGGGCAGCTTGATCCAGAAATCGTTTTGCGTCAAGCGATAGACGAAAAACAGCACCAGCACGGCGAAGTTGTCGGCGGCGAACCAGCTCAGCGCCGCGCTGACGCCGAAGCTGAGCGAACGCCCCACCACAGCGACGCAAATTGCCAACAAGATCGACGCCGCCATGCTGACCAGCACAGTCAGGAAATATGCCCAGACGCTTGCCCAGAAGCCGGAGGTAAACGCGCTGCTGAACTGGTCGCCTGCGCCGTAGATCAGACCGAACTGAAGCAGAAAGAGCAAGCTGTTGAGGATGAGGCTGCCAATCACCATAGCTATCGCCAGCAGTGTGACGCTGGTGAGCTTGGCCGTCAGCAGTTGCACCCGCCCCACTCCGCGCGAGAGCAGGACACGAATCGTTCCCTGCTGGTATTCCAGCCCTACCGCGCGCGCGGCGATGACCAGCAGCGCAAAGCCGCCCAAGACGCGCAGGATGGTCAGGGAAATCTCGGCGACATTGTACGTCCAGTAGAGCGGCTGGGCAGTGAAATCAGTCTTTGTCTGTGAGCGCGCCAGCAACAGTAGATAGGGCAGGAAGGTGGCGGCGAAGACCAGCCCCAACAGGATGCGCGTTGTCCACTGCGCCCACATCTTATAGAGTTCCGCACGTACCAGGCCAATAAAACTTGGCGAGAGGCTGCGCGCTTGCGAGGGGGCGATACTCGCCGTTGTCGTTGTGATACTTGGATTCATCGCACTTCTCCTGCGGTGTTGTTGGTCAAAGTCAGGAAGATGCTTTCCAGGTCTTGCGTCTGGGGGATTAGGCTGGCGGGCGCGAAGCCGAGATTGACCAGGAAGAGGTTGAGGTCGCGCCCGGAGCCGTTGGGCGCCTGGGTGATGAGTGTTCCGTTCGCCTCGTCAATGCGGGCGCTCTTGCCCCAGGGCTGCGCCTGCATCAACGCCAGCGCCTCGCGTGGGCGTTCCACCTGCACGGCGAACTCACCCTGGCCGCGTGTCAAATCTTCGACTGTGGATTCCGTGACCAGCTTGCCAAGATTGAGGATCGCTACCCGTGTGCAGATCTGGCGCACCTCGCCCAGCACATGGCTCGAAATGAAGATGGTCTTGCCCTCGGCGCTCAGACGGCGCATCAGGTCGCGCATCTCGACGATGCCCGCCGGATCAAGCCCGTTGGCCGGTTCGTCCAATACCAGCAGATCGGGATCGTTCAGCAGCGCGATGGCGACGCCGAGCCGCTGCTTCATGCCCAGCGAATAGGTCTTCACGCGATCTTTCTGGCGCGCGGCCAGCCCGACCATCTGTAATACCGCCTGGATGCGTTCGTCCGAGACGCCGCCAAGCGCGTCGCCCACCACGCGCAGGTTGTCGCGTCCTGAAAGATAGAGGTAGAGCGCGGGCGTCTCCACCAGCGCGCCCACCCGTGGCAACACCTCTGCGCGATGGGTAGCGACATCCTGCCCCAGAACCTCTACGCTGCCGCTTGTGGGGGTGATCAGCCCCAGGATCATACGGATGGTGGTTGT
The DNA here is from genome assembly GCA_021324535.1 of Pseudomonadota bacterium. Lineage (GTDB taxonomy): Bacteria > Chloroflexota > Ktedonobacteria > Ktedonobacterales > JADMIN01 > JAJPIU01. The sequence goes on from JAJPIU010000036.1 coordinate 27,311, forward strand.
TTTTCCTGCGCCGTTCGGCCCCAGGAAGCCAAAGATGTCGCCGCGATAGACCTCGAGATTGAGGTTGTTGACAGCCAGCCGTTCGCCATAGCGTTTCGTGAGATCGTGCGTCCGCAGGACAACCGCGCCTGCTTCACGGCGGGCGCTGGCTTGCGGCGACGGGCGCGTCATGGTTGCGTCAGCCATTGTGATGATGCTCCTTGTGTTGTTCGCCCCCGATGGCTTCGTCGGCGCCAGCGAATGTGCTGGCCCAGGTTCCCCTTTCCTATACGAGGGGCAGGGATGAGGGCGTCTTCCACCATCAAGCATATGCTCACAATGTCATGCTGCTATCGCGTATCTGTCGCAACTTTGTCGCAACCGCTCGGTGAGGAGTGTTTTATGCAGGGGTGAAGCTGGTATCAGCCGAGATGCTCTGGCCGCCCACTGTCACTGTCGCCGTGACGAAGATAATTTGCCCCGCGCCAACGCCGCCAAAGCCCACCAGCACGGAGGCCAGCCCCACTTTGTCCGTCTTGACTGGCCCATAGCGCGCGAGGCTGCCATTGGGGAACTGCACGCTGAAGCTCACTTTCACGCCGGCTACCCCGGCGTAGTGGTGGGTCACGCGCGCGAAGATCGTCACCTGCCCACCTAGCGGCATATCATCTGATGACCAGACGCCGATCTCATAATCGGGGACGGTGGGCGTCGCGCCAGTGATGTTTGTTGCAGAGGAGATGATCAGGCTGCTCTGGCCGGGCGTGGGCGAACTGATGGAGGGGAGGTTGTTTGCCGCAGCCCGTGAGCCAAGCGAGACATAAAACGCGATCACACCAACCAACCCCACAACGCATGCGAGCGCGGCGATCATCCCTACGCGCGTCAGGCTGCGCCGCCAGAGGCCACGCCACCAGCCCTGTTCGCGTAACGAGAACGGCGCCCATTCCGAAACCCAATCGCGCAGCCGTTCGCGCGCCGTCGGCCTGATCAGCCAAATCCCACTCAGGCGCTCGCTTCCCACAAACCAACTGCTTGCTGCGCGCTTGCTACGTTCCTCTTCCTCCTCTTCAGCGTCAGCGGCGACCGTTTCGCTCAGCGGATCTGTCTGCTCACGCCAGACCACCACCGTTTGTTCCGCCGTCTCCTGCTCCGCCTCATCACCCTTGGGGTCATCGGCGTTTTGGTCAACCTGAACCGCTGGGTCGGCTCTCCTCAGTGCAAGATTGTCGGCAAGATCATCGGCGCTGGGAGTTGAGGCGCCCGCAGAGAAAAATGAGGCGCCAGGGAGCAGCGGGGCTGAGTGTCTGCCATGCAATGGCGCGCCCTGTCGGGCAGGAACGGCGGTGGGGGCGTCACTTCGGCGCGCCGAAGTGTTCAGGCGAGGAGTTCTGCGGGCTTTCTTCGCGCCACGCAAGCCATTGAAACCAGACGACATCGAAGACCGGCGTTTGCGTGAGGTGGGGTTGCGTGTCTCCATGTGGGGTCACTTTCTGCTGGCAAACGCGACCACGAGAAAGGACAACCAGACGCCAGACCACCACCGCCCGATTGAGGGCGCAGGTGGCGCGCAAACCGGGTGGTAATCGCCATATATTCTGCATCGCCTGACGGTGGCTCGCTCTCGAAGATCGCCGGATGAGTGCTGGATAACGCTGGATGAGCACAGGCATACGCTCGATGTGTTGTTGTGTTTGTTGTGTTTGTTGTGTTCGCTGTGTTCGCTGTGTTCGCTGTGGCGTTGAAGTGTCTTCGTGTGTTAGTTGTCGCTCGGTTGGTTGTCTGTGAATAGTGTGTACAGTTCATGTGTGGTTTGTGTGACCGGATGATCTGATGACTGCGCTCCCACTCACTTCACGCTGATTGCCTGGTTTTGCTGAGCAAAGCAAGGCGTCTGTCAGGCTGGGGACAAAAATGGTGAGAAAAAGTCGTATCTGATCAGACGCGCTGCCGCCACTTCTGGTCACGAAGAGCATAGCCGATCATGGCGACAGCCTGGCAATCCAGCTACTATACTATCGCATGGTCAGCTTGTTAGTCGGCGCCATTGGCGCGGAAGCGTCGCAGCCAGTCCTCGACATCCTGCACAGCCTCCTCCGGGCTTGGCAACTCGCCATCCATAGGGATGCGATGAATGCCTGAGGCGTCGCTGAAGGAGCCTTCGTTGAATGGGCTACGTCCGCCGGAAGAGCTGGTACGCTGTTCGAGTTCGCGCACATACGCCGAAACATCGGGGTCTTCGGCGACAAGCGTCGAGACACGGCGTGTGAAACGCTGCGCGGCGTGAGTCAACTCGCCCAGTCGCAGGTCAAGCGAGTAGAGGCTATTGAGCTTGCGCAACAACGCCTCCGAGACCGGCAGGTTTGGCGTCGCCGAGACGTAGTGCGGGGCCGATCCCCACAAACTGGTGGTAGCGATCCCCTCTTTGCGCGCGGCGTCTTGTAGCGCAGTGAGCATGCCTGTCGGGCCGGAATAGTTGGCGCGTTCGACGTTCGCCTCTTGCAAACGCGAGAGCAGATGTGAGCGGCTGGTCACACCACTGATCTGCACGGGAGCCGTATGAGGCACCTCGGCGACCAGCGAGCCAAGCAACACAACCTCTTCGACGTGTAACTCTTTGCAGAGGGCGACGATCTCATTGGCAAACGTGCGCCAGCGCAGATGCGGCTCCTCGCCAAGTAAGAGGATCACATCACGCGGGCCGGACTCCTGCAACACCGCCTGTTTTTCCTCGGCGGTTTGTGGCGTGATGGGAGTAATAGGCGTCACATCGCTACGCGCGCTGATGGTATCGGGCAAGTCAGTGGGCGTCAGCAGCTTTGGCGTCTCGTCGCCTTTGTGGGGGCTGCTATGCCCATTCCTGCTGTGCCCATTTCCGCTTGCTAGCCCCATCAACCTATCAAGGGCATCGCTTTTCCCGCTCTGCTTCGGACGATACACATAAAAGCGATTGGAGGGCCAACTCAGGCGGCGCAACGCGCCACCGGAGATGCGCACGGTGGGCCGCGCCTCGGTGAAGTCGTAGAACTCTTCGGGATCAATTTCAGCGAATGGCTGGGCGTCCCAGTGGTTCACCAGGAACTTGACCGCCCAGGTGGCCGCGCTGGCTGCGTCGTTCCAGCCAGCGAACGCGCCAATCAGGATGGCACGCTCCAGACGCAATTGCTTCGTGATCTGTACGTGCTCCATTTTCGCTGCCTCTTTCCCTCTAGCCTTCACCTATTCAGGAGGTAGGTACGCCTTTGAGGTATAGTATACCACTTTTGGGAAATGAGGCGCCTAAACTATTCGGGCTGAGGGGCAAGCGAGGTGGCAGGCGGAATGACTGTCTCCCAGGGCGGCTCTCGCTCGACCTCCCACAGCTTGATCACTGGCGTCTCTCGCCAGCGATCCCGGTAGTACCGTGCTTTGGGATTGCCTGGCTGCACACTCCATCCCGCCGTAGTGATCCAGCGCCCACCGGGCGACCACGCCAGGTCAAAGAGTGCAGGGATTTGATCGCTACCAAGTGCGTGGTAATAGTCGGTATGCGCCTCCCAGGTGAGGGCCAGCCGACCGGTGAGCACATCCCACAGCGCCACTCGCCCCTGACTTGTGGTTCCCTCTGCCAGCCAGAGGCTATCGGGCGAGAAGGCCAACGCTCGGCTGGTATCCAGTATACGATTAGCCAGGGAAGAGAGGTGGCCGCGTTCCAGGCCAGGCAGACGCGCCAGGAGAATACCTGGATCACGCGCAGTCGCCAGCGCCAGGAGCCGCCCACGTGGCGCGAAGGCAAATCCCTCCGGGTTCGCGTTGGCGCTTCCAAAGGCTGCCACCCAGGCGCCTGTCAGAGCGCCGACATCCTCGCTCCGGCTCAGTGAAAGGAGATGAGCCGCTCCACGCCCGTCTGGCGCATCCACTAGCAGCCAGCGCCCATCTGGTGAAAACCCCATCACCTCGCTATAGGGAAAGCGCGTCTCCTCCTCTTGCACCCGCAACAGAGCCAACCGGGCGCGCGTTCTGGTATCCCACAGTTCGATATTCCCCAGCCCATCGGCCGCCACCACTGTCGTCTCATCAGGCGAGATTGCTATGCCAAGAATAGGCTGAATCTCGATCTCACCCGTCAAGTCGCCGATGGGTCTGTCTTCCAGATCAGCGCGCACAACATGGCCATCTTCCATACAGAAGACAATACTTTGTCCATCGGGCGCCAACAATGGGTAGTAGCCAGGGCAGACGCCCAGCCGTATGGCTGTTTGTCGCTCAATGTTCCAAATCCCCACCTCTGGGGGAGTGGACTCTCCGTCTTCCTCCCCGACCGAGAACAGGAGACGCCCATCGCGCGAGAATTGCAGTCGCCTGGGTGAGCGGTGATGCCCTTCTAAGACACCAGCCAAGCGTACACGGATGCGTGGCAGCGTTGGTTGATGGTTCTCGTTCTGTTGGCTAGGAGCAGACTCCATTGTAGAGACCTCCTATAGTCCCATAAAAGAGAGCAGGCTCTGTATTTCTTGGGGCGCATTTGCCACCAAGCTATTGGTTGCCTTCACTCCCTGGGCGACATTATCTGGGGTAAGTGGAGGGGAAACCACCCATTTGTAGATCTGGCTTCCACTCCCCGTATCCCAGAAGACGTTGACGGTACGTTGTGTGTATTCCGCTACAAGGGGAAGCGCCCCTTGACAGCGTACACATGGGGGAAGTCCCCTCCTTTGGTGGATGAACACATCGATGTCCCCTGTGCCATCACCTGTAATCGACGGTAAGTTATCCGGCGGCGCGTTATGAAGCGTGCTATCCAGCAGCGCTCGTGTATCGCCTGTCACCAGGTAGCGAAATAGGTTGCCCTCGGCGCACTGACCATACCCTGAAATAATGGCGCCGGTGTCGCCACCAGTGGATGTGACAATGGCAGCGGCGCCAGGGTTGATTCGGCCACCACCGAAACGCCCACTCATAGGGTTGCGCGCATTTGTCTGCGCATCGGTCGCCTGTTGTATGTTGTCCAAAATAAACTGATCGGGGTTATTGAGCAGCGTCGCGTCTTGGGGTATTAGAGCCGGTTCATAGTCATGTACGGCAGACGTGAATGCGCTGCTCAAATCCTGGGCTGAAGATGAGAAATTACTCCCGCCGGTCAGACCAGAGAAGAGCGCGGAGTCGCCCATCACAGTGTCGAAGTTACCTTCCAGATCGAAGTTGCCATTGGCGATGTCGGTCACGAGAGATTGCGTCAGCCCGTATCCGACGCCTGCCGTTGTCCAGGGCGTCCAGCCGCTCATCTCGAAGCCGCCGCCTGCCCCGGCGAAGATGTCTCCAATCACTGGCAATATTGAATCGCCAACTGAGCGGTGTTCGACAATGGAGGTTCCGACGCCAATCCCCAGACCCACAACTGCTCCTGCGCCTGCGCCGATGGCTCGTCTGCGTAGTTCACTCAGCAGCGCGCTAAATACCATTTTGAGAACTGTCTTCGCCGTTATCGAGGTTGCCTGAGCAGTTTGTCAATCTGTCTGTTGGCAAACTCTTCTTGGTGGTCAACTACCCCAGCCCTAAAGGGCGGGGCTTGTGTCTGCACTCCACCGCAGTTCAGCGTCTGGAAGAGCAACGCGCGAAGTTGGGCGAATATATGGATGGCGCGCGCGCTCATGCCCGCGCTCTCGACGAGGTCTGGCAGAACCCCGCCGTCGCTGAGGCGCAAGGATTGCTGGCTGGCGTTTTACGCCGGACAGAGGAGTTCAGCGAGCGAATAGGGCGCATCGCGCAGCTTTTCCGCGCCACTGCGGCTCAGGCTGAGGAAGAGCAACGGCGCCGTCGCCAGGAAGAGGAGTAGACGTGGCACATCGGGTGCGCTCATGTGTGGCGTGTTGGCGTCCGTTGCTGGCGTGGCCGTGAGCTTGCAGGCGCGCTGAGCGTCGCACGTGCTGATGATTTCACCGGAGGCCTGGCCGCTTTGCCGTTTCCATTTGCGCTGTTTGCTTCGTATGCGCCATTCGCCTCTGGCGCAGCATGGCGACCGTTGAGCTTATGCTGCTCGCCGACGAACAGAGAACCGTTCTTGGCCCTATTGTTGCTGGCGTCTCTGTCGTTGAGTGTCTGTGTTTGGGCATCGAGCGCATAGTGTTCCTCGGCGTCTTCGATGGTGTAGCGATAGCCCTGCTCCGTCAGGAACAACTGGCGGTTGGCCGAGAACTCCTGGTCGCGGGTGTCGCGCGTGACGATGGTATAGAAGCGCGCGGGGCGACCGTCAGCTTTGGGGCGCAGCAGCCGTCCCAGCCGCTGCGCTTCTTCCTGGCGCGAGCCGAACGTGCCGGAAACCTGGATCGCGACGTTGGCGTCGGGCAGGTCTACCGCGAAGTTGGCGACCTTGCTCACCACCAGCCGCTTGATCTCGCCGCGCCGAAACTGTTCGTAGAGCTTCTCACGCTGGCTATTGTTGGTGCGGCCCGTCAGCAGTGGCGCATTGAGTGTCTCGGCAATCTCTTTGAGTTGATCGAGGTATTGGCCGATGATCAGCGTCTGGTCGTCGGCGTGCTGCGCCAGCAACGCCTGGGTGACGCTCAGCTTCAGGGGATTCTCCGCCGCCAGGCGATACTTTTCGCGCTCCTCGGCGATGGCGTAGGACAGGCGTTCGTTCTCAGGCAGGGGGACGCGAATTTCGTGGCATTCGGCAGTGGCGATCCATCCCTGGCGTTCGAGTTCGCGCCAGGGCACATCCGACCGCTTGGGGCCGATCAGCCCAAACACGTCGGCTTCGCGCCCGTCCTCGCGTACCAGTGTCGCCGTCAGGCCAAGCCGCCGCCGCGCCTGAATCTCCGCTGTGATGCGAAAGATCGGCGCGGGCAAGAGATGCACCTCATCGTAGATGATCAATCCCCAGTCGTGGCCCGTCACCAGCCCAAAATGCGGGAAGTCGCTGCCCTCACTGGGGCGATAGGTCAACATCTGATAGGTGGTGACGGTGACGGCACGGATGTCTTTGCGTTAACCGGTATACTCACCCACCTGATCAGCGGTAAGGGTCGTCTTGTCAAGCAGCTCGGCGATCCACTGGCGCACGGCAATCGTGTTCGGCGTGAGGATCAGCGTGGCGCGGCCAACCGCAGCGAGCGCGCCGATCCCGACGACCGTTTTGCCCGCACCGCACGGCAAGACCACTACGCCGCTGCCGCCGCTCAC
>JAJPIU010000097.1 GCA_021324535.1 Pseudomonadota bacterium
AGGGGGTTAGGTCAGTTCTGAACTCCAATGAAAATCAACGAGATTGCCAGCTACATCTTTGAGGGAGCCGCTCCCTCGCTCGAAGCGCAGGCGCTCCAACGGATGGCCGATTCAGCCGCCTATAAAGAGTTCATGGAGCGCCACCGCGATAAAATCCGCAAGAAACGGCGTGGCTTGCTCAATAATGCGCTCGGCCTGAGCGACCTGGGGGTGGAACTTGCGGTGGCGTATTGTCTGCTGCTCGACAAACGCATCACACTCGCCTACGAGCAGTACACGGCGGCGAAGATACGCGGCCCCGATTTCACTGGCGCGTTTCGCGTGAATCTGCGCTTCAACATTGAGGTGACACAGCTTCATGCGATTGGCCACACCGTCGCCTCGGCGCAGGAGAAGCTCACTGGCGCTTTCTGCGCCAAGCTGGGCCAGTTCCCTGCTGGAATCATCAACGTCTTACTGGTAGCCTTCGCCGAGACTCCTCCATCGTCGTTTGGCGAGCAGGAACTTACGCAGACGTTCACCTGGCTGCACAACGCTGCCGCACGCAAGGACGAGCAGTTTTTCATCCAACGCGGACTTGCTGGAACAAAAGACTATTTCGCGCTCATGCCGCGCATCAGCGCCGTGCTGGCCTGGCTGCCGCCGCACGATCCATCGCGTGATTCTTCGTTGGGGAGCGGGCGCGCTTTGCTGTGGGCCAATCCCCAGGCGAAACACCCATTGACTGCCGATCTGCGGCGCGCGTTGGTTGGGGCGTTCGTCCTTTCGTGAGCAGGGGCGCCTTGCTATCCTGTGTTTGCTCTGCCCTAAAGCGTGTGGCTGCTGTGGGTTTGGACTATAATGATCACATGGGTCACATACGGTATGGGCTCCGAGTTGGGGGAGCTATGATATGCGGGTGATCGCAGGCAGCGCCAAGGGCCGCAAGCTGAAATCGCCAACCACCGACGAGACACGCCCAATATTGGATCGCGTGAAGACAGCGCTGTTTGATACGCTGATGGGCGAGATCGTTGACACACGCTTTCTCGATCTCTTTGCGGGAGTTGGTGGCATTGGCATCGAGGCGTTGAGCCGGGGCGCGGCGTCGGCCACCTTCATCGAACTGAGTCCCGAAAGCTATCGGCTGTTGCGCGAGAATCTGGCGATCACGCGGCTGGCGGACAAAGCTGAAACGATTCGCGGTGACGCCTTTGCCTTCCTCAAGGCAGCCGTCGCCCAGGGGCGAATCTACGACATCGTGTATGTCGCGCCGCCGCAGTACCACGGCATGGCCGCGCGCGCTGTCTCCCTGCTCGACACCGAGCCGCTCACCACCCCTGGTGGGCTTGTCATCGCGCAGGTTCACCCACGCGAACGCGCCGACTTCGCAGACCTGTCGCTCCATCGGCTGCGGCTGGCCGACGAACGCCGCTACGGCGCGACGCTGTTGCTGTACTATGAACACAGCGATGTGGACGCAGTGGACAGCGAGGAGGCGTCGGAAAGCAGCGACGGGGGAGAACAAATACCATCCGAGAGGGCGCAGGAAAACGACAATGAATAGACCAAGCAGATTTGCATTTGTGGATGAGGGTGAGGCCGTCCGGCGGCTCGATATAGACCGCGATACGTTGCTGGCGCTGGTGCGCGAAAAGCGGTTACGGGCGTATCCCGGCGTGGGCAAAGAGAGCTTCTATCGCGTCAGCGACATCGAGCGGCTGGCGGTGGAACTCCATCCCGATCAGGGGAAGCAGGGCGCCACAGCGAACGCCGACGAAGAGGGTGTCTCTACGCGCAAGGTCTTTGATCCGGCGTATAAAGTGCATGTGCGGCTGCTGGCCGACCTGAAATGGTACGATCTGACCGATGACGATCTGGCGGCCTGGGTGCGCGAATTGCATCCCGATGGGTATCTACGTCAGCGCACAAACATCACCAATGTCGTCGAGCGGCTACAACGGTTGTTGGCGCTGATGGATGAAGCCGCCGCAAGCTGGCAATCCATCCCCGCGCCTGAGCAGACGTCGGCCAAGCGCGCGCCAGGTGTGCGCGGTCTGCCTATGATAACCACTGCGCCGAGCGAACAGCCTGCGCCGACGCCAGCGCCGAAGCTGCTGACCATCCAGCGGGCGAAGAGGCGTGACGCGAGCGGCGACACAAAGAAAGAGTGAGTTGCGGAACGGGGCGTACTGCTGCTACAATGCGGCTAGACGCGCCTGGCTATGGTGATCCCGCATCCACTAGCTCTCATCCAACGCATACTACCGAAGGGATAATTCACATGGCTGTCGATCTTTCACCCGCGAAGCGCCCGGAGTGGCTGCGTGTGCGTGTTCCCAGCGGACGCAACTACGAGGAGCTGCGCCAGTTGATGCGAAGCAAGTCGCTCCACACCGTCTGTGAAGAGGCGCGCTGCCCCAACATGGGCGAATGTTGGGCGCATCGCACAGCCACCTTTATGATCCTGGGAAGCGTGTGTACGCGCAGTTGCGGGTTTTGCGCCGTCGCGACTGGTCGCCCGATGGCGCTCGATTGGGAGGAGCCGAAACGGGTTGCCGAAGCGGTGCAGCAGATGGGATTGAAGCATGTGGTCGTCACATCGGTCAACCGCGATGAAATGAAGGATGGTGGCGCCACACTCTTCGCGGCAACCATTCGCTGGATACGCCGCCTGAATCCCGGATGCGCTGTCGAGGTGCTGACGCCCGATTTCAAGGGGTCGCGCGATGCCTTGCGGATAGTGATGGACGCGCATCCCGATGTATTCAACCACAACGTCGAGACGGTTCCCCGGCTCTACCGGCGAGTGCGCCCACAGGCGATCTACCAGCGGTCGCTCGATGTGCTCTCCTGGGCGAAGGAGATGCAGCCCGACAAGCCAACCAAGACGGGCTTCATGCTGGGGCTTGGTGAGACGCCCGACGAGGTGATGGCGCTGTTGCGCGATCTGCATGAGCGCCAGGTGGATATTGTGACTATCGGGCAATATCTGCGCCCAACGCCCGCACATCTGCCCATCGAACGCTACGCCACGCCCGACGAGTTTCGCATGTGGGCGCGCGAGGGCAAGGCGATGGGTATTCCCCATGTGGAAAGCGGCCCGCTAGTGCGCAGTTCCTACCACGCCTGGGATCAGTTGAAAGCGACCGAAGCATCGCATGGCGCCGATGAGTAAGCTCTCTCTCGCCACGACTGACCGCAACTGGTTGCCCTTAGACGCAAACGCCGCTTACTTCTGCGGAGGCTCGACGCCTGAGGGTATTTCTTTGTCCTCTTTTTCCGGCTCAGTTTCGGGATCGGCGAGCAGCCGCGCGCGCGCCTGTTCGAGCGTCTCAGTCATCAGGTTGGCCAGGACGGCCAGGCAGGCGTCGCGGCTGGCCCTGTCAATCGCCGCTTCCGTCGCAGTATCGAGCGCGCCGAAGCGGGCGATCAGCGCTGTCTGCACGCCTTTGCGTAGGCCGTGCGCTTCACCTTCCGCTCTCCCTTGTAACTCGGCTTGTTGCTGCAAGTAGGGCAACAAGGACGACTCGGCCAAAATCTCATCTAACATCGGATTCCTCCTTAGATTGAACATGATGGCTTCCCACGGGAAGCGCAACGTCGCCAACAAAATCGTTGATTGTTCAAGCTCACGCCGCTCATCCTGTGGCAGATCGGTCGCATCTAGCCTGTCGAGTGTTTCGCCGGTCGTTTCGGGCGTGGCTTCTGCCAGGAGACCGGCCAACGGCCAGAGCCAGGGATGTGGCGTCTTTGACACCTGTTCCAGGGGAACCTCCCACAAGCGGATCACCTCATAATCATACCGCATCGCTGGCCGCCCAAGCGCATCCCACTCTAAGGGCGCAGACGGGATGTTGTTCCCTGGTTTGAGATAGATCACCGCGCTCCAGACGGGCAGTTCATACTTGATGTGCAGGCGCAACGCATACTCCGCCACCCGCTGGCTCATGTCAGGTTCAATCTTGACCTGAAGTTCAATATGGAGCAGCGTGAGGATTCCCTGCGTGTCCGTCACCTCCCAGACAAGATCAGCCTGGCGCAGCTTGGCGGGGACTTCGGGCGAGCGTTCGCCTTGCCACCGGGCAGATAAGCCCAGCAGCGCGATCACCTCATCGTGGGCATGCGTGAAAATCCGTTTGAGTGTTTGGTCGTATTTCGGCGTCGGGCGCTCTGTTGCCATCGTGATGCCTCACTTCACTGCCAGTATACGACAAGCGTGCCCAAGTTGCTCTTCACCATCTGTTGTTTGTGCTTATGCTTAGTTCAGGGTAGCGCCTGCCAGCTCGCGAATGCGCGCCGCCGCCTGATCGCGCGTGAGGGTGTTCGCCAGCAGCGCGTCCAGCACGCTTTCCACTGCGCCAGGGGTAGCCAGCGCCGAAGCGCCGTTGGCGGTAGGAGTCGTCATCGGCTCAGAGGATTCAGGCATGGTGGGCGCAGTTGTTGTCGTAGGAACGACAGACGCGACGGATGGAGCAGACGCGGCAGGCGCAGCCGGAGCAACGGGAGCGGGTTGCCGCGCAAAGACGCCCTCGCGGATGGCAATCCACACATAGACGCCTCCCAGCGCCAGCCCAACGATCAGCGCCGAAGCCGCCGCTCGTGCGAGGTCTTGCCAGTTGGGCAGCGGTACGTTCAGCGCCGCCGTCACGAGAGCAAAGAGCAACGCGACGATACTTCCAGCCACCGTCAGCGCACCGCCAGCCAGCAGCGCCAGCACAAAGCCGCGCCGTGGGCCGTGTACCTGCGTCTGGAAGCTCCGCCGACTGAGATTGAGCGCCGTGGGGATGTACGCCAGGCCAATCAACAGCAATGCAAGCGTTGATGGCCAGGCGGAGGTATCGCTTGTGAGTGTTCCCTTTGCCGCCCCTTCGATGACGTTGTAGACAAGCGCCGCCAGGCCAAGCCAGAAGGGCACGGCGAGGAACGCCGCAACCAGCGATTGGACGATCAGCCCCAGGGTGGTTGGCCCGGCAGGCGACTGCGCGGCGGCGGCGCGCAGCATCATGCCATATGCAAGAATCGTCAGGCCGCTGAAGATCAACATCGGAGGGAAATCATAACTGACGCCGAATGTTATTGGATCGGTTGGTTGCCCAAACGGCGCGCGCAGGATGTATTCCAGAGCGCGCTCAACGCCTATAATGAAGACAATGACGCCATAGCTCAGGCCCAGCACATGGAAGACCTGGCGAATCGCCGAGCGTTGATCGTTGCGGGTGAGTTGGGCATAGGCGCCCCAGGCAAGGATGGGAACTAGCGCCGCCAGCCAGAGCGAACCGAAGTTCGTTACGCCACACGAAAACGGCAGTTCGCCAAACTCACCGGGCGCGCAGAGGTTGAACGACGTATTTTGCAGCAGGGCGCGTTCGCTGACGCCCAGCGCGTATTGCAAAAAGCCCTGGATAATAAAGAGCAGGATCAACTGCACGCCATAGAAGTGGAGCCGCTGAAAGACACCCGCTGCGCCCGTCGTCGCTGGGATGCGCCGCCTTTCGAGTTCCAGCAGGATCACGATCAACGTTGCGCTAATTGAGTAGCCGATAGCAAAGGAGATGTCTGCGCTACCGCCCGGCTCGAAAACAAACAGGGCAAAACTCAATGTGCTCACCAGCGAAAGGGCATAGTATGCCTCGGGCGCATTCAAGAAGAGTGCGCGGATTACACTTTTGCCTGGCTCAGGGTCGGCACTCTGCTCGCGGCGGATCAGCCAGTAATGCAGGCCACCCAACGCGCCCGAAACGATCAGCGCGATCACCGCGAATGCACTCGCTTGTGTGAGGCTGGTGTTGTTCTGGCCAAAGGTTTCTCCACCGTTGAGCGGGGTGTACTCAAAAAGTTGGGATAGCATGAATGAGAGGCTGAGCGCTCCAAAAAGCGTCATCAGTGTGAACAACACGTACAGATAGAGTCGGTACAGACTACGCGCCATAGAGCGCCTCCTTCTCGCTGTGCTTCTGTATTCCCAGAAGCAAGCCAGCGCGCCAACGATAGGGAGAAGGCGCCATCAGAACGACGCCTACCAAGAATACGGAAAAACAAGAGGAGAACTTTCATCACTAATACGGGCGCCTTGCCTGAAATGTTCCCATGCTCCTTGTATTTGCGTAGCGTAGCGGGCGGGGAAACCCGCGCCAAGAGGCCCGTGGCCACTCCGAACCTACCTGCGCGGCTTCTTACTTGGGACAGAGCATAGTGCAAAGCAGACAGACCATATCTCTGATGTGCATTTCTACATCAGGGCGGTCTGTCTGGGTTGATAGGTTAGTCAAGTTTGCCGTAGACGAGTTCACCGCCGACGAACGTTGCAGCTACAGGTGTTTTCGCAAGTTGCCCCGCTGGCGCAGCGAAGATGTCTTCTCCCAGCACGACGAGATCGGCCAGCTTCCCCGGCGTAAGCGATCCCTGGCGCGCCTCCTGGCCGCCCGCGTAGGCCGCGCCAACGGTATAGCCCCAGAGCGCCTGCTCAAGCGAGAGCGCCTGAGCGGCCAGCCACGGCCCCTCACTGACATCGGCCCGATCGTTGCGTCGCGTCACCGCCGCATGCAGGATGCGCCAGGGGTTCGCCGTATCCACCGGCACATCCGAGCCAAGCGCCAGCCGCACGCCGGATGCGCGCATGGTCTGATAGGCGTACGACCGCACATGCCGCGCGCCCCAGTAGCGTTCGGCGGCGTAGCGGTCAACCACCGCATGGTAGGGCTGCACCGAGCCAACTACGCCCATCCGCGCCATCCGCTCGATGTCTTCCGGGCGAATCAACTGGGTATGTTCCAGGCGGAAGCGTGTGGCAAGCGCGCCCGCTGTGGGGATGCGCTGCGCCTCGTGGCGCGCGCGTTCGCGTTGGCGCATTGCTCCTTCGATGCCATCCAGCGCAGCGCGCACTGCGCGGTCGCCTATGGCGTGGATGGCGACGCCCAGGCCGTTCTCCGCCGCCTTGCTGGCCAGCGTCAAGACCTCGGTGTCGCTGGTAGTGAGCAGGCCGGTGTAGTCGGGGCGATTTTCATAGGGATCGATCATTGCAGCGGTCTGCGAGCCAAGCGCGCCATCCATGAATATCTTGATACCGGCGAAGCGCAGATAGTCGTCGCCAAAGTCGGCCTGCACGCCCAGGCGCACGGCGTCGGGCAGGGCAGCGCGCTGGACAAAGAACAGCACACGTGGGGTGAGGTCGCCGCTGGCATGGAGGTATTGCATCAGGCGTAGGCTCGTCTCGTCCTCGATGTTGTGGACGCCCGTAATGCCCCATGCGCGTAGCTCGGCCAGCGCGCCACGTAGCTCTGTCAGCAACGTTTCCGTCTCGGGGGGAGTGATGGCGGCGTCAATCAGGCCAAGCGCGTCGCCCTCAAAGAGCATGCCGGTTGGCTCACCGGTGACGTCGCGCTGGATCACGCCGGTTGGCGGATTGGGCGTTGTGGCGTCTATTCCCGCCCGCTGGAGCGCAAGTGAGTTGACCCAGAAGGAGTGGTAGTCATGGCTGGCCAGCGCGACGGGGTGATCGGGGATGGCGGCGTCGAGCGAGGCTTTGGATGGGAAGTTAGCGGGTGTCCAGGCGGTTTTGTCCCAGCGCTGGCCCACCACCCAGGCGCCGGATGGTGTCCGGTCGGCGCGCTCTTTCACCAGTGCGACGGCTTCAGCCTCGGAGTGCGCCTGGCTCAGGTCAATCGTGAGGCGCGATTGCGCGTAGCCCACCAGATGGGTGTGCGCGTCGATCAGGCCGGGGATGACTACGCGCCCACGTAGGTTGAGCGTTTCGTTGAGCGGCCCGGCCAGCGCGCGTATATCAGTGGTATCGCCAACGGCCAGGATGCGCCCCGATGTGCGATCCACGGCGAGCGCCTGCGCATGTGGCTGGGCGTTGTCCATCGTATGGATGTCGCCATTGAGCAGTAGCAAGATCGGGCGGCGTCCCAGCGGCATAGTATAGCCTCCTTGTGAACTTGGCATAGGTGCGGTAAAGATATTCCCCCTTCCCATTTTGGGAAGGGGGCAGGGGGATAGGTTATTGCGGATACTGTGGCGGCGGCGGATTCTGTGGGTACTGCGGCGCCGACTGGTATGGCTGGGTCGGTGGCGGCGTCTGCTGATACGGCGGCGGAGCAGGAGCATACCCCTGATAGGGAGCCACAGGCGCAGCAGGAGCGACGCCAAAGCTGAACCCTACATTCTGCCCGCCTGGGTTGTTGAAGCTGTTGTTCAGCATGATCGCTGAAACAATCAGGGCAATAATGTCAACCGGGAAGAAGCACAGCAGACCGAAGCCAAGTGTGACGATGGTTCCGATAATCTCGATTATTGCCCAGACAAAGCTGCCGATCAGCAACGGCAAGCCCACTTTGGTTTTCCCGGCGACCAGCCAGCCAATGCCAAATATGCCAAATATGCCACCAACGATCTCAAGGATGATCGCCAGCGTCTTGTTGTCATTCTGCTGTGCGGCCATGGGAGCAACCATCGGCGCGGACATATACTGCGGCGGTTGTGGTGGTATAGGCAGTGCGACGAACTGGCCGGACGGCGGATACCCTGGCTGTGGCTGTTGTGGCGCCTGGGGCGGTGGCGTGGAAAGCGATCCCGATGGGGGATAGGCTGGCTGGGGAGCAGGTGGAGGCGCAAACTGACCCGACGGTGGGAACGGTGCGCCAGGCTGAACGGGTTGGCCGGGTTGCGCATAAGTCGGAGGCGGAGGCGCCTGGAACCCCTGCGCAGGCGTTGGTGGCATAGGCTGAGCAGGCAGCATGGGCGCTGACGCCGCCTCTGGCGAGAGCGGTAGCTGATAATGGGGAGAGGGGAAGCCCTGTGGCGCAGATGGCGCTGGCGGCGGTGGATACATCCCATAGGCGGGCGGCGCTGCGTTGTCGGGCGCGGATTGCGCGGGAACATGCTCGATCAACGGCGTTGCGTCCGGCTCAGGTTGGTTCGCGGGCGAGACCGAAATCGTCTCCGCGCTGGTAATGCTCTCCTCAGATGCAGGCTGTTCCGCTGGAGCCGCTGCAGCGGCGGGTGGTGTTGGCGCCTCGGCTTGCGTCGCTGCCACTGTCGCGGCGTCGGCAAAGGATGGCGTCGGCGCTGGTGGCGGAGGTGGGGGTGGTGGCGCAGCGAACGGCTGCTGCTCCGCAGTAGTGGTGGCGGCGTCGGCGAAGTTGGCCAGATGAAACGACGGCGTCGGCGCTGGTGGTGGCGGCGGAGGTGGTGGCGCATAGGTGGGCGTAGCAACAACACCAGCCGTTTCGGAGGAGACAATCTCGCCTGCGCCCGCAACCGGCGCTTCGGCGTCGGCGATGGGTGTGATGGCGTCGGGTTGCGGCGCGCTCGCGGGCGACACACGCACGGTTGGCGTGTCATCCTCACTCACTGGCGCTGCTGGAGATTGCGCGTCTGCGCTGGTGTCTCCGTCCGCCGGTTTGTTTTTGCTCTTATCATAGGGAAGCGTTGTTTCGCCATCATCTTCGGCTGGCTGGGCAGATGGGTTGTTTGGATCGCTGTTTGGATCGAATGGTGTTCCCACGGGTACTCCAATCTGACGAGGCATGTCAACTACGATACTGCTCACTCACATGCGGTATAGGCGATAAGCGCGTCAATGACAAACAATGAGTGCGCTGGTCATCAGCATATCACAAATGCAGATGTTTGGCTGGCATAGCCACATCGGGTAAATGGCGTATGTCAGCGCCAGCCAGGCATTGGTGGTACGAAACGGCGAGACCGGCGATCAGTCGCCTGCGACTCGTTGTATCATGTAGCCGAATGCGCCATCATGCGCCATCATGCGCCATCATTGATACGGATTTGATAGAGGCGGCGTTTGCCCCAGGCATGGCGGCAGGGGCGTGTCAAACGTCGCGCAATACATGGGGATGTTATGCGTGTAGAACTGATTGACGACCGCGAGCGATGGAATAGCTTTGTCGAGGCACAGCCGACCGGCAACATTACCCAGACCTACGAGTGGGCGGAGTTGACAAATCGCCTGGATTGCCAGACCTTCCGACTGGGGGCTGTCGCCGAGGCGGCGGACGCGCCCACCTATGCCGAAGGGGCGCTCTGTGGGGCGTTGCTGGCGCTTGTCGAGCAGGCGCCGATTCTACGGCGTCCTTATCTCTATGCGCCGCGTGGCCCCGTCGTCACCGATCCCAACGGCCCGGCGCTGGAGGCGCTGCTGGCGCGCGCCCACACTGAGGCGAAGCGTGTTGGGGCGTTTATGCTCAAGGTTGAGCCGAATGTGCCCGATGGCGATCAGGTCTGGCTGGCGGCGCTTGCCCGCTACGGCTTCACGGTCAATCCCTTTGCGTCGCATCCCCGCCGCTCGTGGACGTTGGATATTCGCCCGGACGAGGCGACGCTGCTTGCCAATATGAAGGAAAAGTGGCGCTATAACATCCGGCTGGCCGGGCGCAAGGGTGTGGTTGTGCACGGGGCTAATCCTGCCGCTGGCGAGGCGTTCACCACTGATCTGGCGACGTTTTATGCGCTCTACAAAGAGACCGCCGAGCGTGATGGCATCTTTATCCATCAGCAGCGCCACTACGA
The DNA here is from genome assembly GCA_021324535.1 of Pseudomonadota bacterium. Lineage (GTDB taxonomy): Bacteria > Chloroflexota > Ktedonobacteria > Ktedonobacterales > JADMIN01 > JAJPIU01. The sequence continues at coordinate 10,513 of JAJPIU010000097.1, forward strand.
TGATTTCGTGCGGCTATTTGGCGAACGCGACGCCGCCGCGCTGCTGATCGCCGAGTACGAGGGGACGCCCATCGCGGCGTTGATCGTGGCGCGGTGCGGCAAAGTGGCGACATATATGTTTGGCGCGTCATCCAACCGCGAGCGGAACCGCATGCCTAACCACCTGCTACAATGGACGGCGATTCGCTGGGCGAAGGCGCGCGGCTGCGAACTCTACGACTTCCGAGCCATCGCCGAGGTGTTGGAGCCGGGCGAGGATATGTACAGCCTCTACACCTATAAGCAGGGCTTCGGCGGCGAATCGTTGCTGACGCTGGCCACACACGACAAGCCCTATCAGCCTGCCATCTACTGGGCCTATCGTCAGACGCTCTCGATCAAACGTGCGATGGTACGGCGGCGCATTGCCCGCGAACACCAGCAGCGTGAACAGGCGCAGACGAACAAGGCCGAAGCGAAGGCTGGCGACAAGGAAAAAGCTGGCGCTCCATCGGCGTGACAATTTGCCTTACATGAATGAGATAGCCCTGCGCGCCTGGTCTGGTATAGGAGTTGCTGACTTGACAAGACGTGGAACTCTATGAGCTACTGGAAGAGAATCACTGCGCGCCAGTGGGCGGAGGTGTAGCAGACAAAATACCAACAGGATGGAGCGTACGCGCCGCCAGACCGCGTAGCACGGTTCTCTCGCAGTGGGATGTGTGAAGTGTGGTGTGGATGAAGTGAGGCGCCAAGATGTCTAGAGAGCCGATGGATTGGGGTAGTTTGGGCAGCCCTTTCGATGATCTTTTCGAACAGTTCTTTTCCGGTCGTAGTCCGTTTACGCCGACACGGCGTGTCCAGCAGGTGGATATATCGCGCTTGCTGAATGAGCAGGCGCGTGAGTTACTCGCGCGCGCTTCCAGGCAAGCCGCTGCCTGGGGCAGCCCAGACGTAGACGCTGTTCATCTGCTCTGGGCTGCGACCCAGCTTCCAGCCACGCGCAAGCTGCTTCAGCAGGCGGGTGTGGATGTAGAGGCGCTGGCGCGTCGCCTGCAAGAAACGGCTGATCGTCGCTCGCCACGCGAGGAAGTGACCTCCCTCAGCCCGGCAGCCAAGCGTATATTATTGGATGCGTTTGCTCAGTCTCAGGCTGCCCGCGTCTCCTACATTGGGCCAGAACACATCTTGCAGGCGTTGGCGGAAAATCCCGAAACCCGCGCTGGTGAACTCCTGTCGGACTCTCTCGCCGACTCCAGCCAGCTCCGACCTGCACGAATGGGCGCCGCAAGCAGTAGCGTGAGCAGCGCCCCCAGCACTACGCCCATGCTCGACCAGTATGGACGTGATTTGACGGAGGAGGCGCGTCAAGGGCGCTTAGACCCTGTAGTGGGGCGTGAGAATGAGATCGAGCAAACGATGGAGGTGCTGTCGCGTCGCACCAAGAATAACCCCGTCCTCATCGGCGATCCTGGCGTCGGCAAGACAGCCATCGTTGAGGGCATCGCACAGCGCATCGTCAATGGAGATGTGCCAGCCACTCTGGCGGATAAGCGGGTGATTGCGCTGGATCTGGCGAGAATGGTCGCCGGAACCAAATATCGAGGCGAGTTTGAAGAACGTCTCAAGTCCCTCATTGACGAGGTGCGCGCCCATGAGGGTGAACTGGTGTTGTTCATTGATGAGCTGCATACCGTCATTGGCGCGGGCGCTGCCGAAGGGGCAATGGATGCAGCCAATATGCTCAAACCTGCCCTGGCGCGAGGCGAGTTGCACGTCATCGGGGCGACTACCGTCGAGGAATACCGAAAAAACATCGAAAAGGATGCGGCGCTGGAACGCCGATTCGCTCCCATTCTGGTAGCAGAACCTACGGTAGACGATACCATCGAGATTTTGCGTGGACTGCGCGACCGCTACGAGGCGCATCACCAGGTGCGGATCACCGACGAGGCTCTGGTTGCCGCCGCTGAATTGTCTGATCGCTATATCACCGGACGATTTCTGCCCGACAAAGCCATTGATTTAGTGGATCAGGCTAGCGCGCGGGTGCGGTTGCATGCCGCGACCACGCCACAAGATACCCGCAAACTCAAGCAGCAACTGGCTTCGTTGAAGCGTGAGAAGGATACGGCGGTCGCTACCGAAGAGTACCAGCGCGCGGATCGCTTACACAAACGCATCGAGCAATTGGAATCACAACTCAACTCCGAGCGCAATGAGCGATCGGATGATACGATCGTGACGGCGGAAGACATTGCCGCCATCGTCTCCAGGGCTACCGGCATTCCGGTCTCACAACTCACTGAGGAAGAACGCGACCGACTGCTTCGCTTAGAGGAGCAACTCCACACCAGGGTGATTGGACAGAACGAAGCCGTTGAAGCGATTGCGGAGGCGGTACGCAGAACGCATGCCGGTCTGTCGGATCCTCACCGCCCGGTCGGATCGTTTCTGTTTCTGGGGCCAACTGGCGTGGGCAAGACCGAATTGGCCCGTGCCCTGGCCGCCGCCCTCTTTGGAGATGAAGACCGCATGGTGCGCCTGGATATGAGCGAGTTCCAGGAACGGCATACTGTCAGCCGATTGCTTGGGGCGCCTCCTGGCTATGTCGGCTACGAAGAGGCCGGACAACTGACCGAAGCGATCCGCCGCCGCCCGTACAGCGTGGTCTTGCTCGATGAGATCGAGAAAGCGCACCCGGATGTCTTCAATATCCTGTTGCAATTGCTGGATGACGGGCGGCTCACAGACAGCCAGGGGCATGTGGTTGATTTCAGCCATACCATTGTCATCATGACCAGCAATCTCGGCGCTGACCGGATTCTTGCCGCCACCGCCGCAAAGCAATCCCTCGATACCATCCGTGAGTGGTTGATGCAGTTGCTTCGCCAGCATTTCCGCCCGGAGTTTCTCAACCGCATTGATGAGATCATCATCTTCCATGGACTCAGTGACACGCAGCTACGCCAGATCACGGAATTGTTGTTAGAGCAGACGAGACGTCGGCTACATGCCCAGAATATCACGCTGGATGTCACGGATGCTGCGGCTGATTGGCTCGCAAGACAAGGCTACCAGCCCGAATTTGGCGCGCGCCCGCTGCGCCGTACCATTCAGCGAGAAGTGGATAATCGGCTCTCGCACATGCTCCTCGATGGGCAGCTCAAACCTGGGCAGGTGGCCCATGTAGACGTACGTGATGACCAACTGGCTTTCACAGTCAGTGGCGTCGCGACCGAGAAAGAGACCGGGAAGGAGACGTCGCGGAAAAAGGGGACGCGGGCAAAGGCGCGCAATGCCGAGGAAGCGGCTCCTTCCGCCGATTCCAACGGAGAAGGCGGCGCCAGGGGCGCCAGTGACGCGCGAACACCAGGTAAGTAGCGTGCGCTGGCGTCAGCCTCCGCGCGTGGATGATCGGCGCTCCTGACGCGACACGCGGGCGAAGAGTAGCAAGGCAGGCGAGAACGTCGCGCCCGCCATGACGATGGCCGTGCGCAACGCCACGAACGCGCTAATCGCGCCGCTGGCGGGCCTACCTGCGATCTGCCCAAGCGCGTCGGCCTGCCTCATCAACGAGAACCCGTCAAGGTGAGCCAGGGATGTTAGCCACCGGTCGTTTGTGGCGCCACTGAGAGAAACGGTTCACTGCGCAACTTCTCGATGGCGTCGGGCAGTTCGGCGGGGTCGTAGAGCGCGGCGAAACCAACGCTCAGGAACTCACGCGCCTCCCAGCATGCCTGGATGCGTCGTTCGAGTTGCTCGCCAGGCGTCGTAGGATCACTCATCACCAGATACTCCGCACTGACCAGTCGAGGGAACTTGTCCCCCAGGTAGCGCAGCGGCGCCAGGTCTTCCGCAGGATCGCCAATACCAGCGTTCTCGAAGTCCACTACGCCGACGATATGCGCCGCCTCGTCGTCCACCAGGATGTTCTCGTACCACAGGTCGCCATGCAGCAGGGCTGGCTGATACTGCGCCAGCGTTTCGTCGGCGCGGCGCTCAGCATACCAGTGTTCGACCGTTGTGAACTCATTATGCGCAAGGGCCGCCCGCAAAATGACCAGCGCCGCGCCGGATTGTTCGGCGTTGGAGAGCATCCTGCGTCCAGCGGAAACTGCGCCAAGAGCGAGCGCCTCCTCCACAGGAACGCGATGGAGCGCCAGCAGAAACGCAGCGAGGTCATGGGCCAGCGTTGGCGCGTTGGCCTCGATCAGCCGCTCCAGGGTCAGCGGTGTTCCTGGCAGGCGGGGATAAGCGATGGCGCCATAGGGTAGCCCCTCCATTGGCTCGGCGCGCCAACGTGGCTCGGGGATGGCGATGGGCAATCGCTGGCGCAACGCGGGCAGCAGCCGCGCCTCGCGCGCATGGGCTGCCTGGGCGAAGGCGTTGCGCGCCACACGCACGACCACGCCTCCTGCCGTCGCGACGGCGACGCTGCCAAAGCCGACCCCTAGCAGCGTGAGCGGGGCGATATCGCCGATCTGCGGGAAGGCGTTGTCTATCGGCTGAACGAGCGCCGCCAGGTCTGGCGTCTCATTTTGCGGAAACAGGCTTTCCATTCTGGTGTCTGCCATAGTGTTGCGCTCAACTCAACGGCTTGAGCCAATCGTAGGTTGGCCCGGACGCTTCGCTGCTGCCATGCGCGTTTTCAGGTGTGTTTTCAGGTGGCGGCTCTGTGGCAGCCGCCGTGGAGGTTGGTGGAGTAATGGGCGCGCCTTGCGTGGCGGGGATGGCTGGGGTCACACGGTCGCCGACGCTTACGCCGTTCAGGGGCAGCGCCTCCTCCCATCGCTCATCCTCCTGGGCAATGCGCTCGTTTGGCGCGTCCACCTCGTCGTCAGCCAGTTCGGCGCTATCACCGGCTACCTCGTTCTCATCGTCATCGTCAGCAGAATCATCCGATTGACCATACCCATACCCATACCCATAATTGTAATTGTCGTCGTTGTCAGCAGAGGCGGTGGCTTCGTTGTCGGTGGCGTCGGGTGGCGGCCAGGTGTAGTCTTTGGGCAGGGGAACCCAGACGAGTAGCTCGCCATCCGGCCCACGATAAAACTCCGGGCGGCGTTCCAGCGGCGCGCGTGTGGCGACAGCAATGGCGCTTTCCTGTTCGACGTAGATCACTTCGAGCAGTTCGTAGGTGCGTCGGGTGCGCAACACCACAGGCTTTTCCGCGCTGGCGCTTTCCGGCGCGTTGGGGTTCGCGTTGAAGAGATCGCGCACCTCGCGCACACCGGCGCCAATCACCAGCAGGCGCATCCCCACCATCACACCGTGCGTCAGCCCACGGTTGATCGCCACCCAACCATCCTCGTTCACGTGAATCACATCGGCGGGCCAGAGCGCCGTCTGCCATGAAGACCCTGCCTGTGTCATGCTTGCCATACGATCTCTGCCTTTCCTGATCCGCCCTGAAGAGCGCGCCCGCTATCGCGCATAAGTATAGCAGATTGGCGCCGAGGTGTCAGCAGATCACCAGGCGATCTCGACGATGACGTATGGCCTGTCAGGCGAATCTGCGCCAGTGGTTGTATCTTCATCTGGCGAGATCATCCGCAGGTCGGGCACGCCAAGTTCCTGGGTGAGCGCATCGCGCAGGCGCAGAATCCGGCTGATGCGTGTGCGCACGATGATGGGGCGTCCGTGGTCATCGGCCACCATCTGCCCGCGCGCGTCGCGCTTGGGCCGTTCAACCGGCTTGATACACAGGCGAACAATCCGCCCGTCCGGCGCCAGTGGGTACACCTCTGTGACGGCGCCGTGATCGTTTAGTGTCTGCCAGACAATGCGCGCCAGCCGATAAGCGCGCTTACGAGAGACTGCTTGTGGCTGGGGAGAAGCGGTTTGCCGCTGGTGTTGCCGGTATTGGGTGGGCCGAGGGGTGACGCGCAGGCCATAGGCGCTGTGAGTGCTACGCATGGCGCGCGTGTGGACGGAATTGTCGCTGGGCGTCGCGCCTTCCTGCGTAGCATGTGCGCCTGCACTGGCGACATGAACGAGAGCACGAGCAAGCCGTCCGGCCTCGGTGGCGACGGCAAACGCCTCAACGCCGCGCGTGAGGTGTTCTGGATTGCGTCCCCGCGTTGCTTGCCTGCCTATCTGGCTATTTTGCTGAGAAACCGCTGTGGTCGAGGTCATGTGTGCAACGACTGGCGATTGGTGTTCGCGTTGAGCGGCAGGCTGGGCGCGATGTATGGCGGGGCTGGTTTGTGCGCGCGGGGGGAGAGGCGCGGAATGAGCGTCGCCATGCAGCCAATGAGGGAAGCGCCGCAGGAGGCGACGCACAACGCGCGGAGCCGCAACGAGGCCAGCGGCTGCGATGTTCGCCCATGCGAGGCCAATCGCCAACGCCAGCCCCATTACCGCCAGCGCAACGAGAAACAGCGCCAACGCCCGCACAGTATCCGGCGCATGCGTCAACGGCGTAGCGAGTGTTATGCCAATGGCGCCGCTATGCTGTGGAAGGGCTAATCCCAGGCTGGCTTGAAGCGACAGCCAGAGGGCCAGCAACGCAAAAGTGAGCCAGCGCCCGGCAAGATCGCGTTTCGCCAGTCCTTCGGCCAGCCAGAGCACGCCAAGCAGGACGACTATACCTATCGTGGGATATGCGCTCAGTCCCAGGAGATGCGATAACCGGCTTCCCACAGGGGTAAGCGGCGAAACGGTATGGGGCGCCAGATGAGAGGCACGTACTGGTGTGACCTCTGCCGCTGAGATGCTCCATCCGCTGAGCAGCGCCAGGAGCACGAGCGCGCCTCCCAGCCAGCCGCGCTGCCCGCGCGGCGAGAGACGATTCCACCAGAGCACGCTTCGTTCGATCACGGCGCCATCAAGTGTGGAGTGGCGCGCGACTTGCCTGGCCGCCATTCGCCCTGGCGTTTGGATGTTCCTTGCCCGTGCCGCCATGATCGCACTCCTGGGTAATCTGGGATGCTCTGAGAGATTCGAGAGATTCGAGAGATTCGAGAGATTCGAGAGATTCAACGCATAAGATAGCCTCTTTGCGCACCCACAAACGCATCCATAAGGCCAGTGCGGCGCCAAACCGCCGAAAACCATCAATCAATCTGCGCAGGCCGATCTATTGTCCACAAAATCCACAGCGTCCACAAAAGCCTCCTCCTGTGGCGTATCTGCGGAGAGGAGGGGGCAAGCTGTGCAACCGCGTTCGCTTTCAGTGATAATGGGCGCCGCGCCTAGGTCTAGAGGATATAGCCGCTGGCGTCGAAGAGGACGTTGGTGTGCGTCCCGCTGGGCATATCCACTCTGATGTTGAGCTGGCCGCTGCTGTTCAAGCCCACAACCACGCCGTTGGCGATGGTCTGCCCACTGGCGAAGTTGATGCTGCTGGTGGCAGGCGCCGTGGCTCCTGGATAGAGCCGCAGGTCGCCGCCAGAGGTTGGCCCAACCACCGTGACATTGCCGACGACGCCCACCGCGCCTGACGGCACGCTGATGCCGCCGATGACGACACCAGTCACTTGCAGGCTGTGGGTCGAACCGCCTGCGTAGGGCGAACCGGTGCGCGTATCGAGCAGGCGGATAGGGTTGGCAAGGAAGTTGATCGCTCCGCTGACGCCTGGGACGCCTGCCGCCACCTTGCGCCAGGTTCCGGGGCTACCGCTGGCGATACAGATATAGAGGTCGCCCGCATTGTCGCGAATTTGCTCTCCTTGAGTATAGGAGCCGCTGGTTGGCGCGCCAGTAAAGCCCGACAGCTTTTGTTGGATACGCCCTCCGCCGTTCGCGAAGAAATCAATGCCGAACTGACTTTCGCCGACCACGCCATAGCCGGTGTCTGATTGTCCATTTAGCCCGGTACCCGCATCCAGAGTGCTACTCAGGATGCCAGTGCCGTTGGGGCCGACAAACACGGTGAGGCCCGTGCTGAAAGCGCTGCCAGAGTTTTCTATGGAGAAGGCGATAGGAGCGGTCTCGGTACCGTCATAGGTCAGCGTGGTGAGGTGTTCGGCGGTGTTGTTCTGGCCCAGCGTGAGACTTCCACCATCGGCGGCGTGGGCGATGGGCATGTTCAGCCCGGCGGCTCCGGCGGTTCCGGCAGCGGCTGCCAACGCAGCGGCGGCTCCAAGTCCGCCCCATTTGAGCAAGCCACGGCGGCTGGTGGTTGTGCGTGCGGCTGGAGCGGCGGTGGTTTCAGCCGTTGATGAGGATTCAGATTCAGGGGCAGGTTCGATGATCTCGATTGGCGCCTCTAGTGAACGTGTCAACTGCTGGATGAGCGCCGCCATCTGGGCCTGTTGGTGAAGGAGATCGGCGTGCTGCTGTGTGAGTGCGTCAATGCGCGTCTGCTGCTCGGCGATGAGCGCGCGCAGGTCTGCGACGGATGGATCGCCCGCTTGTCCAATGTACGCGGTTTCGGGTTGTTTCCGGCGCGGCTGCGTTGGCCGTTGGTGTAGGGGAGCGTTTGCCATGAGAGTTCCTCCTGCTGGTCATGCCCTCGAGCGAGGGTGTAGGGGATCACAAGCGCGCCACACGATGGACGCGATGGACGCGATGGACGCGATGGACGCGATGGACGCGATGGACGCGATGGAAATGAAGCGTACGACAGAACGGCATGCGTTCAGCCACCGCGTTTGCTATGAATGTCGGGCTATATCGGCGTCGCAGCGGTTTGGCTGCATAGCGAGCGTGTGGCTTGCGCAGAGTATACACTGAAAACGGAGAAGAGGAGTGTGAACTACGACCACCTGGCTAAAAGTGGTATCTTGGCAGGTTCTCAGCAGGTTTTAACGCTACGGGCGAACGCAAGGCAGCAATTGTGCGACACTGGATCTAGTGGATATGAAAGGGGGAACAGGAATGCAGTACAGTATAGAGCGTCGTATAGGTCATCATCTCCGATTTGTGCGGTTCTTCCACGTTCCGTGTTTTCTTCTGCTTGCGGTGCGCGATCTGCCCCATCTGCCGCCGCTGCCAGAGTTCAAGCTCACTCCGGGGCAACGCGCTCAGGCCCGCGATCTGGTGGCGGGGGGAATGAGTCTACGGCGGGTTGCGCGCCACTTCGGCGTCTCGCGCATGGCGATATGGCGGGCGGTGCACGCCGATGGGGATGCGGTTGTTAATGCCGACACCATTGGCGCGCCAAACGATGAAACAGGCGACAGAAAAGGGGGTGAAAGTGGGTAAAAGAAACGGGAGCAACCAATAAAGGCGCTCCCTTGTCACGGTATGTGTCTGCGGCGGACCCGACGGGGTTCGAACCCGCGATCTCCGGCGTGACAGGCCGGCGTGTTAGGCCGCTACACTACGGGTCCACGATTGTGGTGTTTGTGTTTCACCTAGTTGGGTGATTGGCACGACTAGAGGATACCACAGCGCGCCTGCCGTTGTCAAGCTGTTTTCAGCGGCAAAATGACATATCGCGGCAATTTGCTCACTATCGCCCCTCGGACCGCTTCTTACAGTCACCAACTGGCTGCATGCTTGCTGCACACTTCACGCTGGCCCAGCGTTTCCCGTGCTACCCGCGTTTGCATCGCCTGTGTTCGCCTGTTGGCCTGGCTTCACCACCGCCAGCGCAGGATTCAGGATGTTTGCCATCGCCGCCCGCGCCTGATCCGCCGTTACCTGCGCCACCGTCACCTGTGCTCTGGCTGTCCCATTTCTCCCATTTGGCTTGTTCGTCGGATTCTTCGTGGTGTTCGCCTCACCCTGTGTCAGCGTATAGATGTCGCCGTTTTGCGCCTGCGCTACGATGAGCGTTGCCGCAGGTGGCTGCGGAACGAGGCTTCCCATTCCGCTCGCGCCAGACGTTTCCCCCGTCGGTGGACTGATCGTGAATGGCAGCCCTGGCCACAAGCCAAACTGGCTAAACGAACGTGGCGCCGTCAACGCGCCGATCAACCCCTGGGCAAGCGTCGCACTGATGTGGCTGGCGAGCGCCTTCTGCGCACCCGCCGCGTTGCCTGTCGCCAGCAACCGGTTCATCTCGCCCAGCACGTTCAGGCTGATTTCTCCCTGCGCGATAGGGCGGCCCGGCGCTTGCCCTTGCTCGGATGTGGTTGCGCCATTCTGCGCCGTGTCTTCGTCGGTATCCGCCACCTCGATCAACTGAAGGAGCCGCAAAAAGGCGTCCTGTGCGGTCGCCAGTGCCACAAACTGATGCACGCCTGGCTCCGGCTGGGTGTGTTCAACGGCGGTATAACTGGCGAACGTATAGACAAGCCGCTGCGCGATGGGTTGGTTGCTGCCTTGCCCAGGTTGGCCGCCCGGCTGGGCCGCCTCCGCAGTCCGGCGCACATCAAGAATCAACGTGTAGCCTGGATTCCCTAGCGCGCGTAGCAGCCCGACGATAACCGGATCGGGGTTGCGCTGCTCGGCGCCGCCCCAGCGCACCATGCCACGCGCGCGCAGCGTGCGGTCGGCCACGGACAGCGCCAGCGCCAGTTGCTCGCCTTCCAGTGTGATGAGCGCCCCAGGCTCCAGCGTCGCTATCGCCGGGATGCTCAATGCGCGGAGCAGGTAAACCAGTTCTTCGCGCGCCAGGCGTACTACCAATGCGTCGGCCATGTCATGCCTCCTGTTTATTTCGACTGGGATGAGGTGGTGTGGATGCGGGCGTCTGTGTCTGGCGAGCGGGCGCTACTGCGCGGATACATCTACCAGGCACAGTTGTGGCAGGTTGGTAAAGTTGCGCTGGCCGGGTGTCCAGAGGTTGAGATACAGCGCCATCGTCGTGAGGTCTGGATTGATCAAATAGTAGACGCTACGCTGCACGGTCTGCCCAGCGTCAATCAGATTGAGCGCATCGAGGTTGGCCGGTTTCATGTAGACCTGCTGGCCGTTGATCACCACTGGCGCAAGATCAACGAGGCCGCCGAGGCTGCCGCCTGATGTCGTTGTTCGCAGGCGAGTCTCCACATCCCATCGCTGGCTGGTCGTGTTGTGCAGGGTGACATCCATCCGCACGAAGTGTTGGCTTGGCGGACGATCCGCCGGATCGAACGGCACAGACGCCGGGTTGATCTGGCGGGTGAGGGATGTCACGGTGATGACGATACCCTGCTCCTGATAGGCTGTGTTGAGTTGCAGTGCAGGCGGGGTCGCAGCCGATGGCGTGTTGCTGCTCCCAGGCGTCCCTGTTCCCCTGCCGGTTGTGCTACACGCCGCCAGACCCAACAGCGCCACGCCACAGGTCAGGCCACAGGCTAGCCTGAGCCAGCCCCGGCCTTGCTTGCCGCCTCGGTTCGGCGTACCCATAGTGTTCGCCTTCCACCTCATTCAATAACCTCCTCTGCGCACAGCGATATGCTTTGGGTCTGCTCCACTCCTGGCATTGTATCGCATGGCGCAGATCCGGTTCTCCTATGGTGTCAGCATGCCAATCGGCGTCAGGTTCTTCAGGGCAGACCATGCCGTAGCGGGCAAAGTCGAGCCAATATCAGGCCCAAGCGTGCCTACAGCTTTGATGATGGTGGCGCTGGCTGTCTGTGGGGTCGTGTTGTAATATTGCGTCGGCCCCCACTGCGAGATGGGGAAGGGTATCGGCTGCTGCCCCAGCCATTGGCTGTTGATGTAGTCGCCGTGATCTTTGGCGAACCACTCGCTGAATTTGGGATAGTGCCCCACATCCGGCACATAGGTTTCGCCGGTGAAGGCTGCCTTGTTTTGCCAGGGGCCGGTGTTGATCTGATACAGATACTTGATCGCGGCAGGCAGACCATTCTTCTGTGCGTATGGCCCAATCTCGTACCACGAGGCCAGCGGCACCGGATCGTACTGGTTGAAATATTCCTGGTATTGCACGCCAGGAACCTGCGGGCCAACCTGTGGTGAGCCATAGCTGATCACGTTCGTCACATTGAATTCGCCACCGCCGCCTGCCAGCGCCAGGTCTTGCGCTACCATGCCGCCCAGGCTATGCCCCGCCACCACCACATTCACGGGTGGCGTCAGGTGATGTTCTTTGATGTAGGCGTCAATCGCGGCTGCCACGTCTTGCTCATAGACATTGTAGATGTCGCCAGCGCCGCTGTCGAGCGCCGTCGGGCCATTGTTCGATTGGTTCCACTGCCCAAACTCGGTGCCTGCCAGCGTCACCAGGATCGTGTTGGAGCCGATCTGCGTGATGCCAATCGGCGCTCCTGTGCCATACTGGCTGTTGATCATGCCGTAGAGCGTCTGCATGTTGGGGTTGTTATGGAAGGCGGTGGCCGCCTGCACAGACTTTTCGGGTGACTGGTTGAGCGGAATCGGCTTGGGATCGGGCGGTGGCGTGATCACCAGGGCGACGAGATGCTGCCATGCCCGCTGGATTCTGGCCCATTGCTGCGCCATCCAGTTTTGAATGTTGTGGAATTGCTGAACAAGCCACATATCGGCGTTTTGCGTCTGATGGACGATCCATTGTTCGGCGTCGCCGATCCAGCCCTCTACTTGATTGACCTCGTTGGTCGCCCAGGTCTTGAGCTGGTTCAGTTCGTTCCCGGCCCAGGTCTCCGCCTGATGTACCTCGTTGACCACCCAGTCTTTCGCATTCACAATCTGGGTGAGCGCCCAATCCTTCGCCTGCAGGAGCTTCTGGATGGCGAACTCGCCGAGATGCTGGGCGAGCCGCTGCAATCCGTTCCAGACATCCCACCCCCACTGGATCATCACGCTGGGCAGATCGCCAAGCAGATCCCAACCATCGCCGATGGCATGCCAGGCGTCGCCAAAGAGTCCCCCAATGTCACTCAGCGCGCCTCCTATATTGCCGCTGCCGATGTCGCCCAGCAGCCCCTTTGCGCGTTTGGCCATATCAATCAGGGTATGGCGCAAGTCCTGAAGGACGGCGTTCACGGCGTCGCCGCCGCGCTGTGTGAGATCATCATGGCTGAGGTTCGACAGTACCATGCTTACCATGCTTGCGTCAAGGCCATGTCCGTCGGCCTGCTGGCAGCTTGCCAGCAGATCGTTGACGGCGTTCTGTACAGCCGTTGCGGCGTTGTCTACCGCCTGCATGCGTTCTTCGATGGCCGCGCTACACTGCGCGACAGCCGCCAGAAATGCGTCGGCGCCCTGGCCGAAGAAGCCAGAAAATCCTGCGGTGTCGGCGGTCAAAGCGCGCGCGTTTGTTTGGAGCCGTTGTTGCTCGGCGCGCCCTGCGGCGGCGAACTGGTTGAGCTGGCGCTGAAGGTCTTCCAAGTTGGAAACAATCGGGCTGGCGTAGGCGGTGATTTGCCCTGACATCGCGCGTCCCCTTTTGTGTGAGGTAGCCAGGCGCTTGTGGCGCGCTGGCGACGTTCCTGGAATCCATGCCGTTTGTGAGTAGTGCGAATGACTGCTGAACACCGGAAAACTGCCGCTGGCCCCACTAATAGCGATGCGTGTATTATGGAGGCCAAATGCGTTGCGAAACTGCGAAAAGGTGGTCAGGCGCCGGACGTAAAGCCGTGGGTATTGGTGGCCTCTGTAGTCGCTGCCTGCGCTGACGCGGATTGGAGTGTCGCCCCGATGGCTTGTTCGAGCTGGGCGACGGATTGTACTTTCTGCTGCAAGACGCTCAGCAGTTCGTCGAGACGGCCCTGCATGGGGCCGGGCAACGCTGAGACCGTGGAGAGCATGCTCTGGCAGCGCCCTATAGCTTCATTGGTGTATTGGCTGGCGTCAATTTGTATCTGCTGCGCAATCTGCGCCATCTCGCCGACAGGATAGATCATCTTACCCATCGAAGTGCTCCTCCCTGGTTGGTTTTGTATCGGCCAATGGCTGACGCCGCAGGTGACGCCAGCGAAGAGGAAAGCGATACGCCAATTGTAACCCATGCGCTGGCGTATCGCAAGTGTGTTTGCCGGTGGCCTGGCGCAGCAGCCTGCTCCAACCCTCTCCTATCTTTGCCCGTATGACTAGCATATGGGTGAAACGAGGGATATTTGCCTGCCAGGAGGTGTGGGAACATAGGCGGGCGCGTGGAGCCTCTCAAATGTAGACAAATGTATAGTAGACAAATGTATAGATGTAGATGATGTAGAGTAAAGTGGGCAAGGCGTGCGCGTTGTTGCGCCTCGTTGAGTTGCTATAAGATGTCAAAGTGTTCACGGTGTTCACGCCAAAAACAAACTGAAACAGGGGGTCAGGTCTCATCGTCAAGTGGCTCCACGCCTGCCGGAGCATCCGATAACTCCGGTAACTCCGGTAACTCCGGTAACTCCGACAACAATGCAGAGAAGCTGTGTGTGCCTGAGCGCCGCACAGTGTATGGAGGCCAGCAATCATGGACGCTAGTTCTGAGCAGCATCAACCGGTATCATCACTGTCGTGCCCTGGCTGCGGAAGTCCGCTGATGGCGGCGACCGCGTTCTGCCCCACCTGTGGGCGGCCGCTTGCCCCCACCGCTGATGCTTCATCCGCGCGCTCGGTGGCGCTCTGGCAGAGCGGCTCTGCGCAGTCTGCCGCGCTGGATATTTCTCAGGGCGCCAGCGTGCCAACGCTCCCAGGGCAGACATACCCAAACTATCAGCCGTCCTTCTTTGCGCCCTATCAGACGGGACAATCCTCTCCGTCTACCCCTGGCTATCCGACTCAGCCGGGCGTGTGGGCGAGCCAGAACCTCCCGACGCCAACCGGCATGGAGGCGCTGGGCGCGACCGCGACAGTCGCCCCAAGTAAGCCTATGCGCTCACACCGCCTGCGCAACACTCTCACGCTGATCTCGGCGGTGGTCATTGTCGCATTGCTGGCAGGCGGCGCATATTACCTCTACGCCGCGTTCTTCAACAGCCCACAGGCTGCCGCGCGCATCCTGCCGGATCGCACATTCGTCTATGTCTCGGTTGACCTGACTGCGGTGGCCAACAACAATCACCATGTGACGATTGACGATCTCGCCAGGCTGTTCGGCGTTGGCGCCGCGCTCAAGCAGGAGGGTCTCAACTGGCAGCAGGATGTTGCGCCGTGGGTGGGACGCAATGTCGCCATCGCCGCGTATCCCACCTCGAACGATAGCGCCACGCTGAGCAACGTTACCAGTTCGTCGAATCCGGTCACGACTGCGGCGAGCGTGTTCAACTTTGGCCTCGCCGAACTTTTCCAATCGCGCGACGACGCAAAGGCGCAGGCGGCAATGGCCAAAGCCGCCAACGCGCAAAAGCAGCATGGCCAGACTGTCAAGCAGATCTCGTATGGCGGCATGACGCTCTACTCCGTCACCCATCCTGGCGCGGACGCCAACGGCGCCAGTACCAATACGCCTGCACAGACGTTATTCGCGGGCAAGGGGTGGGCTGTCATCGCATCAAGCTTGGCCGCCGCCGAGATCATCGTGGATCGCATCAACGGTCAGGGGACGACGCTTTCCAGCGCGCCGTCTTTCCAGGACGCGACCAACAACCTGCCGTCGAGCCGCTTCAGCACACTCTACCTGAACCTGCGGGAATACTACAACCTGGTGATCTCGCTTGCCCCCAGCCCCACGCAGGGCTTGCTCGATTTCCCCTTCGTGGATACCTACCCTGTCGCCGGGGGATATATCACCTGGTCGTCGCTGGGCATGCGGGCGCAGTTGACATTCAACGCGGTGAAGAGCGCGGGCATTCCCAATGTAAGCGGCAATACGATCAACCTAACGCAGTATGCCCCGGCAAATACGCTGAGCTATTCGGGCGTAGGCAACCTGGGCGCATTTGCTCGCGCGTATGTCGCGCAGTTGCCATCCGCAGCAAAAGTGTCGGGAACGGCAGTCGATCCGCTGCAACAGGCGTTTGGCATTTCAAGCAACGCTCCGGTGGTACAGCAGCCCGCCGCGACGATCTCCTTTGCCCAGGGCAAGACGACCGCGAGCGCGCTGCTGCTTCACACGCCCAACGCCTCTGCGGCGCAATCTGCCTTCGCCACCATTGCCCACAAGAATCACTGGACACTCAAGCCGACGACGGTAGATCATATTGGCGCCAACGCCATCTATGCGTCCGAAACCTCTACCGTCAACCCAACCACAGGCAAAGTGAGCGCCAGTAATTCAGAAGTTGGGATCGAGGCGATAGTCGGCCAGACATTGGTGATCGTCACGGCGGAGAAGCCTGCCACTGCGCTCGATGCGATCATCAAGGCGTCGCAGAACCTCATCCCCAGCCTCGCTGGCAATGCGAACTTCCAAACGCTAGTGAGCCAGGCGCCGACGCACGCCGCCACGATGACGTACTACAACCTCACGCTTGCAGAGCAACTCAGCCAGCAAAACGGCGGCCAGCGCCCAACCGGTCTGGCGACCCGCATCCCGGCGCTGCTGACGACACTGGTTTGGAACGCGCAAGTCAATCAGACGACGACAGATGTGATCATCAAGTGAGTGGTGACTAGCGGGCGTTACCTGCGATAGTCACTGATGGTTGAAGGCAAAATATCCTGTACTCCCCCTCCGATGCTAAGGAGGGGGAACCTTTTGGCTGCGCGCTGGATACTCTTTTATGCGGGCGAATACTGCTTGGAGGGTAAAGAGCGCCCGCCCACCTACTACGCGAGCCGGAGGGGGCGCTGATGGATGTGCATGCGGCTATGAATGCCAGGGGGGAACGAGCGCTCATTGTCCGTGATTACCAGCCGACCAGCGGCGTGTGCTGGTCCTGCGCTACTTCGCCGACCTCGACCTCTCTGAGATCGCGCTGATCCTTCAGGTTCCTCTGGGGACGGTGAAGTCGCGATTGAGCAGGGGCGTCGCCGCGCTCCGCGCCCAATTGCGCATCCCATTAGATGTTTCCAGGCCGCCCCG
>JAJPIU010000015.1 GCA_021324535.1 Pseudomonadota bacterium
ACATCCCCGGAAAAGCGCACACATTCCCCTTGACAACGCGCTCTGCCAGCGGATACGCTGCCTGTTGAGGATATACCTTTTTTGTGGCTGTTATACAGCCAGGAGCGCCCATGCCAGAGACTGCCGAGACGACCGAGACGACCGAGACAGACACCACAGCGCCCATGCTGGCGCAGTCAGAAACGCAGGATGCGCCTGACCCCGATCTGCATGCCCTGCATGGGGGACATGCCACGCCACGCCAGGAGGGCATCGTCGTCGCATTGGCGCCCAATGTCTTCGAGGTGATGATCGGCCAGACGGCGTACCTCTGCCAGTTGCGCGGGCGCTTACGCAAAGCGCACCGCCAGTCTCTACAGCCACCCCCGCGCCGTTCGAGCGCGCAAACCGTTCCCTTGCGTGGGCGTCAGCGTTTCCCCCGAAATGTTCCATCTCAGCCTGATGAGCAGACACAGCATCCCACACACATCGCGCCGGGCGACCGTGTGCAGGTGACGATGCTTGGCCCCAACGAGGGAGTCATCGAAGACATTCTGCCTCGCCAGACGGCGCTGGCCCGCATGCGAACAGAACTGGGCGAGGAGCAGGTCTTGATGGCCAACCTCACCCTGGCCGTCCTGATCTTCTCTGTGAGCGAACCCACGCCCAACCTGGGCTTGCTCGACCGCTACCTTGCCCTCTGCGAACATGCAGGCGTGCGCGCGCTGATCTGCCTGAATAAGATTGACCTGGGCATGACAGACGAGGCGCGCGAGATTATCTCGCTCTATAGCGGCCTGGGCTATCCCGTGCTGTGCGTCAGCGCCGTGACGGGCGAGGGAATCGCCGACCTGCGCGCGCGTCTGATCGGAGAAACTTCGCTGCTGACCGGCCCGTCCGGCGTCGGCAAATCCTCGCTGATCAACGTGTTGATTCCTGGCGCAGGGCAACGTACAGGCGCGATCAGCGAGGCGACCGGCAAAGGCCGCCACACGACAACGGGCGCACGGCTCTTGTCTCTGCCCGAAGGCGGCTGGATCGCAGACTCGGCGGGCATTCGCGAGCTGGCGCTCTGGAACACGTCGCCCGATGAGGTGGCGCAATGCTTCGTCGAGTTGCGTCCCATCGCCGACGATTGCGAATACGAGGATTGCGCGCACGACGAACACGCCGAGGGTTGCGCCATCCGCGCGGCGCTGGTGGATGGTAGGCTGGCGCCCAGCCGCTACACCAACTTCATGCGGCTGCTGGCCGAGGCGCAGGGCTAATTACTCCACACGCGTATACCCATTACTCGTCTGTCACTTCGGCCAGTATCGTTCCCGACAGTGGGCAAGATAGCGGCGCTCCTCCTCAGTTAGCGGCGTGCTGTCATACCAATGCAGTTTCATATAGATGGTAGCCTCGAGCCACCACCGATAGACAAACACTTCAAAGCTGGGGGCGCACGCATAGATGTTAGCGACAACAGCCTGCCGTTGCTCGTCGGTCAATGGGCCATCCTCATCCGGTCTTGAAAGTCGCTCCAGATGTGCGCTTGGCGCTTTGGGATAGGGATCCGTTACAGCCAGCACCGCCTCATCTCTGCGCCTGGTGAGGTAGAGGTACCACAGTATGCAGTCCTGCTGATCGGTGAGGAAGCGTACAACGAATCCATCCTCACTGCCCGGTAATGGATCAAGCTGCGCTTCATCAAGATAGAAACAGCAGCCAGCATATGTTGGGATGCGTGTGTACAGTTCGGGCGCAGCCATGAGGCGCGTAAATGTGGCTGGGAGCACAAGTCCCAATTGCTCAGCCTGCGTAGTAACGTGGCGCACTTTCTCGCGCGCCTGGGCGCTCATGCGTTCATGCGTCACATTTTGTTCAGGTTCGCCTTCGTGCAATTTTAGCCAGCCAGACTGCCGCAGTCAGCTCAGCGTTCCGTCAAGCGCAGGGATAGGCGGCAGATCCTCGTAAGGAAATTGGCAATACGTGGAGTCGCAGATCCGGGAGTCACCGAGGTCAAAAGCCCACCATGCCCAAGGGAATGGGATGGATGGCGTTCGCTGCTGCATGGCAAGCATACCCTCATGTACTTACCCCATTCCCCCTTCCCAATCCTGGGAAGGGGGTCAGGGGGATAGGTTCACCCCACGTCTATAACGTCGTGGGGCTGGCAATTGGCGTCGGTGTACCTGAACCGCTCGCCCCTGGCACTGTGACCACCAGCATGAACTATGGGCCAAAGCCTGTCGAGCCGTCCGTCTCCATCTGCCAGAGCGTCGTATATGCGCCTGGCGTCGTCGGCGCTGTCAGTGTGAAGGTGAATCCAACCTGCGCGCCCGTCGCGACCGATGACGTAACCGGCGCGGTTGCGGCGCCCATGCAGCTCTGCACACACATCAGTCCATAGCCGCCTGCGTTGTCCCAGGTCGCCTGGCCGCTGTTCTTCACGACAAAGCTAACGCTGAACTGCTGGCCCGGATCGGCGGTCAGGTCGGGACTCTGGCTCACCAGCGTCATTATGTTGTTCGACGTATCGGCCAGCACGTTGATGGGCGTGGCCTCCCCGAACAGTACACCGTTCTGGGCCATCATCCAGGAGATGTTGATCTGCGCCGGTTCTGCTGGCGCGGTCAACTGAATGGTAAACGTATATGCCTGGTTTGGCGCCACCTGCGCGCCATTTAGCCTAACCGAAGGTGTACCCAGGCACTCGATGGAGACGCACTCAAGCTCATAGCCGCTCGCGTCGCTCCAGGTCGCCGTCCCCGTATTCTCGAACTTTGCCTGTACGGTAAACGTCTGCCCCACCTGCGCATGGGCGCCTGCAAGATTCTGAACGACGTTCGCGTCGTTTGTGGCCGCTGAAGCTGGCGCTTGGGTAGGCGTGGTTGCAGGGGTGGTTGTCTTTGTCGGCGCCTTCGTGGGCGTCTTGGCGGGTGGGAAGTGGAGGGAGCGATCCAGGTTGTGCTCCGCCTGCCGCACCGATTGCAGGTTCCAGGTCGAGTGGCTGATGTAGGGATATGGCTTGGTAGTTGTGCCAGGGCTGTAGTCACCAAAGCTCTGCTGGCTGATCAAGAAGGTTCCATTTGGGTTGACGGCCTCGACAAAGGCGATATGCGACGGGCGAGCGTAATCGCTTGGGTAAGGCAAGACCAGCAGATTGCCAGCGGCAGGCGTCGTGTTGATCTGGGCCGACACGTATGACTGTGTGCGCTCATCCCAGGCAGAGCGAGGCTACGCGGCGTCAGTCGTCCAATCGCTGGGGCTGGCGACAAACTGAAGATCGATCCCCTGCGTGTCGTGAAGGCGTTGCCAGCCGTACCATGTGCAATCCGGCGAACCATACGGGCCGGTGTAGGGGTTTGACGTGATCAGCGGCGAGTCGGCGTGCGCTGGCGACAAAAAGAGTAGCGTGGAGCACGCAGCCCCCAGCACAAGCAGAGGCGCAGCCGCCAGCGCCATCATCGTCTGGAGCCGCCGCTTTTTCGTGCGACGGACGATATGAGTGAGCAACGGTGGAATCCCTTTCGAGGATCAGGGCGCATGGCTGTCGCATGGTAGATGTTGATTGATGATGGATCGCTCATGTAGCGAGCGGATGATCAGTTGTAATACACGTCAATGCGCTGAGTGGCCTCGTTCGCCGAGACGACCGTCACGCTGTACTCGACAAAGCGGTAGCGTTTGCCCTGCACGCTGGGGTCTGCGCAAGCATAGGATCGAGTAGCGATATATCCCGATTTTGCGATATGCTATAGGCGCATTGCGAAGCGGCAAGCAGCTTTCCTGCTATAGAACGAAAGGGAACACAATCAATGGCGATCAAGAAAGTGGGCGTGGTTGGCGGCGGCCTGATGGGCAGCGGTATTGCCCAGATCAGTGCACAGTCGGGCTACGACACCATCATGCTCGAAGTCAACCAGGAGTTGCTGGATAAGGGCGTTGATCGTGTGCACGGCGCATGGAGCATGCTGCACGGCAAGGGCAAGATCACCGAGGAGCAAGTCGGCGAGTATCGCGGGCGCTTCCGGGGCACGCTTGATCTTGCCGAGTTCGCTGACCGCGACCTGGTGATTGAAGCGATCATCGAGAACCTCGACCAGAAACGCAGCCTCTTCGAGCGGCTGGATGCGACAGTTCAGCCAGATGCTTTGCTGGTCAGCAACACCTCATCGCTTCCAATCATTGAAATGGCTGCCGTTACCAAGCGACAGGGGCGCGTGGCCGGGCTGCACTTCTTCAATCCCGCGCCAGTGATGAAGTTGGTCGAGATCGTCCGCACCATCTCAACGACCGACGAGACAGTGGAGACACTGCGCGACTTTGCGCGTTCGCTTGGCAAGACGCCCATCGTCGCCAAAGACACGGCGGGCTTCGTCGTCAACTTCCTGCTGATCCCCTATATGCTCTCGGCGATTCGCATGTATGAGCATGGGCTGGCCTCCCGTGAAGACATTGACACCGGCATGAAGCTGGGCTGTGGCTATCCGATGGGGCCGTTTGAACTGCTCGATTACGTCGGGTTAGACACCACGCTCTACGCCGCCGAGGCCATCTACGCCGAATATCCCGATCCCACCTACGCACCGCCCACGCTGCTCCGCCGCATGGTGCAGTCGGGCCGCTACGGCAAGAAAAATGGACGCGGCTTCTACAATCTGGACGAGAGATAGTTCTCCTTCATTCCATTCCCCTCTCCCTTTGGGGAAGGGCCAGGGTGGGGGCAAACGATCCGCCGTGTTCCCCTCTCCCC
>JAJPIU010000255.1 GCA_021324535.1 Pseudomonadota bacterium
TATCAGCCCTATCAATCCTATCAACAGCCCAACACGAGCACAACGTCGGGCTTGCAGCCACATCATCGAAGCCTGCTGATCACCATCGTGTTGGCCCTGGTGTCGATCCTCATCCCAGTGATTGGCCACCTCATCCTGACAGTGTACATTCTGCGCGATGACCTCTCCACCTTTGAGAAGGTCGCCTGGCTGGTGATCATCTGGTTGGTGTGGTGGGTCGGCCCGTTGATCTATCTGGTGGTGGGTCAACGCCGCAATCGCCTGTTCGGTGGCCATGCGCTGTTCGAACGCCACTATCAAGCGACGCAGTACCCGCGCGATTGACGCTGCGGGTAGAGAGCCTGGAGACAAAGGGGAGAACGTAACCACGAGATGACCCCACATTGGGTGGCAATGGGAAGCCATCAATGCGGGGTCTGTGCGTATCTATGCGTGTCTTGCCGTTTGTGCGAGCGTATGGCGCGCCTCTGTGCGGGTCTGATACGATGCGCCACGATGCGCCTTAGGGATGGCGCTCCAACCCTTTGATGCGGCAGAGCAACCGGATACGCGCGTAAAACAGGCGTATATCGAGCGGCTTCACCACGTAATCGTCGGCGCCCGCCAGAAAGCCCGCGACTTTATCTTGCGGCGTTGAGCGGCTGGTCAGCACCATGATAGGCAGACGCTCGGTCTCTGGCATATCGCGCAGTTGCGCGCACAACGTCAACCCATCCCCTTCGCAGAGGTCAAGTTCAGTTACCAGCAGATCGGGCGTATGTGTGCGCGCCAGCGCCAGCGCCTCTTGCGCACCCGCGACGAAGTTGAGGGTGTAGTAATCACCCAGGGCCGCGCGCACTTTTTCACGGGCAGCCTGATTGCCCTCTACCACAAGCACCGTCAATCGCTGCGCCTGTCTTGTATCTTGAAAGACTTGTTCAGCCACCACGCCCTACGCTCCCGCTCCCCTGGCTCTCGTTGATCGAGACGAGAACCCGTTCCTGTAGTTTCACAACGGACAACCGCATCTGATCGGGCTGTAGATCGGCCTTTCTCATCAGAGGGTACTACCCCTGTTTGGGCTAGCCGTTTCGTTTGGGCCAGCCTATTGCTTCTGTGCGCCTCTCCGACTGCAATAGGATACGCGCGGCGTCGGCGCCCGGCGACGGCTAACCTGCGCTGGCGCTCTCGGCGGCGAGCCGATGGATGCGCTGTTCACGCTCCTCAGGGGTGATGCGCATTACACGCTCAAGCGTGGCATAGAGCACACTTGGCTTGAACGGCTTGGCAAGGTATTCGTCAACCCCGGAGAGAATGCCGGTCAGTTGATCGTTCTCCTCGTTCATGGCGGTCAGGATAATCATTGGTGTATGGGCGGAAACGCCATCGCCACGAATGCAGCGCACCATCTGATAACCATCCATGCGCGGCATATGCACATCAACGATCACACAATCGGGACGCTCACTGTAAAATTGCTCGATCCCTTGCGCGCCATCGTAGGCGACGATAACCTCATAGTTGCCATACATCGTGATGGCATGGCGCACCAACGCGACGATGGTCGGATTATCGTCAACGACCAACACTTTTTTGGGGGGCGCCGCTTGTGTCGCCTGCCCCGCCTCATTCATTTTCCCCACGTCTCCCATAAGGTTCACCATAGACGCCCATGCGCCCTGACGTATTCGCCCGAACTCTTGGATACAGGAAATAGAGTTGACAACGCCTGGTTGCGCTGTGTCGCTTACCCTATCAGTTGTTGTGTAGCGCGATATAGGGTCTATGGTACCACAGCCGCCTGCATGCGTATAGCAAAGAATACGAAGGTACCAGCCCGTATGAGACGTTCGGGCGTCTTTGAGACTATACTTTGAGATGGAACATATTTCCCATGCCGCATCAATGTTCGTCACCAGCGTTCGCCAGCGTTCACCAGCGTTCGCCAGCGTTCGCCAGCGTTCGGCAAGCGAAAGGATCACCAGAATGTCTACTCGCTCAACACCCCTATCCGAGACATCAGCAACAACGCCCACCGCACCCGATCGCTCGTCGCGCTATTCCAGGCAGACACTCTTCGCGGGCATCGGCCCTGCCGGGCAGGAACGCCTGACGCGGGCACGTGTGTTGATCGTCGGCTGCGGCGCGCTGGGGACGAATCTGGCGAACCTGCTGGCGCGCGCTGGCGTGGGCTATCTGCGCATCGCCGACCGCGACTTCGTGGAGGAAAACAACCTGCAACGTCAGACACTCTTCGAAGAAGACGACGCCACGAAGGGCATGCCCAAGGCAGTCGCGGCGGCGCGGCGCATCGGGCATATCAACAGCCAGGTCACGGTGGACGCCCACACCACTGACGTCACCGCCGAGAACATCGAAGACCTGCTTGACGGCGCTGACCTCGCGCTGGATGGAACCGACAACTTCGAGACACGCTATCTGTTGAACGACGCTTGTCTCAAGATGAATATCCCCTGGATATACAGTGGCGTCATCGCGTCGTATGGCGTCAGCATGCCCATTCTGCCACACGAGACGGCCTGCCTGCGCTGCGTCTTCCCCACGCGCCCGCTGCCAGGGACGACGCCGACCTGCGATACGGCTGGCGTACTGAACGGCATTGTGAGTGTGGTGACGGGCATGACGGCGACCGAGGCGATCAAGCTGCTGGTGGGCGCGACCGACCGCCTGGCGCGCGGCATGACCTGGATTGACCTGTGGGAGAACACACATGAGCGGCTCGAACTCCCACGCATGGATGATTGCCCAGCCTGCGGGCGCGGAGAATACGCCTACCTCGACGCAGCGCTGGATGAGAATGGCGTGTCGCTCTGTGGACGAAACGCTGTGCAGGTGCGCCCGCAGCAGGCCATGCGCGGTAGCGAACTCGATCTGGCGGCGCTGGCCGAGCGGTTGGCGCCCGTCGGCGAGGTAGCCAGCAATGGTTTTTTGCTGAGGCTGCGTGTGGATGGCTACGAGGTGATGATCTTCCCCGACGCGCGCGCCATCATCAAGGGAACTGACGATCCCGCTGTGGCGCGTACCGTCTACGCCCGCTATGTCGGCGCATGAGCTTCCTATAAAAAAAGATCGGCAAGCGGACAGGTGAATCCTGGGAGCACATCAAGCCCATCGAGGCTGTCTCCCAGTCTCAGGGTCGCTACTGGCGCCTGTGGCGAGGTGGGGCGCCAGAGGTCTGCCTCCTGGCGTGAAGGCCAGAGCATCCATATAAGCCGCACGCCGCGCTCCAGATAGAGCCGAGCTTTGTCGTCCATCTCCGGGCGATACTGGCTGGGCGAGACTACCTCCCCAACGAGATCGGGCGCGAGTTTGCCATAGCCGGGGTTGCGTGTGGGTAGCCGCCCCGCCTGCACAAACGCCGCATCGGGGACAAGCACTGTTTCCACAAGTTCACCAGGGCGCGTCACGTCGTATGTGCCATCTGGGCCGATTACACGCCCCAGTTTTCGCGGCAAGACAAAGCCCATGAGATAGAACACTAAACGGGCGGCAATCTCAGACGCATCAATCCCCGATGACATGCGGATCAGTTCTCCTTCGACGATCTCATACGTGTAGCCGTCGTCCGACAACTTCTCCAGATCGGCGGCGTAGAACGGGTAGGGCACGCCCGGCACGCGCTCCCCCCAGAGCGTCTTCTGCTGCATACACAGCCTCCCTTCGCATGCAATCGTCTCTGTCGCATGATATCACCCAGCTCACGCCAGCCACTTGACAGGCCAACGCGCGTATGTTATTATTCAAGTATTCTTAGTAAGATAAACTAAATAGCATGGAGAAGAAAGCGAGGGAACGATATGCGCACAGGTTTTTCCGACCTGGGCCACTTTTCGGATGTCTCATTGTTGTTGATGTTGAGCCTTGCCAGCGGCCCCAAACACGGCTACGCCATCATCGAGGATATTGCGCGGTTCAGTGGGACACAGGTTGAGCCGGGATCGCTCTATGGCGCGCTTGGGCGATTGGAGCAGAAGGGATGGATTGAGCCGCTGCCAGCCGAGGAGCGCAGGCGCCCCTATCGCCTGACTCCCGCCGGAGCCGCCGCGCTACGCCAGCAGGTCGCCACGCTCCAACAGATCGTCGCGACGGGCGTTGAGCGCCTGGCGCTGGCCTGAAGGAGAGGATGAACCGATGCAACCCGATCACCTCCCATCCGGTCATCAGCGTCGTTGGCTCTCTGCCTGGGCGCGCCGTGTGCTTGCGCTCTATCCGCGCGTCTGGCGCGACCGCTATAGCGAAGAGGCCGCAGCCCTGCTTGAAGACTATCCAGCGACGCCGCGAACACTGTTCAATCTGTTGCTCTGCGCGCTCGACGCGCACCTGCACACCGAAGCAATTCTTGGAAGGACAACTCCTATGGTCAACCGCCTACGCTCCAGCGAGATCGCTATCTTCGTTGCCTTCGTCATCTTTTGCTTCGCCTGGTTTCCGCTGCATTTTGTGAGTGATACGCCATCCACCTGGCAGAGCGCCTTGCAAATAAACCCAGCCATCGCCGTCGCGCTAACTGCGCTCAATCTGGCGGGCCTGGTGGCGCTCTGTGCCGTGCTGGTTGGCGGGCTACCGATACTGGTGACGACAATCCATCAGGCGATTCAGCGTCGCCGCTGGGGCACACTGGCGATGTTTGTCACGCCGATCTTTGCTGCGCTGGTGTTGATTGGCTCCATGCTTGCCCTGCTTCAGCCGTCGGCCCTTCGGCAGGCAGGCGCGCCAAACATTCAAGTGACTCCAACCGAGTCGCTCCTACGGCTGGCGCTTGGTGTGATCGCTCTGCTCACTATTGGTGGGAGTGTCACAGCCCTGACGGTGGCGCTTGGACGTAGCGAGATCAGTCCACGACTGGCGCGTTTCGCTCTGATTCCTGCCTGCGTGGCTACCGCAGCGATAGGCATGGGGACGATAGCCGGAGGCGCGCTGATCGCCCTGATCGTCGCTCAGGCGCAGATGCAACTTGGGACATGGCCGCCCATCGAGGCGCTGATGGCCTCCCTGCTGATCATCGCGGCGGCGCTGGCTGTCGTCTCACTCTGGCGCGGCGGTCGGGCGGCGCGCGGCTACGTGGCTCCGGCGTCATGAGCGCCCGACGCCAACCACTCTCCTCAGCGGCTTTCACAAACTGGCGATGGGGTCAACATCGAGCGACCAACCAAACGGCAGATCGCTTCCGAGCGAGCGCAGGACTGGAATAGGATCAGCCCCGCGCAGAATCAATTGCCAGCGATAGCGCCCGCGCAGTCGTTCGATGAACGCAGGGGCCGGGCCAACGATGTCTGTTGCGGGAAGGTTGAGAGATGCGATGATGTGCTCCAGCCGCTCGGCCATCGTCATCGCCTCGATCTGCGCGCTGTAGCGGTCGCGATGTTCATACGTCAGCTTCACAAACCGGCGGAACGGTGGATAGCCGTATTGCCACCGCGCAGTCAGCTCCGCCGCGCAGAACGCCTGATAGTCGTGGTGGGCCGCCGCCTGGATGCAGAAATGCTCAGGGTTGAATGACTGCATAATCACTCTACCTGGCTGTGCGCCGCGCCCGGCGCGTCCTGCCACCTGCGTCAGCAGTTGAAATGCGCGCTCGCTGGCGCGAAAATCTGGCAGGAAGAGCGCCGTATCGGCGGAGACAACGCCCACCAGCGTTACCCCTGGCAGGTCAAGCCCTTTGGCGATCATCTGCGTGCCTACGAGGATATTCGCCCTACGTTCGGCGAACGCCTTGAGCAACTCCTCGTGCGCCTGGCGTGTGCGCGCGGTATCACGATCCCACCGCAAGACACGCGCCTCAGGATACATCCGCTTGACGGTCGCCTCCACGCGCTCGGAGCCAAGCCCGAAGTAGCGGATGCTTGCGCTCCAGCAGAGGGGGCAAACCTGTGGCGCGGGCTGGCGGTGGCCGCAGTAATGGCAGATCAGCGCAGCCTCGCCCGCGTGATAGGTCAGCGTGACATCGCACTGCTCACACTTCGCCACGTAGCCACATTCGCGACACAACACACAGCTTGCCGTGCCGCGCCGGTTCAAAAAGAGGATCGCCTGCTCACGCCGGTCAAGCGTCTCGCGGAGGGCGCGCTGCAACGGCTCGCTGAGGATGCTTGTCGAGCCTGCTCGCAGTTCTGCGCGCAGATCTACAATCGTGACTGGAGGCAAGTCAGGCGAGATGTTGTCCTGGTCATCCGCATGCGTATCATGCGTATCATGCGTGCGGCTTTTCGCTGTGGACTGCGGGGCTGCCGTCGCGCGTTCGCGCATCTCGATCAACGTGTACGCGCCGTTCTGCGCCCGCCAGTACGATTCAACCGAGGGCGTAGCGCTGCCCAGCACGACGGTCGCGCCGGTCAGTTGGCCCAGGCGCACGGCCACATCACGCGCATGGTAGGTAGGCGCGCGATCCTGTTTGTAGGCCCCCTCATGCTCCTCGTCAACGATGATCAGGCCAAGCCGCTCGATGGGCGCGAAAAGGGCTGAGCGCGACCCCAGCACAACGTCCACCTCGCCCAGGCGAATGCGCCGCCATTCGTCCAGCCGCTCGGCGTCAGTCAGGCCACTATGTAGCAGCGCCACGCGCCCAGGGAAGCGCCCGGCGTAGCGCGCCATCGCCTGTGGGGTGAGCGCGATCTCCGGCACGAGCGCCAGCCCACGCTTGCCCTGCGTGATGATCGCCGCGAGCGCCTGCAAATACACCTCGGTCTTGCCACTCCCCGTGATCCCATGCAACAGGCAGACGTGCGGCGTATCATCTTTTCCAGCGGCAAGAATTGTTTCGAGCGCATGTGTTTGTGTTGGGGTCAACCGCAGCGGCGCTGTCCGCAGGATGTCGCGTCCGGCAAGCGGATCGTGCCGTACCTCCACCGTCTGGATAGTGACCAGATCAGCCTCCACAAGCTCGGCCATCGCGGCGGGCGTGATGCGCGTCAGCCGTCGTAGCTCTTCGAGCCGCCAGCCCCCACCCCTGACCCCTTCCCCTTGCAGGGAGAGGGGAAGCAGAACTATATCATCTCCCCTCCCCCGCCTTGCAGGAGGGGGGCTAGGGGTGGGGGCCGAGCGTTCAAGGGCGTCGAGGGTGGCAAGTTGCCGAAGGATGCGCTCGGCCCGGCGTTCGTTGCGCCGCTCTTCGCGCTGTTCTTCGGGCGAACGGGTGGCGCTATGAGGTTGAGATACTGAGACTATGTTGGCCGCCACGCCGAATGCAACGCCTGGGCCACGTTTGCGGCTGCGTTGCGCCCTGTCCTTCTGCGCTGCTGATGGTTCTTGCGTCAGGTCGGCGTCTTCCTGGGTCTGGGCCAATCGCCCGCCGAGCAGCGTATCGAGTGTGGCGCGGGCTTGAGCGCGCCAGTCGGCCAGCCGCTCTGGAACGCCCACCAGCGTGACACGGCGTTCCTGCCGGGGACGTATCAACGCGGCGGGCAATTCGGCGCGCAGGCTGGCGGCGCGCTGTTCCAGCAAGGTGTTGAACGCTGCTTTGCCACGTCGCGCGCCAAGCGTGGCCACCATCCTGCCGCGTTCCAGTCGCCCTTGCTCACGGAGCAGCGACAGCGCCGCGCCAGCGTCGTCCGGCGTCAGCATCACCTCACCCTCCGCATCCTCCATAAACGCAGGCAGGTCGCGTAGCGCCGCTATGGGATCAGGGAGAGGCTCAGGCGCATCGGCGGACGTGGCGGCGGACTTCTGTTGCGCCGTTTCATCTGCCTCTGGCTCCAGCACAAACCGCACGCCCATCAGCAGGCCCGGAGGAAGCGCCAGCCGCGCCGCCAACCCCAGCGGCGCGCTATAGTAGTCGGCGATCCATTCGACAAGCGCGCGCTGGGCGGGCGAGACGATGGA
>JAJPIU010000192.1 GCA_021324535.1 Pseudomonadota bacterium
AAGGATTCCATCTATGCGCTCTGTGCCAACGATGACAGGAAGTGGCATGCTCCATTCAAGGCGACAGGCGCACAATTCTCCATGATTGAGGGTAAATGTGGCAAGACCTGGATCCGCCAGATCAAGCGTTGGCTCCAGAAGATCAAAGTCGGAGCCGATAAACGCTACACCGCGCACAACAAACCGTAACTGTTTGCCATCGTTTTCAACCTGCGTTTGCTCATCGCCATGCGCGTCATGATAGCGGGCTGGATATACTGCTGCCATCAAACACCCCCACCGGAGATCGGTCACTTATCATCCCTGCCATAGCGCATGAGCAACTGGCCCACGCGCCCGGCGATCTCGTTCCAGATGTAGCTTTGATACTCAAGCATTGTCGCCTGCCGCTCGTCATAGGCGCGGGCGCTGGGGTCGCGCTGGGCGTTCGCCACGAAACGCTGCGCAAGCTCGTAGCTCTGGCGTCCGCGCTCTTCCAGATAGGCGTGCAGCTCGCCCAGGTCGCTCAGTAGCTCATCGAGTTGGCGCTGCGCATCGGGTGTGGCGGCCGTTTGGGGTGATTGCTCCTGGGGCGCCTCGTCGCTCATTCCTCGCCTCCGCCTTCACTACCAATTTCAGCGGTCTCGCTCGCCCCTGCATTTGTAGCTTCGCCCGCCGCGCTATCCGCTGTCATGGCCCAACCGCGCTGCCGCCAGATTTCATAGAGCGCGATGGAGCCTGCCACACCAGCGTTGAGCGAGCCGATGCGTCCCCGCATGGGCAGGCGAATCAGCAGGTCACAGTGTTCGCGCACCAAGCGGCTGATACCCTTGCCCTCGTTGCCCACCACCAGCGCGATTGGCCCCGTCAGGTTCGCTTTGTCATAGGTGGTCTTTGCCTCGGCGTCCAGCCCGATACACCACAGGCCACGCCGCTTCAGGTCGTCCAGCGTGCGCGTGATGTTGGTGACGCGCGCCACCGGCAGGAACTCCACCGCGCCAGCCGAGGTTTTGTCCACGGCAGGCGTCAGCCCGGCGGCGCGATGCTCCGCAATGATCACGCCATGAGCGCCGACGATCTCAGCCGTGCGAATGAGCGATCCCAGGTTCTGCACATCCTGAATGGTATCCAACACGACGACCAGCGGCGGCTCGCCAAGCTCCTCGGCACGCCGCAGGATGTCATCCACCTCGGCGTAGGTACGCGGGGCGACAAGCGCCATCACCCCCTGGTGGTTCGCGTTCTTGCTCAGGTCATCCAACCGCCGCCGCGAGACCGTCTCCACGCTGACCCCCACGCGCCGCGCCTGATCCAGAACCTGCGTCATCCCCGAATCACGTGGCCCCTGCGCCACCAGCAGGTGTTTCACACGCCGCCGTGACCGCAGCGCCTCCAACACAGGGTAGCGCCCCCAGATATATTCAGCCATTACCTACCCCCCGCCCCCTCCCATAGATGGGAAGGGGGAATAATGTATGCGCCAACTTTTGGCCTTTACTCTTCGCGCACCGACCAGACAGCGCCCTGTGGCGTGTCTTTTAGCGTCACGCGATACTCGTCGTTCAGCGCCTTGCGGATGCGATCCGCCTCCGACCAGTCGCGCCGTGCGCGGGCCTCTTCGCGCTGGGCGATCAGCGCCTCGATCTGCGCGCGTGTCGCATCGTCGAGCGTCTTGCCCGCCGCCTCGCTATCCACCAGTTCGATGCCGATAGCGTTCGCCAGCTCATCAAGCGTCGCCACGGCGTCATCGAGCGCCTTCACCGTCGCGGGCGTTGGCGTCTCGCCGATGCCGCTGGTGTAATCGTTGATGCGATGGGCCAGCTCATCGAGCGCGCTCAGCGCCAGCGAGGTGTTGAAATCGTCGTCCATCGCGGCGATGAAGTCTGTTCGCGCTGTGGCAAGCTGCTGTCGCAAGGTGTTTTCGCGTTCGCCGCATGCCAGCGATGGATTCTCCGCACCAGCCCGTTTGCGTCCGCGCCCCTTGCCGTTCGCTTGTGGCGCCGCTTCATCTTGCGTGTCGGCCAGACGTTGCGCCGCCCACTCGCGCAGGCGGAGCGCCGTGGCGCGCGTCTCAGCCCAAGCGCGCCAGCGTTTCACCGTCGCGCGCAGTTGCTCTTCGGAGTACACCAGATTGGCGCGGTAATGCTGGCCGAGCAGATACGCCCGCAACGCAGGCGCCGGAATCTCGCCGGAGGCCAAGACCGAGCGGATGGTGATGAACTCGCCGGAGTGCGCCATCTTCTGCTGCTCGCTCTCACTTGCCGCCGCCTCGCTTTTCGTAGGCAGGCTGAGCATGCCGGTATGCAGCCAGTAGCGCACAAAGGGAACCTTGTCGGTATAGCTCTCGCTCTGGGCGATCTCGTTCTCATGGTGCGGGAAGATCAGATCGGAGCCGCCGCCGTGAATGTCAATCTGCTCGCCTAGCGTCTTCAAAACCATTGTTGAGCACTCGATATGCCAACCGGGTCGTCCGCGTCCCCACGGACTCTCCCACCAGGGTTCGCCCGGCTTGGCCGACTTCCACAGGGCGAAGTCGCGCGGGTCGTGTTTGCGCTCATCCGGCTCGATGCGTGCGCCCACCAGCATAGCGTCTTCGTCACGCCCCGACAGCCGTCCATACGCCGGAAAGCTAGGAACCGAAAAGAACACATCGCCCCCCTCGACGACATACGCATGCCCCTTGTCAATCAATCCCTGCACGACCTCGATGATCTGCGGGATGAACTCGGTGACATAGGTAAACTCGTCGGCTGGCTGGACGTTGATGCGCCCCATGTCGCGGAAGTACGACTCGGTGTAGCGCCGCGCGGCAAGGGACGGCGCGATCCCTTCGCGCAGTCCGGCGGCGATGATCTTGTCATCAATGTCGGTGAAGTTCTGGATGTAGCGCGTCTTGTAGCCACGGTATTCCAGGTAGCGCCGCACGGTATCATTGACGGCGAAGAGTCGCGCATGGCCCAGGTGTGGCTCGTTCTTCGGTGTCAGCCCGCAGACATACATCTTCACCGGGAACCCCAGAGGAACAAACGGCTCTTCTTCATGGGTCTCGGTATTATAGATGCGCAGTTGCGGGAGTTGCGCCAGCGGCGTAGCTGGCGCTGCCGATTCTTGCGGCTGCGTTGACTGTTTTGCGGTGGTAGCCTTTGTAGATTTCTTGGCTGGCGTGGTCGGTGTAGTCGCCATAACTATATTCTGCCTTCCTGTTGGATTGGGTACGAGAGCAAGCGGTAGCCGACGCAGAGAATCATCAAGTCGTCAAAGTCAAACGCCCATCGGCGCGCGGTGGGCGTTCCCTGCATCATCTCATCGCCTGTTTATCCGCGCGTTCACGCCCGATGGGCGTTGTTACAGGCGCAACAGGAGCCAGTATGCCACAACCGGTGAAATGCTGTACGTGGATGAGGGGCGTGATCAAGGCCGAAACGCACGATGGGCAAGGCAAAGGAGGCGTCGCCAACGCTGGCCACACTGTGCCCATGATCAATCGTTCTAGATAAACTGCTACCCATCAAGAAACCACCCCATAGAATGGTAAGCTAGCCTGGCGCAATGCGCACACGCCCTGCTTAATAGTATCGCCTCTAGATGGGCGCTACGTCAAGACAGGGAAGCATACGCTCACAATCTGCGCTCACAATCTGCGCTCACAATCTGCGCTCACATCATGTCACAGCGACCGGCCAGCCACGCCCCTTGGAGGCGGCGTTGAGCCAGCCATCGCCCGTGTTGAGATACGCTAACATGGCGCCCTCACGGATGCCGCGCTTGCTCACATGCAGCCGCTCCACGCCGAAACGCTCGGTGGCCGCCAGCAACGCCACACACCCAGGCGCCATCAGCAGTCCACGCGCCTCGCGCAGATGATAGCGTTCGGTCAGTTCAGTGGCTCCATAGCGTTGCGTCAGCGCTAGAAGTTGATCCATCTGTTCGAGCGTCAGCAGACGTTGCTGACCGACGGCAGGACGCGCCTCGCTCACGTCGCTTACGCCGCCGTTGCCATTGCGCGCCGTCTTGCGCTGGCTCGCCTGGCTACGGAAGGCGCGCCGGGCGAGCTGCGTGAGCGCTGTAGCCGTGCCGCCACACACACTTACATCCATCACAGAGGTTGGCACAGGCAGTGATTGCAGCGCCTCGGTCACGGTCTGGTAGGCACGCGCCAGTTCCCGAAAGGTAGGTGGATCGCTCGCCAGAAAGCGATTGCGTAGCACACCGCCACCCAACGGCAGCGACGCTCGCCAGAGGATGCGCGTTCCCTCGCCAACGATCAATTCAAGGCTGCCGCCGCCAAGATCAATCACACCACGCTTTCCGGCGATATGCGCCGTCTCACTGGTGGTTCCCCAATAGGCCAGCGCCGCCTCCTGCTCGCCTGTGATCACCTGCAAGCGGAGACCCGTCTCGTTGGCGACCCGCTCGATGAAGGTTGAGGCGTTGGCGGCGCGACGCACCCCTTCTGTCGCAATGCCAAGGATCGTCTCGGCGCCAAGCGCCTTTGCCAGTGCGATTTGTTCGCGCACAGCAGCGATGGCCGCCTCCGCGCGTTCCGGCCCAATGGCCCCAACCGCTGTGACATCGCGCCCCAACTGCACAAACGCCGCCGTGTCCTTGAGAATGCGCAGATCATGGCCGTCATGCGGCGGGAGCATGACGGCCAGATGAACGGTGTTACTGCCAGCGTCAATCGCGGCAAGCGTGGGCGGCATCCTGCCAGCCCGATCCTCACTGGAACTCTTACTATGCTCGCCTGTTTTGTCCTCACCGAGGAACTGACGCCAGAGGTTAGATCGTTCGCGCGCCGAGGCTCTAGTGCTCACAGAGTTCCCTGCTTTCCATGCCAACTTGCTCGTCACATCCCTATCGTACACGATTATTGAGCAAGTCGCTAGCCATCTGCGACCATTGGGCGCACATCACGACCGGATGGATCGGAGGTGAACATATCCTCACCAAGCTCGATGCGCCGCCCTGTTAGCTCACCCTCAGGCGTCGTCTCCACGAGCGCCCACCGCAGTATCACGCCGATTGCTGTCAATCACCTCATGCCACAGGCGGCGCAAGAGCAACACCTTCGCCGTCTGTGGCAGATGCTCGCTGATGTCGGAAAACACCGTCCACCCGCGCGTTCGGGTGCGCCCAACAGGCTCTCGGCGTGTTGGCGCGTAGACGTATCGAGCGAAACCAGCCATTCTGTACAATCCAAAACGCCATCCCGAACATACTCCATATTTGATTTGCCCTTCGTCGAGCGTGGGACTTCCAGCTGAAGCCCACGCACGCCCTGACATCCGCATGGGCTGAAAGCCCAACGGCTTTACGGGCTATTCTGTAAGCCGCCCACGCGCCACATAAGGATCGCCCAGCGGACGCACCTCGAAGCGCACCTGGATGATCTGATCGCCCCCGTTCGTCCAGATCGCCACATGACATTTATAGGGGCCAAGGGGCAATCCATGGGCGTCAATGTTCACACGCACACTGGCGGTTTCCTCATCAATGATGGCTGGCTCGACGATCAAGCAATCAAGATTGGTCTCCGTGCGGCCTGCCAGTTGTCCGCCTCCCTGGTTGGCAATTTGCAGTTCATAGGTAACGACACTCCCTACCTCGATGGCGCCTGCGTCGAGCCGCAGCGGCCAAACGGAAAGATGCGGCGGCATAACGCCAGTACGTTTGGCGGCGCCCATTGGCCTGGCTGCGTTGCTGGCGCCTGGCACGCTAGCCGCGCCAGGAATATACACCCCACCCGGCGGAACACCTTGTTGCGCCGCTTTGCGTCCATCCATTTGGTTTGGGCGTCCCGCTCCCTGTGGAGCGCCTGAGATACGATTTGCCAGAGGGGCGATGGGCACATTTGGCGCGAGAGGAGTCTCTGACCCAAATGGCGCGCGTTCTCTTGGGAGGGAGGTGTGAACACCCGATGACGTTCCACTGCCATCTGGCGCCCCCGGCATGGCGCTCATCCCTTTCGCCTGGCGTAGCGCCCAAAGCAGCGCATCTCGCATGGCAAGGTCGCTTGGAAAACGATCATGCGCTTGCAGATTGAGCGCCTGATGGATGACGCGCTCAACTGGCTCAGGTACCCTGGGGTTGATCGAGCGGATGGGAGTCAGCGTGCGCCCGGCCGTGCGAATGGGCGCCGCCTCAGGCACGCGGCCCGTCACCAGGTGGTAGAGCGAGGCGCCCAGCGCATACATATCCGAACGCGGCTCGGAGTGCGAGCTATATTGTTCGAGTGGCGCATAGCCATCGGTGCCAAGTTGCATCGTATCGGTCAGGCGCGCCGGATGCAACCAGCGCGCGATGCCAAAATCAATCAGCTTGATTGATTTGTCAGGCAGCAGCATGACGTTCGCCGGTTTCAGATCGCGGTAGATAATCGGCGGCTCCTGCGCATGCAAATACGCTAGCACATCGCACAGCGCGATGCCCCATCCCATCACCTCTTCCCAGTCAAGCGGCTCTTTGCGATACACCACCATCTCATCTTCGAGATTATGCCCCGGCACATATTCCATCACCAGATAGTAGCGATTCCCCTCGACAAAGATGTCATAGACCCTGGCAAGCGCGAAATGATCGAGATTATAGAGCATGCGCGCCTCGCGCATAAAATCATTGATGGCCTTCTGTCGCTCGTCGTGGGTAAGATTCGCGTCGCTCATCTCTTTGATGGCGCGTTGCGCGTTGCCCTCGATGGTATCGTGCGCCAGGTAAACAGCGCTTTGGCCACCCTGTGCAAGTTTGCGATCAATGGCATAGCGATTATGTAAAAGGTGTCGCGCATTCAATAAACCGGTATCTGAATGGCGCCGTTGCAAGCTGGCCCCACACGATGGACAAAAACGCGCATTGGGGGGAATATCCTGCCCGCACAGTGGGCAGAGTGTTTTCTGTGGCATAGAGACCTCAGCGCAAGCGATGGCCGACTCATCTGGACACACGTGGACACACCCATACGCAGGCATTGTAGCATAGCCAATGGCGTATCGCATACTCCTTGCCCCCAGCAGGCTGTTCTCTCCATCTCGCCCCTATTTGGCGCCTTCTCAGGCAGATCATGGAGATCAGAAATCAGGCGTTCATTTTTGTCTGCTGGTATGGTACGATGGGGGAAGAAGCATAAGAACAAGCCGCCAGCATGACAACACGTTGATATTTCACCACTCTTTTTGTTCTCGGTCGTGTTGTATTTCTCAGTATCTTTTGACGTTCTGAGGAGGGGGCATACAAGATGACCCGATTTGTTGCGCATCGTCGGCTTTCGCTTCGTTGCCGTCCGAATCACTCGTGTGGGCCACATGCGGTTGTGCGCTGGCCGCTCAGCCTCATCATCTGTTCTCTGACAATCAGTCTGGCAGCCTGCGGTGGGGCAAGCAATACGCCAGCCGCTTCGCCACCAACCGCGACGCTTGCTCCTACGGCGAATACCAGTGGGATAACAGGTGATTTCGTCGGCACGGTACCTGATTTGGAGGCAGGTGTCGCCATCACCACAGACGGGCAAAACGTGATAGCCTATCTCTCCGATGGAACTCCAAACCACATCACCTATGCGCTCTGGTTCCAGGGGCAAGTATCAAACAACACATTTAACCTTGATAACATCTCCACCGTTGAGATGAGCGGGCTGATCAGCGCCAGCGGTGTCACGGGGACGGTGACGCTCTCAGACGGGAGCAACCACACGTTCTCCGCCTCGCCGATTGCAGCTGGAAGTCAGGCAGGCCTCTATCGGGGAGAACTCAACGTTGGAGGTGTGGACTATGTTGCCGGCTGGTACATCCTGAGCGCAGGCGCGGCCACAAATGGAGCGCCCACAGTAGGGGGCGGTGTCCTCAATGAGCAAACCAATACCCCGCTTGCCGCGCCCACCCCAGACTTCACCCAGAAGTCGGTTACAGTCTCAGGGATAGGGACATTCACGCTACACTATTGCCATCTGGCGCAATGCTCGTAAGCCAGCAACGTGTATCGCATTGTGCGCCGTCTCTTTTCTTTGTTCTGTCGCATGTCATATGATGTATAGCTATACGATCCTCAATGGCGAGGATCACGCGAACCGTGCAACGGTTGAGCAATGTGGCTCACCGGGCCAATCGGGGAGGATATGCCCATGCGACACACCACATCCGAGACGACCCACGCTTTCCTCAGCGATGCTCAGGACGCTTACGATGCTTACAGCGTGCATCCCTATGCGCTTCCTGACGACATCAACGGCGCTCCTGTACTTCACCATCTTCAGAGTGTCCATCATGTCCAGGCGCATGAGATGTATGAGGAGCACATAGCGCACGAGCGACCTGAATTAACCGACGCGCGCGCCATCTTCCGCGCATGGCGGCTGGGCGAGGTGTTGGCGGTCGCACTCCCCGCGACGGGCGCCATCCATAGGACGCTTCTCCTCACCACCACTACAGGCCCGTATGTGGTGCGCGGCTATCGCCACGCCGAGCGCGCTCCCGTCGAGCGTGAGCATGCGCTGATTGCTTATATGCAGGCCCAAGGCATTCCTGCGCCCGCGCCACTTGCCATGCCAGACGGCGAAACGATCCTTGAATACAACGGCGGTTACTATGCGTTGTTCCCCTTTGCCAGAGGTGTTCATGTGCTGCGTACACAGCTTAGCCCGCGCGGAGCCGCAACGATGGGCGCATTCCTGGGCAAACTTCATCGTGCGCTGGCCGACGTCCCCCATGATGACGCGCGCCGCCGCGACCTGCGCGTAGATACCTCCGAAGCCATCCAGGAAGCCATCGAACTCGAAGCCATTATGCGCCAGCATCCCCTGCGTGACGAAGTGGATCGGCGTGCCTTTGCGCGTCTGCTCAGCCAGCGCCAGTGGCTCGAACGCCAATCCGAAGATGCCCGCGCGCAGGCAGAAGGCGCACGGCGTGCGCTTTTTGCCTTGCCGACCCAACTCATTCATGGCGACTATCAGGATACCAATCTCTTCTTTGAAGACGAGACCGAGCGGGCGATCAGCGCGATTCTCGACTGGGATCCCGCCTATATTGCGCCGCGCGCCTTCGAGGTCATTCGCACGCTCGACATCGTGTTCAACCTTGAGCCAGCCCGCTGTCAGGCGTTCATCGCCGCCTATCGCGCCAGTTATCGTCAGGCGCAGGCTGAATCTCTTGCCCCCATAGCAACCTACGCGCATGAATATAGGGCGGCAGAAGCGACCCATCGGCGCGGATGGATTCCCCTTGAACTGGCGTTGCGCTGGGGAACACATAACGTTGGCGCGATACAGCCGGTTCACCTGGCCACGTCAGCCTACGGGCCAACAACAACTGATCCGCTGCCGCTTGAGGAACTCGATCTCGCCGCCGCCGTCTATAGCTGGACACGCGCCCACGGCTTCTGGATTTACTGGGAGGTCTACCGGCACGGTAACAACCGTGTGCGGCGCTTCATTGGCCCAGCGGAGTTTATCCCCTTTATCGAAGGCTGGCGGATGATGCGCCACTACCTTCGCCATTTCTAAGCCAACTCTTAGCCCGAACACCTGACGTTCTCAACGCGCCATGCTAGAATTGCCTCACAGTGTTCCATACGATGTTCCATTCGCCTCACTGGCGTGAATCCGGCGTGAATAATGAGCAAGAGTATGTAAGGAGGTCAGTATGCTTGGCGCGGCGATTGGCGCGTTCTTGCGATCGGATGTTGGCAAGGCCATTCTTGGCTTTGCCGTCTTGCTGGTGTTATTCTGGATTCTGGAGTCGCTCTGGCCGGAGGATCGCCAGCAGCCCAAGATTCGCAAGGGCGTGCTGACCGACATGCTCTACTATTTCATCCTGATCCCAGCGACGAAAGTGCTCAGCACCATCGTGATCGTCATCGCAGTCTTCATCACCCTGCGCTTCATCCCTCATCGCCAGATACCGCTGATCGCCGATCAGCCGGGCTGGGCGCAGGCGCTTGAAATCTTACTCATTGGCGATCTCATCGGCTACTGGACACATCGCGCCTTCCATAGCTTCTCGCCACTGTGGCCATTCCACGCGGTGCATCATAGCTCCGAGCAGGTGGACTGGCTCTCGTCAGTGCGTGTACATCCCATTGATACTGTCGCCAGCAAGCTCTGCGTCACCCTGCCGATCTTTCTGCTCGGCTTCTCAGGCGCGTTCCTGGCGCCGTATACGCTCTTCCTGGTGATCTACCCAATCCTGCTGCACGCCAACGTCTCCTGGACGTATGGCCCCTTCAAGTACGTGATCGCCAGCCCGGCCTACCATCGCTGGCACCACGCTGCAGAGGAGGTCTCGCTCTACAAAAACTTCAGCGGCCTCTTCCCCATCGTAGACATCATCTTTGGCACAGCCTACTTCCCCAACCACAAGCCCAGCCGTTATGGGCTGTACCAGGATCATATGTCAAACAATATCTTCGCCCAGTTGTGGTATCCCTTCAGGCGGCGCAAGCCCACGCCGCCCCCCGCGCCTCAAACGCCAACCGCGCCGCAGTTTGTCCCAGGCTATCCATTGCCCTATGGCGCTACACAGCCGCAGCCACAGGCGCCGCAGTATCCCTGATCAGGCTTCCAGCCGCTCGCGCACACGACGCGCCAGAGCGGCGCGCGCCTCGTCGGGAAAGCCGCTCAGGCCAGGGATGTCGTTGTATTCCAGACAAACCAGTTCGCCATCAGGCGTTTCCAGGAAGTCAAGCCCCAGGATGTCGGCTTCGAGCCGCTCCATCATGCGTGTGGTATATTCGCCTGCCAACAACGGAACTTCGATGAGCGTATACTCGGCGCGTCCGGCGTTCACCTTCCAGGAGGAGACGCTGCGGCGCGCCATCGCCCACATTTGCTCGCCAATTGCCAGGCAACGGATGTCACGCTGATAGGCGATATACGGCTCGATAGTCGCGTAGTCGTCAGCGGCGAAGGCAAGGTCTCGCGCGTCGGCCCAGGTGGCTTCATCGGCGATGCGCGCCTTGCCCAGCCCGGCGTGATAGTTCCCCGCCTTCAACACCGCTGGAAACGCTGGCTGAAACGTATCGAGCATGCCATCGCCAAGCGCCACCGAGAACGGGATGGTCGGGAGGCCAGCCTCGCGCAGTTCGTTGAGCATCGCCAGCCGGTCGTAGCCGCGAAGCAGCGTGCGCGCTGGATTGACACACGGAATTCCAGCCAGCCGAATCAATTCAAGCGCCGTGCGATGCGCAGGTTGCGGGCGAATGGCGCCCACTCGCCACAACACCCCCTCCACTGCCAGCGTCAGGTTGTTATAGCCATCCATCACCATCAGGCGCCCATCTGAGAAACGCCAGCGGCTGCTTTGCAAACGAACACGCTCGACGGCAATGCCAGGGATATACTGCCCCCAATCGTGTTCGCCATTGACGACAATCAGCGAGTTCATGCCTCACACGTCCTCTCCAAGAATACGCCTGCGCGCGATGTGTTCGATCTCCTCCGCGTAGATACATGAGGCGTTCAGGCGCCGCAGCTGAGCAGATGTGCGTGTCCCACCCACGATCATGCCAGGCCAACCGCGCAGAGAGATGCGTTGTCATGCCTGTCTATCCTACTACTCAAGCGCGTTGACCTGTGCGCGGAACTGATCGCCGCGATCAAACTCATGCAGGAAGAGGCCAAAGCTGGTGAATCCTGGCGAGAGCAACACCACATCGCCCGCCGTGGCCGCCTGGCGCGCCGCCGCTACCGCCTCTGCCATGCTGTTCAGTGGCCCAACGACCAGCGTCTCAGTGTCATCTCGTCCTTGCGCCCGCGCCGCCGCACGCACATCAGTGGCAAACTGCTCGCTGGCGTTGCCCGCCAGGATGATCACCCGTTTCGCACGCGCCGCCGCCGCCGCAAACTCGCTGTGATCCAGATTCTTCGAGTTGCCCCCTGCGATCAGCACGATTGGCTCGTCGAAGCTGGCAAGCGCCGCGATGCCAGCCATCGGCGCCGTGCTGGCGCTATCGTTGACATACGCCACGCCATCCAGTCGCCGCACAATCTCAAGCCGGTGTGGCGCGCCATCGAATGTGGTCAGCGCCGTGCGGATCACCTCAGGAGCGACGCCTACCAGTTCCGCCGCCAGGGCCGCCGCCTGCGCATTGCCAATGTTGTGTGCTCCACGCAGACGCACGGCGTTGGCATAGGCGAAGGGGCGCGTCTGCGTTGGCTCCGCGCGCGGATAGGCCAGCAGCCGTTTCGGGCTATACAGCCAGACATGCTCACTGGGCGCCTGCGCGCTATAGCGCAGGGAATAGTCGTTATCGGCGTTGAAGATGGCGATGTCGTCGGGACGCTGATAGCGAAAGATGCTCGTCTTCGCCTCGCCATAGTCATCCATCGAGTTGTATGCGTTGAGATGATCGGGCATCAGATTAGTGAAGATCGCCAGATACGGACTTTGCTTGATGGTGTGCAATCCTTCGAGCATCCAGTTTCCCAGCTCCAGCACAATCCAGCTTTCAGGCGTAATCTGCGGCAAAAGCGAGAGCGTCTCGATACCGCCGACGTTGCCGCCAAGCAACGGCGCGTAGCCTGCCTCCGTGAGGATGTGGTGCAACAGCAGCGTGGTGGTTGTCTTGCCGCGTGTGCCTGTCACGCCCAGGATGCGCCCGACGCATGCCCGGAAGAACCAGGCGATCTCCATCTCCACCCGCACGCCCGCCGCCAGCGCCGCCGCCAGATAGGGTGAATCGCGCCGGACGTTCGGGTTGCGCACGACCACATCCGCCTGGGTAAAGTCTGCCTCGTCGTGGCGGCCCAACACATAGCGAATTGGCAAGCCTTCGAGCTTCGCAATGCTGGGGGCAAGCATCTCAGCGGATCGCAGATCCGTTACCGTCACCTCGGCGGCGCCCTGGGCCACAGCATAGCGCGCCGACGCGACCCCGCCCGCCAATAAGCCCAGCCCCATCACCAACACACGCCGTCCGCGCAGCATATTCGGATCATCGCGCTCGTTCGTTGGCTCCTGCGTCCTTCCATCGTCCATCCCACCCATAGGGGACTCCTCCTGGCACAAACTATCCCACTGAAACGTCTAAAGCGATGGAAGGCGTCCATACGCCCCTGACGCGCCTGGTCGCGCTCAACCAGAGAAATCATAACACATAGACCATGCGGCATGTGTGGTTGCCAGCGAAGAAAACATAGGCTATACTGGCCTATAGTTGTATGGCGTCTAGCGAGTCAAACGCAAACGAACGAACCAGGCGGCCAGCGCCAACATGCCAGCAGGAAGGACGAAGTTGTGTATACATGCAAGCGATGCGGCGCCAACGCGCTAGATGCGCGGGGCCTCTGTCACAACTGCGGCTGGCAGGCGACAGCAAACGACTTCTATGCCAATGATGACGCCCCCTCATTGGGCGAGACCCGCGCCGCCGAAGCGCCGTTCACACCTTCCTCGCTGACCTCCCAGGCGACACGCATCCAGGGCGCTATGCAGCAAGGGCCTGTTCAGGGCGCGCCAGGGCCGCAGGGCATCCCAGGGATACAAGCGCCCCAGAGTATGCAAGGGCAAGGGCAAGGGCGACCCCGCCCGATGATGTCTGGCCCGATCGGCGGCGCAGGCGGAACCCGCATCATGACGCCGCCACCTCTGCCACCCACACGCGGCCCACGCAGCGCCAGCAACCCGCAAGATGGGCTGACGAATACGCCGCTGTTCTGTGGGACATGCGGCGCGCGTCTGGAAGATGGGCAGGCGTTCTGTGGTCAATGTGGCTCACAGGTTGACCAGGGCGGCGGAGGGCTGGCTGCGCGTGTGGGCGCTGGGGCAACCATCGCTTCGCCCCCACCGCTTTCCAATGGCGTCAGCGCGCCTCTTCGCTACCGCGTTGGCGAGGAACATGGTTGGGAGGGCGACAACGACGCTCCCACGGAGATGTTCACCGAGGCGGCGCCAGCACGCAGCGCCTATGGCGGCTACAGCGTCTATGGGCAGGCAGGCGCTCGCTCGCATGTGGCCACCCCACCGGCCTATGGAAGCCGCCGCTATGAAGATGAATTGGATAACGGCGACGAACTGGGCGCTCCCGCCGCTCATTCCACCCGCACGACAAAGATAGTATTTGGCGTGTTGTGCCTGTTAGGCAGCCTGATTACGGCGGTCGCCGCTATCGTCCTTGCGCTGCTGACGTTTCACTGACCGCAGACTCGCTGGCCGCAGCTTCACTGGCGCCAGCCGGGCGCGGATACTCCCGGTAGAATCGCTTGCCCAGCCGCCAGCCCAGCCGCGCCAGACTTACAAAGCACACCAGCCAAACGATCACCGTCAGTATGCCGGCCAACCAGGCGCCTCCATACCCCAAATGTGGGAAGAGCGCGGCTCCAACCAATCCAAAGAGGATGTAGCCTAGCGGCGCCAGCACCAACCCCAATACGACACCCATCAGGCAGCCCAGGTAGCCACCATGCGTCGGCCAGTCGTCGTAACCCGGAGGGGTCGCACCCTCATACGGGTCATCAGGGCTATCGGGGCCAACGAGGAGGTCGCTCGACTCGGATGTCTCATAAGGGTCGGCTGATTGTGGGATGTCTGCCTTGTCTTCCGGCGGGTTGGGTTCTTCTGGCACGATGGTCTCTTATCCTCTCAGGGCGCAAACAGAAAAGAAGCGAAAAGAACAGGCTGCGCGTCCATCTTGATGACTATGGTCGTTCTGTCAGATGGTACAGCGTGCAGCGCGTAACGTCCATTTCGCGCCGCTTCACCTTCGTTCGTCTTCGCTTGCCCTCATTCATCCTCATTCGCCCTCGGTATCGTCTGGCTCCTCGCTGTCCTCTTCGCCGAGAATGATCGCGCGAAGCGCCGCTTCACCTTCGTTGGTGGCAAGGGCAAAGATATGATCATCACTCTGAATCACCGTGTCACCCTGAGGAGTGATTTTTTCGTCGCCACGAATGATGAGCGCGAGGTTGACCGTGATAGGAAGATCAAGCGAACGAATGGTACGCCCGCTAATCGCCGACTCGGAAGGAACCACTACCTCAACTAATCCTAATCCTGCTCGATGCAATTCAGCCAGATGAATCAGCGAATAGTGTGGAATCTGGGTCTCGATCATGCTGAGGATGGCATTGGTCGGGCTGACGGTCATATCAATATCAAGCTTCTTGAAGAGGCGCACATTCAGTGGATTG
Organism: Pseudomonadota bacterium; assembly: GCA_021324535.1. GTDB lineage: Bacteria > Chloroflexota > Ktedonobacteria > Ktedonobacterales > JADMIN01 > JAJPIU01. The sequence goes on from JAJPIU010000192.1 coordinate 15,092, forward strand.
TTGACGCGCGCAATCGTGCGGGGGACGTTGAAATGCTTCTTGGCGATCTGGCAGATAACCAGGTTGTCTTCATCATCGCCAGTGACGGCAATAACCATCTTGGCGTTGCCGCAGCCTATCTCTTCAAGATTACGCACCTCGCAAGCGTCACCGCGTATCACCACGGAAGGGCCAAGTTCTTCCTTCAACTGCTTCACCCGCCGCGCGTCTTTATCCAACAGCACGACATCATGCCCCTGCTTGATCAGCTCTTTCGCCAGATAATAGCCTACCTGGCCGCCGCCGCCGATCACGATATACATTGCCTCGGACTCTGTATCCGTATCCATGTTCATACTTCCCGTATGCCTGACTTTCTCAGCGGTGGGCGCTGAAGGCGCCCCAGCGGGGCGACACTAGCGCCGCGCCTGCGCGACGTTTTGCCGCGTTTTCTCATCGAGTTTCTCCAGAATGGCGCCCGCGCCTATCGTCGTTGGGCTGATAATGGTCAGCCCCAGCTTACGATAAATCTCTTCGCGCTTGGGATCATAAATGCGACAAACCACCGTTGGGATATTGAAGATGATCTGCGCGATCTGGGCAGCCATGATGTTGCGGTTGTCACCGTTGGTCACGGCGATAAAGACATCTGCGGCGGCAAGCCCGGAGCGCCGAAGCACATCTATATCTGTGCCATCGCCCAATTGCGTCTGGCCCTGAAAATCTGGCTCCAGCCGCCGGAAGGAGTCGTCATCTTGATCAATGATGGTCACATTCTCTCCACGCTTGCTGAGTTGCGAGGCAAGCGTGGCGCCCACACGCCCGCAGCCAACGATCACGATATTCATAACCTGGGATGTCCTCCCCTGAGTCGTTTGCTCTGTTCAATGGCTCCATGGCGCCAAAAAGCGCCGAACCAGGTAGCGCGCGGAACACGCCTGCCCGGCATGTATGGTAGCGCAACATGAGCAGAAGATCAAATGTCAGAGGTGATCAGCGCAATCAGGGGCGTACATTCGCCACATAGTCACGAAGTAGCCGTTGCAGCACAGGCGCAATCAACGCCTGGATGGCGGGATTTGCATAGCCAACCCAGGCGACAGGGCTGTGTGTATCCAGCGGCGCCCGTAGCGGCTCACCCCAGGGATCGCAGACGACGACACCGGCCTCCTGCGCAATCAAGGTTACACACACATCATAGGGATGGCAGCACAACAACGCGGCGTCCCCCTCAGTGGCATGAATGATGGGCCGCAGGTCGGCGAGAAAGCGATCATGTCCCATCATCAGTTCATAGAGTTGACCGCCAGACGAGATATATTCGTCGTCGAAGACCTGCGGCGACTCACCGGCCGGTGGCCCCATGACCTCGCGGAAAAGTTGCTCTTCGAGGGCTGCGGCAGCCGCCTTGGCGCCAGGGAAGAACTTGGCGATGGTGGCGAACCCGCCGGTAAGCGTCGTGGCGTGGCTAGGATACGGAGTAAATGAGGCAATCGCGCCTGTGCGCAGATCGTGTGTCTCGCCGTGCGCTCCTTCTCCGCGCGCTGCCCAGAGTACGTCGGCCAGCGCCGCGCGCAGCGTAGGAAGCTCCGCCATCAGCGCCACCTGTATATCGGCCAATGTGGGGGAGCGGTCAGCGAGAGGGGCAGGAGCGATGCCAAAGAGCGCCCAGGCGCTACGCTTGCCATACATCAGGCCGCGAGTGCCGTCAATTGGATCGACGATCAGCGTAAAGGTCGCCTGTTCGCACGGCGCGCCAGCCGGGAAGACACGCCCGCCATCCTCAAGCCCTTCGGCGATCAGCAGGAATGGCTGCTCGGCGCCCCAGCGCGCGCAAAAGTTGAGAAGCGCGCCCTCGCCATGCTCGTCAATGCGATAGATAATATCGCCGCCGCGCTCCTCGGTCGGGGCCGAAAGTTCTTCGATAGAAGAGGCGCGCATCCCCCGGCTGACGGCGGCGCGCAGGTCGAGCGCCAGTTCGCGTAGTCGCTCAACAAAATATGCGCTGGACTGCGGCAATGGCGGGAACGATGGAAGAGACGGCTTGGCCATCTATTGACCGCTCTTGGCGCGCGCGTAACTGCTCAACACTTCATCCTTTGCGCGCTGATAGACCTCGCCGCCAAGCAGCCGCGCCTCCTCGTAACGGTTGCGCAGGCGGCCGAGCAACTCACGCGAGGGGTTGCGCTTCGTCAGCCCCCGCGTCGTCTCGCCTTCCGACGGGTTTTGTGGCCCAAAAAGCAGTGCAGCCGTCACACCGATGGCGACCCCAAGCATCACCCCTGCCCAAAATCCTGATCCTGAAGCGCGTCGTTTCGCCATATGTTTACCCCCCCTCACTGCTGTTTCTGATGCGCCCGTTACCTTCGTTACCTTCGTTACCTTCGTTACCTTCGTTACCTTCTCTGAGAAAATAGCACAGGCGAGAGATATTCCATCATCAAGACGTGTAGGGAGCCTCTGGGGTTACTAACGATGACTACTGCGATTGCCCCGCGCATCCACCTATTTACACAACGTTACACAGCGCGCTGGCAAGCCACTTGCGATCAAGAACGATTGCTCGCAATGACCCCAAATAGCTATGCCAAGAACATGCTATCATCTTTATTTTCGGATGATAGCATGTGTGGTTCCAGTGCGTTAGCGCAAAGCAGCGCACAACAAGGAAATGGGCAAACATATGGCTTGGAATCTCCGGTGGCGCATCAGGTTGATTGGCATAGTGGACAGAATAGCGATCATGATGGTGGGCGCGCTTGCCATCGGATTCGCGCTGCTCTCCCCCGCTTTGGCGCTAGCTCAGCATACCCACTCGGCGCATGGAGCAACCACCAGCAAGATCGCGTGGCTGGCCTTTGATGGCGGCGGCGCACGATCCGGCGCGAACTACGCGGAGGGCGCAATAACTCCTAGCACGGTAAGCCACCTCACACAGTTCTGGCATGTCACGTTGCCCGCCGTCGTTGACGGTTCACCCGTCGAGCAGCCAAACGTCGTCATCAATGGCGTCTCGCATGACATGCTTTTCGTGACGACAACAACAGGCAGCCTGCTGGCGATTGACGCGCAGAGTGGGAACATCCTCTGGCGAGCCGATCATCCCGCTGGTTCGTGCATGATCAACAACGGCTCGACGCCCTGTTATACCACCAGCTCGCCCGCAATTGATCCCAACGGGCAGTATGTCTATACCTACGGGCTGGACGGCTACGCTCACAAGCATGTGATCACCACTGGCGCCGAGATAACGACAGGCGGCTGGCCGGAGCTGATCACGCTCAAGCCCTACGACGAAAAGGGCAGTTCATCACTGAACATTGGCGACGGGTATCTCTATGTGACGACGGCTGGGTATCCGGGCGATCATGGGAACTACCAGGGGCATGTCGTCACGATCAACCTGGCGACCGGCGCACAGACCGTCTTCAACGCCATCTGCACCAATCAGCCGGTTCACTTCGTGGAGCATGGCTCGCCCGACTGCGACACCACACGCGCGGCGATCTGGGCGCGGGCTGGCGCGGTAATCGATCCGGTGCTGAATGGCATCCTGATGGCGACCGGCAACGGCGACTTCGATGGCGTTGGGCACGACTACGGCGACAGTGTGATCCGCTTGAACCTCAACGGAACAGGCGCCAACGGGTATCCGCTGGATAGCTACACGCCGAGCGATTTCCAGCAACTTGAGGATGGTGATCTTGATCTTGGCAGTTCCGCTCCCGCGCTTTTGGTACAGCAGCAAGGCAGCCGCACACCGTTTATGGCCTTCCAGATCGGCAAAGACGGTGTGGCACGGCTAATCAACCGGCAGAACCTCTCCGGGCGGGGCGGCCCAGCGCACTACGGCGGCGAGGTCTATCACCTCGATCTTTCGCAGTATGGTGAGGTACTGACGCAACCCGTCGCCTGGCTCAACCGTGACCACACGCAATGGATATTCGTCGCCAACGATAGCGGGCTGACGGCGCTAACGGTCAGCACAAACAAGTATGGCTATAGCTCGCTGAACGTGGTCTACCACAATAGCGACAGCGGCTCATCGCCGTTCTTCGCTGGCGGCTTGCTCTATGTGCAGGGCAATGGCATTTTACGGGCGCTGATTCCCACCACAGGCCAGCAAATGTGGAGCGCGCCGGTCGGCTCATTGCACTGGCAAAGCCCCATCGTGGTGAATGGTATGGTCTTCACCACCGATAACGACGGCGGGATGTATGCGTTCCACTTAGGGTAAGCTGCGCCAGAGGGGATAACGGGAATACATCCTTCAGGCCGACATCCCCTGGAGGATGTATTCCACCTCGGCGGCCATAATCAGCGATTGGATTTGCTTGCGCGCGTTCTCTGCCGTCTGGGGTTGGGCGAACGTCAGCCGCGAGAGCAGCCGTAGCGCCCTGGGCAGCGCGCCACTCGCCATCAGAAACTTCTCATACGCAATGCCGTCGAGCGCGAGGGCGGAACAAATTGGCACGATAAACACCTGCTGCGCGGCGCCTTGCTCCTGGGTTGCGAAGCCGCGTCCCACCGGACGAACCACCATCCAGACGGCGCGTTCGCCTGTCGCTGGCCGACGCGCGCGTGTCGCCAACGGTTGCGCCTCCTGCGCGACGGCGCCCCTGGCAGCGCGTAGCGTATGCCGCGCTGCGTTGTGTGGCAGGGCGCGGCGAAACACCAGCGTATATTCGGTGACGCCAAACTTTTCCGACATCATGCCCATATGTTTCATCCGATCCCGACGCCCACACCACAGCATCACAAGCATCACACCACACGACTTTGGTCTACATGCTAAAGAGACGATAGCTGGCGGCTTCGTGTTCCCCTACTGGCGTAGACGAGACATGCCAGAGGGGGTAACAACGTTGCGGCGTGACGCGCTACGTATCTCGTTGAGCCACTGCCTGAGCCACTGGCAAGATTCCCTGCAGCATGCGATACTTCGCTCTAGCTAGTACGTCTGTGAAGCGTCTTTGGCGCCAGTGGGTACCCATTCGGGCGAATGGCGTCACTTTGCTTCCCCTTGCGCGCCATACAATGAGAACGAACCGTTAGAGAGCAAGCAAAACACGCAGGAGCAGGAGCGCCCCATGGCAGCCAGGACACGCACATCCCACGCAACGGCAAATCACATACGCATTCAATCAGTCGCTCAGGCGGACTCATTGCAGGCGCCCCTCTGGGAGCTTGTCGGCCAGGCCCCAACAACAGGAGAACATGCTCCGGCGGGGGCAAGCGGCGATATTCGCATCGAGCGGCTGATCTTGCACCACCTCGACAACCGCGCCAACTCGATGGAGCTGGTAGATGAGATCGCACAGCTCGACGAGCGCAGCACGCTTTTCTTCGCCAGCCACATTCTTGCGGCGGCGCGCCGGGCTGATTGGTTTGCCCACTTTTGCACGCCCGATTGCGAGGTGGCCTCACTCTGTCGGCAATTGATCGTCGCCGAGGCATTTGTCGCCACATCGCAAACGCTGGCGCGTCGGCTCTTCGCGCAGATGCGCCAGCACGCGCGCATCACCCCTGGCGACTTCGTGGCGATTGTCTATACCGCCGACGGACGCCCACACCAGCATATCGCCTTGCTCAAACTCGACCTCGATCAGGAACGGCTCATCCGCACGTTTGAGCATGCGGACGGCCATACCCGTGTGACGATCACCACCGCCGGGAATCTGCTGCCGGAGACCGTCAAGCTGCAAAAATGCGCGCTGCTCACGGCAGGCCAGAACGGACAGGATGAAAGCGGCTTTGCGATCACCCTGCTGGACAATCAGGCTGGCCCACACTCAGAAGGCGTCGCGCAATTTTTCTATCGCGACTTCCTGATGGCGCTGCTGAGGCCCTCCGCACGCCGCTATACCCGGCTCTTCCTGGCTGGCAGCGACGCCTGGATGGCGGGCGCTAGCGCCGATCTCTCGCCCAGTGACATCCTATCGTTTTACCGTGTGCGTCGGGCTGTGCTGATGGGTGAGACAGTGGATGTGACGGCGTTCGCCAGCACAGCGCTACCCAACCATCCAGAGATGCAAGATTCCCTGCGTAAGGCGCTTATCAACGCCCTTTTCGACGCCAGGCAGCCCCCAATCTTCCCAGTTGATCGCGCCGTCGCCGATCCGATCATCCAGACGGTCACGCTCGAACTCGATGGCAGACTGACCCTCAAAGTGGATGCGCGGCTCTTCGCGTCGCTCGTGCGGGTCGCCGAGCAGCGCACTGGCGAGAATGCCTTCCATCTGGAGATTGATACGCTGACCATGCGGGAGGTGACGCGGTGAGCGAACATGCCGGACAGGCAGGCCAGCAACGGCGCAAAGAGAGCGCGTATGGACGAAGGCGTCCGCGCCATCCGCTTCCGGCGGATACGTTGGCTCCTGAGATGTCGCTTGCGCCCGGTGGCAATGGCGCACACACAGGCGCACACCCACACAGTCAACCAGATCAGCCTCGCCATGGGCCAGTCGAAGCGCCGATAGCGAGCGGGGCGCCCAGCCAGCAATCATCCGAATTGACCGCGCAACAGACATGCGTGCAGCGGCTACGTGCATTTGGCGAGACGGTTGCGCAGATTGGCGACGGGCTGGGGCTAACAGCGGAGCGGCTTGCTGCTGGTGAATCGCCGGATCGTCTGGAACTTACGGCCACGCTGGCAATTGATGATCTGCTCGACCGTAGCGATACGCTGTTAGGGCAGGTAGACAACTGGTTTACCACGCTTGGCGACGACCTCGCGCTCGATCTCGAACTGACCGGACTCGATCCCGACGCAGCGTCCGTCACAGCCGCCCTGCGCGCAGGACGTTCCATACGCGCGGCGCTGGCTGCCTTCGTCTCAGAGGCGCACACCATCGCCGAGACGCAAGGGCCGGATGTGGGCGTTGACCTGCGCCTGACGATTGGCAAGACGCTGGCGCTTGCCGAAACCAGGGCGCTCTCTGCAAGCCGCCCTGAATGGTTGGGCCAACCGGAGGCGCTGGCACTGACGACATGCGCGGTGTTTTACCATGTGGCGGCGTGGAACCGACTGATTGCGCTGGGGACAATTCCGCTATGGGAGCGGCGAGGATTGGCACGCATAGATGGTCGCGCTTTCGTCGTTGTCTGCGATGCGCCCGGCTATCTGGCGGGCGTGGCGCTCGAAGTGATTGGCGCGGATGACGCACAGCCAATGGCGCAGGCGATCCCCTGGCTGACCATCTCACGGGCGGCGTGGCGGCGCTTTGTGGAGCGCGACATGCAGATGCGGCGGTTGCGCGCTGAGGAAGGAAACTGGGCTGGCGCGCCCCACGCGCTCACCTCCGAACGGCTGCATGCGCACCTACGACGACCTGGGTTGGAGACGACCGCGCAACGGCTGGCGACCATGCAGGCCGGTCTTGCGGCAGCCTACCTGGCGAATAGCGTCGAGGGGACATTCGATAGCGAGGCACTGACGCTGCGCTTCGCAGGGGCGCGGCCCGCCATATGCAAGCTGCCACTGCGATTGGGCGCTGATACAGATATGAGCGCCTTGAGCGAAGGCGCACTGGCGCATCTAGCGGCCTGGGCCTATCGCGATGGCGTACCGGATAAACTGGCGATTGCGCGAGAATGTCTGGGTGCGGAACTCAGCGCTGGCGCACAGGTCACGCTGGCCCAGCTCGAGCAGGTGGCTCCCCAGGCGTTGGAAGCAGCCAAAGCCAACTTCACGCTCTATATCCGTCACAACACCGCGCAGTATTTTACCTTGCGGGCGGCGGCGCAAGACGCTGTAGCGACCTATAGTGAAACCGTTCGCAAGGCTGTGAGTGACTTGACTGGCGATGTGGTGGATAACACCTATCGCACGCTTGGCCTGCTCGTCGCGGCGGTCATCGCCGATCTGCTCGAGCCATCCGTCTCGCTCGTGCTGCTGCGTATTGCGCTGGTGATCTCCGTCGCCTATATCGCGCTCCTGATCGGCGTGGTGTTACGCGCTCGCTGGGATCGCTTCACGCTGGAAAAGGCCGCGCTACGCGAACGGCTCGACAACATGCCCGAACTGACCGCTACCGAGCGGGGACGCCTGCTTCAGCCGACCGAACAGGCCGACGCGCACTTCCGGCGCTACTTCCGGCAAAGCGTGATGGTCTATAGCGCGCTTGGCGCATTGGGTGCGCTGGCGTTTATCCTGTTGTGGACACCCCTCGCCAGCGGATTGATCGGCGCCGCGCACAAGTAACACCACAACCAACAACGCACGCATTACCCCTGAAGCCTATAGAGCATCTGACCGGCCTGACGAAGAACTTCGACCACATACCCCACAATACTCGCGTCGAAGATCCAGAAGCCGCGATACATGCGCGCCGTCTGGGTTGGCGCCCAGATGTCTCCCCCGGTATGCTGGGCGACCAGCGCCGTGCTCAACTGTGGGGTATCCACCACGACAAACCAAAACCATTCGAGTTGTGTAGTCGAGGGCGGCGTGATGGCAAAACGAATGAAGCGGGGATGTCTAAGCGCCGCAACAGGTGAACCGGGCGCGACATCATCAATCCCATAGACGAGCACATGGCGCGCCTCCTGAAGCAATGCCTGATAGCGCGGCAGCTGTGGCCGGAGCAACGCTAACCGCTGAAAGCCTGCGTACACCTCACACGGTAGCCTCCGTGTGATCACCTGCTCTTCAATTGCGTGGCTGATCACATTCATCAAGTGGACATTCGTGTAGAAGTAGACGTCCTGCTCAGCGAAACGAGCACCTTTACGCATATCCTCGGCGCGTCGGCGGAGTGGCTGTTCATCGGTCGCCTCCATCGTCGTCCGCCGAGCAGCCATGTGCGCAATCAGGCGGCTCAACGCCCCACCAGGCGTCAGGTTCCCTGCTTCACCTGAGCTCATGGAAAACGTCGTCTGGTTATCCAAACTCTCGCCACCGATCCGGTTTGTTCTGTCGTCGTCGAGCCGCAACAAGCCTTCGCCAACGCTACGTCGCTGTGCAGAAGGCCAGCCTTCTATCTCATCACGGGCATACTCGTTCCATGTCGGGCCATTGAGATCACGAGAAGGGCGCATGGGGTCGTAGTCTTTCTAGCGGATACTTTGACTGGACATTTTGACACTCCTCTCCCCTACAGACGGGAGAGGTTTGCTTTTGTGAGCAAGCCGCTCCAACGCCGATCTACGCCAGCGACCAAGCTCTCTCTAGATGATAGCCTGGGAAAGAGAAGATACGCTACAAGATAGACCATGTGGCCGGACAAAATACACCGGGCTGGACGCCACATAGCAAACCTGCGTCACCTGCGTCACCTACGCCATGCGCTGCCCGCTTGACGACCATGTTATGCTGAGAATTGGTGATATTCTTTTCTCATTTGACAACACTTCAACGCGCCAGCGTCATCTTGCATCGTAGAAGAGCTTTTGTTGTTCGAGCCACTGCATCAATGAAGGAAAGCACATCGCATGGAACATCCAGAACGCCTGGGACATGGAGAACACGCTCACACAACCGACGCATCAGCCGATAGAACGGAACCTCAACCTGAGCCTGAAGTAGAAGGAAAAACTCCCGAAACAGGCGAGTTCCCTCTGCGCCTTGCTACCAATCCGCGCTCGTCTGTCGTCCAGCCACGGCGAAAGCAGGCATATTTGGCGCGCCGCTGGTTGGCAATGGGCCTTGCGACGCTTGCCTTGCTGGCTCTGGCTATAGGAGTGATGGCGCGTCTGCCTCTACCTGTCAGCGCAGCGCATCTGGCAAACGCTCGCTATGGATCCAACTACCAGCAGATGGTCAATGCCGTAAAGGCGGCGCAGTGGCCTCAGCAAAAGAGCAACTGGTGTGGAGTTGCCTCCATTACCGCGATCATCCGCTACGAAGGCATCGGCGTCACCCAGGGCAGCATGAGCAGCTTCCTCGATAGCTCCGCAGCCGTGAGCACGTGGGGCACGCCCTCCAACGCGCCCGGCTACTATGGCCCTGGCTTCGCCGCAGACATCTCGCGCGACTTCGGCACCGATCCGCGCTCCCTCGCCGAAGGGCTTGCCAGCCAGACAGGCCATCCCTACCATCAATTCATTGACGAGATCAGCGCATACGACGCCACGTTGCATCTGGCGGTCGATATTGCCCGCTCGCAGCAACCCATCACCGTCTTCGTGGATCACGCACTGCACTCAATTGTCATCTCAGGCGAGGAGGCGACCGCCAATCCCATCACCGATCCCGCCAGCGTGACCTCGTTCGAGGTCTGGGATCCAGGCTACCCCAACAACGGCATCCAGAATGCGCAGGAGGTCAACGTTTCGCTACACGACTGGCTGACCGAATCGATCTATTGGGGAGAACCCTATAGCGCCAACACCATTGGCTCGATCACATTCGACCCCAACCCGGCCGTCGGGCCATATACCAATGATCCCAGCCAGGACGAATACTTCAGCCTGTGGGTGGGACACTATGTGTATATCCGCCCCGACGCTACTACTGATCCATCGGCGTCGGTTGGCCCTGACTGGGCCTTTGATCAATATGACGCTCTGATCGGCGGTGAACACGGCGAGGCGCCGTCGGGCTATCACGGGCAATACGCCTTTGCGCCCGTTGGAACCGTCACTACCGGCATTACCAGCATTGATGGCCCTGCCTTCTGGACATCCGCCGCCTATCTGCCCCCGCGCCCAAGCGCGCCATACGCCGCGCTTGCCTGGACGGACGCTACGCGCTCACACACCATCCATGTGATGCTCTCGCTCGACGGCTTGCACTACAACTCAGAGAAAACGCTGAGCGAATCCTCATTGATACGCCCTGCCATCGTCGTCGCTTGGGTCAATGGCACAACGGTCGTCACTATCGCCTGGACGGGGGGCAACAGCGCGCATAATCTCAACGTCTTGTACGATGTCTATGGCGCGCTGGGTTCGCCCCACAAGCTGATCCTGCCGCAGTCGAGCCTCAATCCCCCGTCGCTCACCATCTTCCAGGGGAAGTATTTCATCGGCTGGACGGCGGCTGACAATCATCACACGCTGCATGTGATGTCGCTTGGCGCCAACGCGACCACACCAGGCGCCGACATCGCGCTCACCTCCGATCCCGGCGCTGGCAACGGCCCCACCTTGCAACTCGATAACCCCGATCACATGCTCTTGCTTGTCTGGCAGCAATCCGGCAGCCAATATGTGACCATTCTCAAGTCGTCGAATGGGACGACCTGGCAGGGATCGGCGAACCCGCCAGGGCAGCGGAGCTTCCAGACGCCGCACACCATCGTGATCAACGGCGCGCCAGCCAACATGCCAGGCTACTATCTGACATGGACAAGTTCAAGCGACAATCATACCGTCTATGCCATGAACAGCTTCGGGCTGAATGGCTGGCCCGGCCCCGCTGAGCAGTTGACTGGCTATGCGCTTGGCGGGCCAGAGATTGGCTACGTCGGCCATCACTACCAGGTCATCATTGCCTGGACGGACGCACGCACCAGCCAGATCACCTTTAGCGTCTATCAAGTATAGCGGGGAAACAGATGCGGCGCAGCTACCTGGCGCCGCTCACCGCAAACGCTTTCCGCCCGGCGCACGTCATCGGCGTTGAGAGCATCCCCTGAGACAATGGCAAACTCACCCTGTTTGGCGACCCGCTCTTGGGCCAATTCCTCTGGCAGATTCCCCTGTACACTGCCTGTGCCAGGTTGATAGCTATCGAGCGCCGCCACGAAGGCAGGGAGGCGCCGATGCAGGATGCTCAAGAAAATCTCCTCTTCGCGCGCAAAGTGCTTATACAGCGCGCCTTCGGAAAGCCCCACTTCATTGGCAATCCCCTGTGTGGTCGCATGCGCCGCTCCCTTTTCTTGGAGCAAGCGCGTAGCGACATCGAGTATCTGTTCGCGTGTTGACATAGAGCTTTCCCTCGCCAAGCGAAGTAGGTGGGTGTTCACTTACTTCGCATTTCATATGACAGTGAGCGATTACTTACCTTGTCAAGAGACGCCGCTCAGATCGCTCCTGGCTGTTCTCGAATCTTACGACAACGGGAGCAGCGTCAGCGTATTTGCGCTGATCTGCGCCTGCGTGGGATGCGCGATACCCAGCCCTGTATGTGCGCCCAGCGGCAGGAACACGATGTCTTGCTCCAGCAGTTCCTTCGCCGTGATGAGCGTCAACCCGTCGGTCTGTGGCTGAAACCAGCTATGCGTATCGCGTGTCACCTGCGCACGAACACTCAACCCTGGCGTTCCCACCAGTCCGGCGGGCAGCGCGAACGCCAGCGTGATGCCTTCACCGGCTACCCAGGCCCCCGGCGCACAGGTCAGCGTGATCTTCTCCGACGCATGTCCGGGCGCAGCCAGCATGAAGTGGAAACTATATTCATAGACCGCCGGGCCGGGTGGTGTGGTGGTCAAGGCTGTCCACCGCGTGATGATGCGCGCAGGCAGGTTCTCTGCGGCAGGAGCCATTTCTGTCGCGTCGAGCCGTAGTTCGCCGTTGACTACCGCCCCCGCAGTCTCCTCGCCAGATGGATTCGGCGCAATCTCATAAAGGGGATAGCTTGCCCCGCGCGCCATCGGGATACGCTCCACGAGCCGCGCGTCCGGGCCGACGAGGAGGCTTGCCAGGGCGAGGCCAGGCTTCCCTATCACCAGGAGCGGCGCAGGCCCGGCGTCATGTGGCGGCGTCAGCGCGCATCCCTGGCTGGTATAGCTCGTCCAGTGGGGGCCATTGCCCATCAAGTTTTGCCGTTGCGCCCAATAGAGACCCAGATAGGGATCAGCCGGATCGGCGGCGATATACGCCTGTGCGCCATGCCAGGCGCTCACCCGCGCGTTGGCGACCGCCAGTGCCCCAGTGTAGCTGGCGATGGGAACGCCTCCCCATGAAGCCGCTGTCGCCATGCCAGTGACGAGTGTCACCACAAAGGCTCCCGTCGCTACTGTCTGTGCTATGCCAAGAGCGCCACCAATTCCCACCACCAGTCCGCCCGCCCTACGTAGCAGACGCGCCAGCCCGGCAAGCCCCCAACCAATCATCAGATACAGCACAGGCGTCAGGATATACGCATAATGGATATAGATTGGCGCGGCATGGCGCACTGTTACAGCGAGGAAGAGCGCCGTCCAGAGCACAAGCGGTAGTCGTGCCCGCCAGTCCCCACCCCAGACCCCCCCTTCGCGTGGCGGGGGAGGGGAGTTTTTGGCGACGGATGCGCTTTGGCGTGGCGGCTGTGTTCGCTTACGCTCCCGATGCCTTCTGAGGAGTCGCCGAGCGCCTATCAGAAGCGAGACACCCAGCGAGAGCGCCATCGCCAGCGCGCTCATGGCCCACAGCGCCAACATCATCATACCCAGCCAGCCAAACGTAGGCGCCACAGCGGCATAGGGAGTCCCGCCGCCAAGATAGTCCGCTGGGAGCGCGCCGATGGCCTGCCCAAGCAGCATGAACACCTGTCCATCCACATGCGAGGGCATATGCAGATACGCCTGATAAGCGCGCACATCATAGCCGCCACTTACTCGCTCGAAGAGATACGTTGGCGTAAAGAGCAGCGTGAGCACGCCAAGCGCCAGCGGAACGTCCAGCAGCCAGCGCACGCTTCGCCAACGTAGCGCCACCCCAAGCAGCGTCAATGGGGCCAGAGTGATCGTCAGCGGATAGACCTGAACGAGCGCCGCCAGAAGGGCGACATGCGGCGCAAGCCAGTGGCGCTTGCCATCCACCAGACCCAGGTAGAGTGTCCACAGGGCGCCGAGCAGCAGTGGCGGAACGAGCGTCTGCTGCCAGATGAACACCGACATCCAGGTGGGGTAGGTGGCCGTCGCGAAGAGCAGTCCCGCCAGCAGTCCAGTCGCTCGCCCAAAGTAGCGCGCGCCGAAGAGATAGGCGCCCCCGATGGTCAGTGTATTCGCGACGCCAGTGAGAATCGCCATCCCTAGCGGTTGTGTGGCGAAGAGTAGTAAGACCCACGTATACAATGGCATATTGAGCGCCAGCAACGAGTTGAAGATGCCGGTGGCAGGCAGCGTGTGCTCGCTCACCGCGCGCGCCGCTTCGAGCATCAGCAGCGAGTCATCCGAGGTGAAGGGCGAACGCGCCAGCGGCGGCAGTCGCAGCAACGCCGCCACCCCCACCACCAGCCAGAACTGCCACTGCATCGTCCGCGCTGGCGTAGAGCGCCGCATATCTGAAAGAGCATTTCGCCAGCGGCGTGAGAGATGGTTACTGGCTGTCGCCTCGGCGCCCTGAGGGATAGTGGGAACATGGGACGCCGGTTTTCCTGTGGTTGGCGGCTTCTTTGGCGTTGGCGCCTGCTTGGCTTGTGTGGAGCGTGTGGAGCGTGTGGAGCGTGTGGAGCGTGTGGTTGTGGCTGGGGAGGCGCGTCGTCGGCGTGTGTGTGTATGGCTTGCCTGCTGGGCATGCGTTGGCGCCTGGCGTTGTGCGGGGCCACGGCGATGCTGGCCCCGATCTTTATGGCGCCGCTTGCCGTGTCGTGTCGCGCCAGACGTTGCCATCTACAACGCCTCCTGCTTCGCATACCCCCTATACCAAATATAGTATGCTATCATCGCAACATGCTTGCCATCGGGTCGCCCAGATGACGGCCCTACTACTTGCGCTTGCCTGCCTCCGCTTCAAGATGATTCCACACTCTGGTAAATCCCATAGCCATCCTCATCTCGTGGGGCGTTTTCTTTGTCTCCTCACGAACAATCTGCGTACCCTGAACAATGATCTCTTCCACCAGCCCAGGAATATCAAATTGGGCGCGGCGTTCGCGGATGGGATCGAGGAACCGGTTCAATGCAGCCGCCAGCTTGCGCTTAACCTCGACATCGCCAACCCTGCCTGCCCGATAACACTCCTTCAAGCCTTCTACCTCGGCCAGGTTATCGTTGAAAGCGCATCCAATACCAGTTCTCGCGCGTTCTCGCCAGACTCCTGGATATGCTCCGGGGAGTTCTTCGTCGTGAGCATGTGGAGATCGGTAATGATGAAGTAGCTTTGGTAGGTATGCTGGTATTTGATGCGATTCTTGAGGCTGCCCACATAGTGGCCCAAATGTAATTTCCCCGTTGGCGGTCTCCGGTGAGCAGACGTTGTTTTGGCATACTCGTTGTCTCCTATGTCTCCTGTTATTCCTTCTCTCACCCGTGCGCTGGCGGGCGCGCGCCAAACAGGCCACGTCCAATGCGCACAATGGTCGCGCCTTCCTCGATGGCGACCGGATAATCGTCGGTCATGCCCATCGAGAGTTCTCGCCAGCCGCCATCATTATCCTCTCCCTGCGGCGCGGTCTCGCGTAGCCGGTCACGTAGCTCACGCAGCCGCCGAAACACCGGACGTACCTCCTCAGGATCGCTGACGAGCGGCGCGACCGTCATCAACCCTTGCGGGAGTACATGCGGCAGATTGGTGATGGCGCCCACCACCGCCAACACATCGTCAGGCGCAAACCCACTCTTGCTGGCCTCGCCCGCCACGTTCACTTCGAGGAGGATTGGCAAGCGCACATCAGGATTGAACTGCTCGGCTCGGCGGTCAAGCTCCTGCGCCAACCGCACGCTATCCACGCTCTGGATGCGCGCAAATTGTTCGACGGCGCGCATGGCTTTGTTCGTTTGCAGATGGCCGATTAACTCCCAGCGAATTGCCGCGCATTCGGTCGGCGTTTGTCCCTGGCCGAGCGTCTCACGCAGGTGGTCTTGCTTCTCCTGCGCCTCCTGTACGCGGTTTTCGCCAAAGGTGGCGAAGCCAAGCCGAGCCGCTGCCAGCATGCGTTCCAAAGCGACGGTCTTCGTCACCGCGACGATGAGCACATCTTCAGGATGACGGCCAACGCGCGCAGCAGCCTCAGCCACGCGCGCCCGCACAGCAGCGGCGTTCTCCACCAGATCGCCAGGGATGGCGTTGTCGAACTCGCTCATAAATAGATTGGCTTTCTGTTTCACTCACAAAGCAACGGACCCCTGGTCAGCGTCTCACGAACGTCGAGTCCACCTACGCGGACTTCGTGGCCCCTCGGCGCGGTTTCAACCACCAGCCGCATCACTTGCCTCTTGAAATCGCCGCAGCCGAAAACGATCCAGTGGGAAGGCGGGCGGCTTATCGAGCGCCAGCGCGGCAAGCAGTTCGCCTATCAACACGCCAAACTTGAAGCCGTGGCCTGAGAAGCCCGAGCCAATCACCACGCCTCGCCCAGCTGGATGGTCGTCAAGGATGAAATCCTCATCGGGCGTCATATCATAGCGGCAGCGATCCGCAAACGCAAGTGGCGCATCCGCCGCCGAGGGAAGCCGCCGTCGCATGAAGGCCTGCACCGCCTCGATCTCACGCTCATCCGGCGGATATGGCTCGTTGGGATCGGAGGTCGGGCCAATGACGTGCGAGGCGACCTTAAGCCAGCCCGGCCCCTGCAATGGGAAGCCGTAGAAGCCACCCTCGCCAATCCCCGCCAGAAAGACAGGAAACACGCCCACGCCGAATTGCTCCGCTGGCAGACCATCAAAGTAGATGATCTGCTGGCGGGTCGCGCGCACTGGCAGCCGCAGATCGGGCAACACATCGTGTACCCACGGCCCTGCGGTGACAATCACGCGATCCGCAGTGAGCGTTGACCCGTCGCTGACCGTGACGCGCCCCTGTTCACCCTGCGCGCCAGTTGGCTCAACGCGCGTCACCTGTACCCCCTCACGCAATACACCGCCGTGCGCCGAGAGGCGATCCCTCAGCGCCAGCAGACACTCCGAGGCGTGGAGCATGCCGCCCTGTGGTGTATAGACAATCACATCCTCATCGGTGACGACGAACTGAGGGAAACGCGCCCGCACCTCCTCAGAGGGCAACCGCTCGACAAGCACATTTTCGTCGCGCATGACCTCGTAGCCGGACAGCGTCTCGCCATCCTCAGCCTTGCCCAGAGACAGCACGCCCGTCTCGGTATAGAGATGGCGGCCGGTTTCGCGGGCAAGGTCATCCCACAGCGCAAGACTGCGTGTGACCATACGGGTGTAGATCGCTCTGGAGCCGTAGGCATGGCGGATGGCGCGCGACAGCCCATGCGAAGACGCCCACTCGTGCCCAAGCGTGTAGCGTTCGAGCACAGTGACATCCACACCGCGCCCGGCCAGCGCACAGGCGGTCGCCATGCCAATCACACCTCCGCCCACCACAATCGCCGCCTGATTTGCCATTGGCGCTGCCCTTTCCTCATACTACGCTGTTTACGCTGTGCTGTGGGCATTGTATGACGACCAGCAGGTATGCGCAAGCACGTCGAAGCGGTTCATGCGGCTCTCCCCCTTGACATCTCCTCGCTGGCATGGTATTGTCAAAAGTGTTAGCAGTCACCAGATACGAGTGCTAGCGGCAATGTCGCTAAGTCGCCAGCGATCACTGTGGGGCGTGCGTATAGCGCGCCGGAAAGTGTTGGTGAGATGTCGAGGTTATCGCCAGATCGACGCCTCAGTCCGCGCAAGGAGGCCATTCTCCGTGCGCTCATCGAGGAATACATTCGCGCGGGTGAGCGCGACGCCGCGCCCGAACCGATCTCGTCAAAGCAGCTTTCCGAGCAACTGACGCAGCTCTACGGGCCAGGCTATAGCCCGGCCACCGTGCGCAACGAAATGGCGATGCTCGAAGAGGAAGGGCTGATCTATCAGCCGCATGTGTCCGCAGGGCGCGCGCCAACCGACCTGGGCTATCGCTACTTTGTCGAGTGGCTGATGAGCGAGTCACAGCTTTCGCTCGAAGAGCAACGCCTGATCAATCACCAGTTTTTCCAGGTGCAACGGCGGCTGGATGAGTGGGTGCGGCTGACCGCCTCGGTGCTGGCGCAGGCGCTTGAAAGCGCAGCCGTCGTCACATCGCCGCGCAGCGCGCAGGGTTGCCTGAAGCACTTCGAGATACTCGCGCTGTATGAGACGGTCGCTTTGATCGTGCTGGTGCTCGAAGATGGCACGGTACGGCAGGAACGCATTGTGCTGGATGAGCCGCGCAATCAGGACGAACTGAGCCACCTGGCCGGTCGCCTGAACGCACGCTTCCAGCACGCCACCGCCCAGACGATCAACGCGCTTGCGGAGGAAACCCTCCCGGCGCAGACAGCTGACGAGCGGCAGGTGATCGAATCGCTGGCGCGTATGCTGACTCAGGCTGACATCTTCTCACCCGACGCCTTCTACCATGATGGACTGGTGCGGATGTTGCAATCGGGCGAGTTCTCGCACGCCGATCCTGAGCGCATTCGCAACGTCGTCGAGGTGCTCGAACGCAACCGCTATCTGCCCGCCATCGCCAGTCAGGCGCTTTCGCGCGAGGGCGTACAGGTGATCATTGGAGCCGAGAACGAGGCCGACCCGCTCAAAGACATGAGCGTGATCGTTTCGCGCTACGGCGCCGAGGGACAGCTTGGGGGACTGGTGGGCGTAGTGGGGCCAACGCGCATGCAATACGGGCGCGCCATCGCCATCGTTCGCTATCTGACGCAACTGCTCAACGACCTGCTCTCAGAGACCTACGGCGCATAGCTGGATAGCGGTTAGAGAACACCTGCTACTGAACAAGATACAAGGGAAATGTAAGGAGAAGGGCATATATGGCTGACGGTTCGCCAGAAGAGGCTGCGTCCGAACAGGCGGCTCCCAGCGCCGAGACGCTAGCGTCGGAGACGAGCAGCGCCGACGAGGGGCCAGCCGAATTGCAGCAAATTCGCTCCCTGCGTCTGAGCATCGCCGAGCTTGAGCGCAAGCTGGCCGAGACGGAGCGTGCACTAGCCGAGGAACGCGACCACGCCGCCGACTATATGCGTCGCTGGCAGAGCGCCCAGGCCGACTTCTCCAACTACAAGCGGCGCGCCCAGCAAGAGCAAGAGCAGCGAGACCGTCTGCTGGCCGCCCAGGCGCTTGCGCCCGCCATCGTGGCGCTTGATAGCCTTGAACGCGCCTTTCTGGCGCTGCCAACCTCGCTACGCAGCTTCTCGTGGATCGAAGGGATCGCGCTGGTTGAGCTTCAGTTGCGCCGCGCGCTCGAATTGCAAGGCATTCGCCAGATCGAGGTGAGCGCAGGGCAGCCATTTGATCCCGCTCGCCACGAGCCAATCGGCGAGGTCGAAAGCGATCAACATCCAGCCGGAGCCGTCGCGGTGGTCGTTCAGCCGGGGTATGAGGCGTATGGGCGCCTGATTCGCCCGGCGCTCGTCCAACTGGCGCGTGCGCCGCAAACAACACAAACTGATCGATCTGCGCAACCGGCACAAACAGACGAACAAGACCAACCCAGCAAAGGAGCCAACGAAACCGACGAAAGCAACGAAACCAAAGGAGCTAGTGAAACAACTGGATAATCCAGGCAGACCAAGCGACCCAAGCACAAAACAAAAACTATGTCGAGCCTGTCTGAAGGTAGAAGCCGTCTGGCCGAGTCGCGCTAGCAAGCTAGAGCGAGAATGCCAGCGTGTTTCTCCATCATAAGTTGAACAGAGTATACAGTTGAGGAGGGCCAAGTGGCCAAAGTCATCGGCATTGACCTGGGGACGACCAACAGTTGTGTGGCCGTCATGGAGGGGGGCGAACCGGTCGTCATCCCCAATTCGGAAGGCAGCCGCACCACGCCGTCAGTGGTGGCATTCACCAAGAATGGCGAGCGATTGGTGGGCGAGGTCGCCAAGCGCCAGGCCATCACCAACTCGGAAAATACCGTCTTCTCGATTAAACGATTCATGGGCCGCAAGTATGACGATCCCGAGGTGGATCGCGACCGCCGCTTGGTTCCCTACAAGGTGGTGCGCGCGGCCAACGGCGACGCCTGGGTCGAGGTGATGGGCAAACAATACAGCCCGCCGGAAATCTCCGCGATGATCTTGCAGAAGCTCAAGGCTGATGCAGAAGCCTACCTGGGTGAATCTGTCACCGAGGCGGTCATCACCGTACCCGCT
Organism: Pseudomonadota bacterium; assembly: GCA_021324535.1. Lineage (GTDB taxonomy): Bacteria > Chloroflexota > Ktedonobacteria > Ktedonobacterales > JADMIN01 > JAJPIU01. The sequence continues at coordinate 34,968 of JAJPIU010000192.1, forward strand.
TACTTCAACGACGCTCAGCGCCAGGCCACCAAAGACGCCGGACAGATCGCGGGCCTGAAGGTGTTGCGCATCATCAACGAGCCAACCGCCGCCTCGCTGGCCTATGGCCTGGACAAGAAGAAGGAAGAGCTGATCGCCGTCTATGACCTGGGCGGTGGCACATTTGATATTTCGCTGCTCGATCTGGGCGAAGGCGTCTTCGAGGTGAAGGCGACCAACGGCGATACACATCTGGGCGGCGATGATTTCGACCAGCGCATCATCAACTGGCTGGCTGACGAGTTCCGCCGCGAACAGGGCATTGACCTGCGCCAGGACAAGATGGCGCTGCAACGCTTGAAGGAAGCTGCCGAGAAGGCAAAGAAAGAACTCTCGTCCTCGATGCAGACGGAGATCAACCTGCCGTTCATCACCGCCGACCAGAGCGGGCCAAAGCACCTGGCCGTCACGCTGACGCGCGCCAAACTGGAGCAACTGGTGGACGACTTGGTGGAGAAAACTCGTGAGCCGGTGATCCGTGCGCTCAACGACGCGCAGATCAAGCCATCACAGGTCAACGAGGTGGTGCTGGTGGGCGGCATGACCCGCATGCCTGCCGTCCAGGCGGTGGTCAGGCGCATCTTTGACAAAGATCCCAACAAGGGCGTCAACCCAGATGAGGTGGTTGCCGTCGGCGCCGCCGTGCAGGCAGGCGTCTTGAAGGGCGATATTCGGGATGTGCTGCTGCTGGATGTCACCCCGCTTTCGCTTGGCATCGAGACGATGGGTGGCGTCTTCACCCGGCTGATCGAGCGCAACACGACGATCCCGACGCAAAAGAGCCAGACCTTCTCCACCGCGAGCGACGGTCAGACCAGCGTGGAGATCAACGTCTTACAGGGCGAGCGCGACTTCGCCCGCGACAATCGCTCGCTGGGCCGCTTCATCCTGGATGGCATTCCGCCCGCCCCGCGCGGCATCCCTCAGATCGAGGTCTCGTTTGATATTGATGCGAACGGCATTGTGAGCGTGCGCGCGCACGACAAAGGCACGGGCCGCGAACAGCGCATCACCATCCAGCCGTCGAGCGGCCTTTCCAAAGACCAGATCGACCGCATGGTGAAGGACGCTGAGGCCCACGCCGAGGAGGACAAGCGCCGCCGCGACGAGGTAGAGGTGCGCAACGAGGCCGACAACGCCGCCTACACCGCTGAGAAGACCCTACGCGACCTTGGCGATAAGGTCTCGCCAAGCGTCAAGAGCGATGTGGAAAGCAAGATCGGCGATGTGCGCGCCGCGCTGGCGACCGACGATGTGGAGCGCATCCGCTCGGCGCGCGAGGCGCTGCAACAAGCGATCTTCAAGGTCAGCGAAGAGCTGTATAGCGCGGCGGGCGCTGCAACCGGTGGCGATACCACAGGCGACACCGGCCCATCGCCTGAGGACAACACCGTTGAGGGCGACTTCAGGGCAGCCGAGTAGCTGGGCCACACCAACATGGACGCGCAGGGCACTAATGTCCTGTAGCGTCCATTGGCGCTTGCCCTATGGGCCATCGCTTCCGCTCACTCGCATGTTCGCACCTGGTCAAACCAATCGCTAGATATGCTTTACCTGCGACGAGACGATGGTCATAGGGCTGGCGCTTTCATGCTATACTGAGAGCGAATAGAGTGCTATCATTCATGCCATCTACACGCTAGCAACTGAAGAGGAAACCAATGGCCGCCAAACGAGATTATTACGAAGTGCTGGGGGTTACCCGCAACGCCTCAGAGGACGAGATCAAAAAGGCGTTTCGCCGTTTGGCCCGCCAGTATCACCCGGACGTGAACAAAGAAAAAGGCGCGGAGGCGCGCTTCAAGGAGATCAACGAGGCGTATGAGGTGCTGGGCGACGCCCAGAAACGCGCGGCGTATGATCGATTTGGTCATGCCGCGACGCAAGGCATGGGCGCAGGAGCCGGAAACCCCTTCGAGGGCTTCGGCTTTGGCAGCGTCAACGACATCTTCGAGCAACTGTTCAACACAGCCACCGCATCGAGCCGCCGTACCGGTTCGATGCGCGGCCAAGACCTGCGCTACGAACTGACTATCTCGTTCGAAGAGGCTGTGCGCGGCTGCCAGAAGGAGATCGAAATTCCCCGCTGGGAGACCTGCGCCACCTGCCGTGGCAGCGGCTCGCAGCCGGGCGCCTCCACCTCGATCTGCCCCAACTGCAAAGGAACCGGTGAGATTCGCCGTGTGCAACAGTCCATCTTCGGGCAGTTCGTCAACGTGATGGTCTGTGATCGCTGCCGGGGTGAGGGGCATATCATCACGACGCCCTGCGAACGGTGCCACGGCCAGGGGCGTGTGCGCAATGTGCGGCGCGTCACCGTCAACATTCCCGCCGGAGTGGATGACGGCATCAATGTCCGCGTGACCGGCGAAGGCGAGGCGCCGCCGCGTGGTGGCACACCGGGCAACCTCTATGTGGCGCTGACCGTCAAGCCGCACGAATACTTCAAGCGGCAGGGCAACGACATTACCTACGAGCTACCCATCAGCTTCGCCGAGGCGGCGCTTGGCGCCGAGGTGGAGGCGCCCACGCTGGATGGCAAGGAAAAACTCAAGATTCCCGCTGGCACCCAGAGCGGGCGCGTCTTCCGCATCAAGGGACAGGGCGTGCCGGTCATCCATAGCACGGCGCGCGGCGACGAGCTAGTGATCGTAAAGGTCGTCACGCCCCAATCACTGACCCCACGCCAGAAAGAATTGCTCCGCGAGTTCGCCGAGATCGAACGCCAACAGAACGAGCGCGGCCAGGCCAACCTCTTTGATAAGATCAAAGACGCCTTCCTCAGCGACTAGCGGTTTTGGAGACTAGCGCCGCGCCACCTGCGCCGGCCTTTGTTTCGTTCCCCCCAACAAGGGCTTATCCCATGCTTTGGGCAGCGGGATGGCGCCGAGCACAAGCGCCACCACCAGCACAATCACAATGCTGCCTGCCACGTCGAGCGTATGGTGCGCCGCGATGCCCAGCCGCGCCAGCGCCACAAGGAGAGTTCCTGCCGCGAAGTAGGGGATGAAGCGACGGCGCAACCACCAGAGGCTTGTCGCCAGGAAAGCCGCCAGCAGTGTATGGTCGGAAGGGAAGCCATTATCGGTTGAAACTGGGACAAGCGTGTGGTTCAGATGCTCAACGAGGTATGGGCGTGGATCGATGATGATCTGTGTCAGAACCAATGAGAGCACAAACGAGATACCGGCCAGAAGTACCGTGCGAATCAGCGCGTTCAGCGTGATGGTTCGATACTTCACCACAATGACGATCAACCAGGCCACCACCAACACGTAGACGAGATACTCCGCGCAGAAGATCGTGATGTCGGCGGTGATGGTATTTTGCGTGGCGAACGATTGCATCGCCTGTTGGAGGACATCTGGCATAGTCGCTTTCTCTCCCTTAGAAACATGCTAGAAACATGCTAGAAACATGGCCGTACATATGGCTTAACGTGTTCTTAACATTACGGCCACATGGACTGCGACGTTTCAGAGAGGGAAATGAGGCGAGGAGCTACCCCAAAATACCTAAACGCAACGTGGATATGTTTACCAGACACAGCGGATCATCTGCCAAAGGCTCTGGGTTTTTGCACCTTTCGGGGCGTCTCATACGTATACCTGATGGGCGATCAAGATAAGATCAAGATAATAGTTAGGACAGAGATGGTAGAGACTTGCGACCTTCTGGCCGCCAGGATGCTCTCTATCCCTCGATGGTTCTGCCGCCCTATAATACCAACACGGAGTGTTCTGGCATACGCAACCGCTAGAAGCAGTAGCAGGTAGCCTCCACAGTACGGCATTCGGCATGGCGCCAGGCGTTTGCTCTGGCATACCTGCTTTACCTACCCTACCGGCAGACAGGCGAGTTACACATTTTGACGATACAACGCCAGCATAACCTTGATGATCAACTCCAAAGAAAGTGAGGGCGAGCGAATGGTTCGTCGAACATCGCTCCCGATGCAGCAGGAGGCTCCACGGCGAGGATTCTTCACGCGCTTGTGGATGAGCAATCCCAATCAGCCGCAGGCGCCTCTTGGCCCCAACACCCCTGGCCCCAACGGCCCGAACGGGTTGAATGGGCCAAACGGCAACCGCCCACGTCCAAGCAACAGCCTCGGCTGGATTTCTCGCATCCTGCTGTTGGTGTTGCTTGTGGTCATTGGCTATAACATCTATACCTGGCTGGCTGGCCCTGCGCAGAATGGCCCAGTCATCCAGATGGCATATAGCGATTTTGTCTACTATGTGGATAACGGCCAGGTCTCTGTCGTCACCATCCAGGACGATGGCAACATCAGCGGCCAACTGTTGCATCCGGTCAAGTACGATCAGCAAGACGGCACAGTTGTCACATCCGATAAGTTCCAGACGTTCAACGTAACCTCGAACGAGACACCCCTCATCAACGAACTTCGCGCGCATGGTGTCAAGATTTACCAGAAACAGGCAAGCTCCAGCGACTTCTGGTTTGGCTTGCTCTTCAATGTTGGCATTGTTGTGCTGCTGGTCATCATGCTGCTGTGGCTCTCGCGCCGCGCCACCCAGAGCCAGCAAAACATCTTCAACTTCGGTCGCAGCCGCGCCAAGCTGATCATGGAGGATCGCCCAAGCACCACCTTCGCCGATGTGGCGGGTGTTGACGAGGCCAAGTCCGAACTCGAAGAGGTGGTCGAGTTCCTCAAGACCCCCGGCAAGTTCCAGCGGCTCGGCGGCAAGATTCCAAAGGGCGTCCTGCTGGTTGGCCCTCCGGGAACCGGTAAGACGTTGCTTGCCCGCGCAGTCGCCGGTGAGGCAGGCGTACCCTTCTTCTCGATGTCCGGTTCGGAGTTTGTCGAGGTGTTGGTGGGTGTTGGCGCCAGCCGCGTGCGCGACCTCTTCGAGCAAGCCAAGAAAGCGGCGCCAAGCATCATCTTCATTGACGAAATTGACGCGGTAGGCCGCCAGCGAGGCACCAGCCTGACCACCAACGACGAACGTGAGCAGACGCTCAACCAGTTGCTCGTCGAGATGGACGGCTTCGACACGCGCCAGGCCGTCGTGGTCATCGCCGCGACAAACCGCCCAGATAACCTGGATCAGGCGCTGCTCCGCCCAGGCCGCTTCGACCGCCGCGTGACGGTGGATCGCCCGGACTGGAAGGGCCGCCAGGCGATCCTGATGATCCATTCGCGTGGGGTGCCGATGACGCCCGATGTGGACTTGCAGGCGCTTGCCCGCATGACCACCGGCATGGTGGGCGCCGACCTGGCTAACCTGGTGAACGAGGCCGCCTTGCTTGCGGCGCGCCGCAACCTGGATCGCGTGAATATGCGCTGCTTCCTCGATGCGCTTGACCGTATCCAGCTTGGCGCCGAGCGTCCGCTGGTGCTGAGCGAGGAAGACTTGCGCGTGGTGGCGATTCACGAGGCCGGGCATACACTGGTTGGCCTGCTCACTCCACACTCCGATCCGGTGACGAAGGTGACGATTGTGCCGCGCGGCCAGGCGCTCGGCGTGACGCAATACACACCGCTCGACGACCGCTACAACTACTCGCGCGCATACCTCTACGGGCGTATCATGACGGCGCTCGGCGGACGCGCGGCTGAGGATGTGATGCTGGGTAGCATCACCACAGGCGCAGAGAACGACCTGCAACAGGTGACGCTGATCGCCCGCAATATGATTGCCCGCTGGGGCATGAGTTCGCGCGTCGGTCTGGTCTCCTTCAGCGACCGCCCCAGCCCCTTCGGTGGCAGCGGCGAGTTTGGCCAGAAGGACTACAGTGAGGCGACTGCGGCCATCATAGACGAAGAGACGCATGATCTCGTAGATACCGCCTACAAACAGGTGAAGGAGATGCTCACCGAGCATAAGGTGACGCTCGAACGCATCGCGACGGAGCTGCGCCGCCATGAGACGCTCGACGCGAAGCAGCTTGGGCAGATTCTCATCGAGACGGGCGTCAGCCTGACGGAAGTCTCGCCGACGCCAGGGGCAGAGACGGCGACCACTCCGGCAAACATAGAGATTCCCAAGAGCATCGCGGCTCCTGAACTCTCCGGTCTGCCAGGCGCCGATGGCGGCCAGACGTTCATCCCTGAGATTCCTGGCGCAACACAGCCCACGCCGCCACAGAGCTAAGGCGGGATTTACCTAACTTGCCTAACCCCAACCCCTTCCCATCTATGGGAAGGGGGCTTTTTTTTGCGCGTAGTGGCAGTTTGCCGTGGCGTGGACGATATGTGAGAATATCAGCAGTAGAGAAAGTGAGGGCGCCATATACAATCCAATCTTACTGCTCCCTGGGCTGAAGTGGTATTCGATGCTCCCTATCCTATGAACGCAACGGAGTTTGCGCGCCTCCCTGAGAGCGATGTGCGCTATGAGCTTGTCGAGGGGAGGCTTGTCAGGATGAGCGGGTCAGGCAATGAGGCAACATCAATTGCGGCGTTTCTCATTGCGGCGCTGGTGGCCTTCGTCCGACCCAAGAGGCTAGGCCGAGTGTCAAGCTCGGATGATAGCTTCAACCTGACGCGCCCCAGCGATACAGCCGAGACGATCCTGATGCCTGATGTCGCATTTGTGCGCGCTGGCAGCGAGTCCCCTGTGGCGACACTTCAAGCTACTGATATGCTGGATGGCCTTGATATTTTGCCAGGATTCACCTATCCAGGAGCCGCAACTTTTCGTCGAATAGCGCCACTAGCCCAACAGCGCCGCCCGTGCCTCGCGCAGCCGTTGCGCGATGGCGGCTGGCTCCTCGCCATCCAGCGCCAATGTCTTCACCTCCGCCAATGTTTGCGCCCAGCGCCGCATATGCTCTTGATAGCGCGCGTCGCGCCCAAGCAACTCCTCGAAAATATGCAGTTCAAGCTCGCCGCGCGAGGAGCGATCCTGCCCGTCCGCATCGTCTTCGCCTTCCAACGGATCGTAGTCGGTGTCGCGGGTGGAGTTGCGCACTCGCGCCGTCAACGCCCTGAAGCGGCTCTTCGCGATCTCTTCAAGCCGCGATGCTTCCAGCGCCTCGCCAGCAAAGCTCAGCACGCCGGTTAGAGTAATGTCTACCACAGGCGCGCCGCCGGGCGGTTCGCGGTCGGACGACATCCCATGCTTACGCGCCTCCATCGCACAGAACCGCTCGAAGTGCTCGTAGACCGCTGTCGGGTCGGGCAACCCATCCATCTGAAAGTTCATCCGCACAAACGGGCGGCGCGGATTGATGATATGCTCAGCAACCTGCTTCGGCTCACCCTCCGCCACATCCGTATTCACCCGCGTGACGAAATAGCCCCGCTCCCAGGCGCTTTCCTCCGCGCCCCAAGTCTCGGTTGAGCCGGGATTGAACAGCCAGTTGTCAATCACATAGCTCTTATGCACATGCCCCAGCGCGATATAGTCCACCAGCCCGCGCAACGGCTCGAACTGGGCGCGCGTGGGCAGGCCGTGCATCTGCGGGACGATACCTTCAACGCCAGTATGTAGCAGCAGCACGCGATACGCCACCCCCTCTGTATCCTCTTCCGCGCGCCTCTCGGCCAGCGCCGCCGCGAAGTTTTCCATCACCCGCGCGGTGCTGGCGCCATACCACGGCAGGCCATACACACGCAGTCGTGCGCCATTGGGCGCGACCACCGGATCGACATAGGCGCCCTTCATCGTCTCCCCTGACCACGGCGTGATGCCCAGGCGTCCATTCTGCCAGACAGGATCGAGCAATTGCAGCAACCCCTGCCAGCTCAAAAATTGCAGCCAGGAAATGCCGTCGCGATAGTAGCTGCGGTCATGGTTGCCCTCGATGGCAATGGCCGGAATGCCAGCTGCCTTCAGGCGTTGCAGCGCCTCCTCAGCCTGGATGAGCGTCAGCGCGTCAATCGCGCGCTTATTGAAGAGATCGCCCGCGATCACGACAAAGTTGGCATGGCGGGCGATAGCGTCGTCAATGATGCCCAAAAACGCGCGGGCAAAGTCATTGAAGCGTTCCTTCAAACCATATTGCTCGTAGCCCAGGTGATTGTCTGCGGTATGGATAAATGTCACTTGCATGAATATCGCCTTTTGAGGAGTGGTGATGAATCTTTCACCTAATTGATCCCACAATCCATCCCAAAAGCGGAAATTGGCGCCTATGTCCTCCCCCATTGGTTCTATCATCTTGTTTACAACATGGTGGAGAGTGGCTAATCAACATAACAATGCGTTATGTATAAAGCGGTGGGTACTATGGTTGGCTGTAGGTGGTCTACGGGGCGCATGAGGTCGGGCGGGGGAACACATATGGCGCACATGGCGAAGAACAGGCTTGCGTTGCGGGTGGCTGGCCTGCATAGAGGAAAAGACGCCCAGCTGGACGAAGCGAACGCGCGTCAACGTGAGGCGCCGCTGGCGCGCAGGCTACGTGCGCGCCGCTGGTATGCGCCCGCGATGACGCTTATCACACTGCTGGGCATGATCGCGCTGATCGCCGCAGCAAGCGCAGGCGCACGCGCCAACGCCGAAGTGGCAGCGCAACAGCGGCTCGCACAGGCGGCCCGCATGGGAAGCGCGCTGCTCACCACCAATGGCGCTACCTTGAGCGTTGATGACAACGATCAACTGGTCGCCACCAGTGCAAACTCGTCTATCATCCTCGCACATGACGCCAGCCTGATCAACCACCTCAGCGCGCTTACAGCCGCCACTGTCGCCATCTACCAGGCAAAGGGAGATAGGCTGGTTGCGGTCGCCGCCTCGGCAGGGTCTTCCGCCACGCGCGGAACATCGCTTGCCGATCCTGCACGCTCAACGTTGCTCAGGCGCCAGCAATTCACTGGCCAGGCTCAACTGGATGGACAAGCGTATGAGGTGAGCGCCGTTCCCCTCTTCGATCAGGCCAACCTCTTCGTCGGCGCAGTCGCTGTGGCGACGCCGCTGGCCGTGGTGATGCGGGCGCCCACCCAACTGACTGTTATGCTCTCGCTGGTTGGCTTACTGCTGACGCTACTGACGCTGGCGCTTGGCCTGTGGTTCGCGGGCGCCTTTGGCGGCCAGGCGCTTGCCACCCTCAATGTGCGACTCGCCACGCTTGGCGTCGCGGCGGCGCAGGTTGAGGAATCCATTGGCGCTCACGCCATTCGCGCGCAGCGCCAGGAACGTATTGGGCGACTGCTGGACGAAGACGCATACCAACTGGCGACGCTTGCCAGCGCGCTAGGCGAACACCAGCGCGCCCTGCAAGAGGCGGTGAATAGCGTCTGGGCAAGTGTCTCGCAGCCAGGTGGCGCGCCTGACACCCAGAAGGTGCTCTGGCTGGTTCGCCAGACGGCGGTAAACGCGGCGCGCCTGGGAGCCAGCGCTGAGGAGGCCGAAAGCCTCTGCCAGCAAATGACGCCGTTGCTCAACCGACTGATCGGCGAGGATCGCGCGCTGAGCGAGAGCGCGGCGACAACTCAGCGCCAGGCGAACACGCTGCGGCAGGCTGTTGAACAGGTGGAGATAACCGTAGGAGCCAACCTGACACCGCGCCACAACAGAGGAATTGTCAGCCTGATGGAGCGCGCACACGCCGTCTCACAACGACTGCGCCAGGGAACAGGCGCGCTGAGGGCTGGTCGTCCTGGCCGCCAGTCAGGGCGTTTGTCAGCCGAGCATGAACACTCCAGACGCCTGACGCCGCCAATCGCTGAGGGTAAGCGGCCAACCCCTGGCTTCAGCGGCATTGACACAGCCCCGCTGAAGCGACCGTTTGGCGCTCCATCTCATCAGCCTCCACAGCCAAAGATGCGGCGAATGCCGTCGCCATCGCGCCCTTCGTCGTCATCACCAGCGTCTCCTACGCCGCTTTCCTCCTGGCCACCATCTCCCAGGCCAGGTATTGGATCGTGGTCTTCGCCTAAGGATCCAAAGGCGCCGAATCCCCCCGATACACCACATACGTCCTCTTCCGGTTGGCGGCTGCGCAACCAGTTTGATGCGGCTGATAACACGTCCTCACATGAGGATGAGAGCGGCGATTGGCTGAACGACTGACTTTCAGCTTGTCACGCTCCACAGGCGCATGCAAATCTGGCCCGCCTGGTGCTAGAGTGTGACAAGCGGTTTCCGCATAGTGTGTGGGCGATACGTCCTGTACGTTCTGGCGGCGTCAGTCGCCAGATTTTTGTGCGTCTGCCATAAACGCGGATATTCCATGCGCTGCTGAGGGGGCAAAGAGCATGCACGGATTGACCGAGCAACAGTTGTTGCTGGCGCTGGTGGGCCTGGGGGTGATGCTGATCGTCGCGCGTGGCGCGGGCGAGGTGGCGCGCCGCATTGGTCAGCCGGAGGTGTTAGGCGAGCTACTGGCCGGATTTTTGCTGGGGCCGTCGGTTCTGGGCGCACTCCTTCCAGGGGTCAGCCGCGCCTTGTTTGTCAACGTGGCCACCGCGCCGTTCTTCTCAGGTGTCTCATGGATAGGCGCCATCCTGCTGCTGTTGCTGGCTGGCATCGAGGTTGACCTGACGCTGATCCGCAAAGAGGCTCGATCCGGCATGTACGCGGCGCTGGGAGCGATTATCCCCTCGCTGGCGTTTGGCGCTTTCTTTGGGCTGGTCATCCTGCGTCGTCCATTGCCAAATGCGTTTTTTGTGGGCATTGTGCTCTCGGTCACAGCGGTCAGTGTTGCTGCGAAGATCTTCTTCGAGCGCGAAGAGCTGCGCCGCACCTATGCGCAGGTGATTCTGGCGGCAGGCATCGCCAGCGAGGTCGTCGCCTGGCCGCTCGTCTCGATAGCATCCGCGCTGAAGTCTCCCTTTCCTCTGCTCGCGGGCGCACGGGCGTTACTCTTTGTCGCGCTCTTCTTTGTCTTCATGTTCACCATCGGGCGCTGGCTGACGTTCTGGGCAATGCGCCGCGTCGCCGACTTTACGGGCGTCACACAGGGACAGCTCTCGCTTGCGCTGATCCTCACGCTGGGCGCGGCGGCGCTCACCCAGAGTCTGGGGCTGCATCCGCTGCTTGGCGCGTTTGTCTTCGGCGTCATCCTTGGGCGAGCGCCGCGCGCCAACCGCGCCACCAGCACACTAATAGGCAGTCTGCAAACATTGACGACCAGCCTCTTTGCGCCGATCTTCTTTGTGCTGGCGGGCATGCGCGTCAACATCTTCGCGCTTGGCAGCGTCGGCGGGGTTGGACTGATCCTCCTGCTCTTTGTCGGCGCGACGGCGATCAAAGTCACACTGGCGGCGATTGGCGCGCTGATTGGGCGGCTGCCATCGTGGCAGGCGGCGCTGGTGGGCATGGGCGTGAATCTGAAGGGCGGCACCGATGTGATCGTCGCCATCATCGGGGTCGAGCTGGGGCTGCTCACCACGCAAACCTACACGATCTACACCATTGTGGCGCTGCTGACCGTCGTCGTCTCACCAGCGGCGCTCACGTACCTCGCGCGAAAGTCCGCCCCCACCGCCGAAGAGCAGGCGCGCATGGAGCACGAGGTGGCCGAGCGGCGCGCTTATGCCCCGCAGATCGAGCGCGCGCTGGCATTGAATGCGCCAGACCTCGCTCCCGCCTCGGTCGCCGCCGTACTCCACCAGATCGCGCTGGCAAAACAGCAGCAAGAGCAGTTCTTCGACATCACCGAACTCACATTATCGCCGGATGATCAGAAGACTGGCGTTCTGAAGCTACCGCCAGCCACTCGGGAAGGGCAATCACAGGCGGATCGTGTGATGTCAGGCGAGTACGCCGAGATGAGCCAGCCGCTCAGCCGCGCGAACGCGCTGGAAAACGTGGAGGTGACACAGCGCACCGAACGCGCCGAGGTCACACCGACCGCGCTCGATTACGCGAAGTCGCACCATCTGATCGTCCTTGGTGGCCTGCCACAGACGCGCCAACGCGCCTTCTCGTTTGGAGCCATGCAGGACGCTATCATCCGCCAGGCGCCAACCGACGTGCTGGTGGTCTCCGACCGGCAGGGAAAACTCGTCGAGCAGGCGGCTCGCAACATCCTGGTTCCCGTGATCGATCTTGAGTATTCACTGGCTGCCGCCGACCTCGCTGCATATGTCGCCAGGGGCTACGGCGCCGACCTGACGCTCTTCAACGTCACCTCCGCCGACCTTGAAGGTCTGTTCTGGCGCGAGCAAGATCAACGCCGCCTGCGTCAGCTTGCCGATGCGATTGTGGAGAAGGCGGCGTTTCGTGTGCGGCGGCTTGGCGGCCAGGTGACGACACGTATCCAGATTGGCCAGGAACCCGCGTCGGCGATCCTGCGGGAGATGGCTCGCAACTCCTATGACCTGATCGCGCTGGGCGTCTACTCGCGCGGCTCCGAGCATCACCTGCGACTGGGGCCGGTGGCGCAGAAGGTACTGACGAAATGCCAGACACCCTCGCTCACGCTGATCGCCCGCCGCACGCTGTGATATGCTAGCTCACACGCTGGCGCACCCAATAGATGGCGAACACGATCAACGCGACCGCCAGCGCGACTAAGATCGCCGACTCGATCCCCTGGAACGGCCAGAAGCGATCTGCGGGCTGATAGACAATGTTATCGAGCCAGCCGTGCGCGTGCATGCACTGGAAGAACTGCACCTTCGAGGCGACATTTTGTGGCGCGCATGTGCTGAACGCCTGATAATCGCTAATGCTATGCCCCTGAGCGTCTACCCAGCCCTCGGAGATGATCCAGTCGCCACGTCCGAAAGATGAGGGAGCCGTTGAGAGGAGGTCGCGGGTCGTCGTCAGCGGGGTCATGTAGCGTGGACGCAGCCAGAACTCGATGGGCAGCCTGACCGCCAGGAAGGCGGCCAGCGTCACCACCATCGCCAGGATGGTTCGCCTGAGCAACACGCCAGCAGCAATGCCCAACGCCAGCGCAAAGAGCATATACGCCAGCAAAACGATGCCCTCGAAGTCGAATCCGCCTGAAATGAACCGTCCCTGAAGCGCATCGAACGGTTGGCGAAACCACGTGAGGGTCACTGTCAGGATGATTGCCGCGACCAGGCCCGTGCCCAGCATGAGCGCAAGCTGCGTGGCGATCCAGCGCGAGCGGGTCACGCTCTGTGTCCAGACGAGGCGATGTGTGCCGTTTTCCACCTCGCGCGCCACCAACGGCGCCCCGACGAGGATCGCCAGCAGCGCAGGGACAAGATTGAGCCACAGGATCGCCCCATCCAGCCAGCCGTAATTCGTATCAAATCCTTCGATGATGTTCGCGCAATTTTGTGTGTTGACGGTGGGCGAATCAGTCAGGCAGTTTGCCACACCCAACTGCTGGTAGGCGTCGTGCATCTGTACGCCCTCCACCAGCAGAAAACCAACAATCAGCGCCAGCACACACGCCGCGATGATCAACTCGCCGCGATGCTGTCGCCATGCCATCCAGATCATGATAGTGTTCCTTTCGCTGACTGGCCAAGATAATCGAGCGTGATGTCTTCAAGCGTCGCGTTATGCGTGCGTTTGATCTCGTCAATATCGCCCGCTAGCTGCACACGCGAAGCCGAGAGGATGATCAGGTAGTCGCAGACACGTTCGAGGTCAGCGACATTGTGGGAAGAGAGCAGCACGCTCACGCCCTGCTCCGCGACGGACTCGGTGAGTGTGCGCAGAAAATCGCGCCGGGCAAGCGGATCGAGGCTGGCGAGCGGCTCGTCGAGCAATAGCACATCGGGCCGTTTGGCCAGCGCCAGGGCAAGCGCCACCTGCGCCTGCTGCCCACCGGAGAGCTTGTCCGCTCGTTGCTCCAACGGGATGTTGAGCGCGCGGAGCCGCCGCTCGGCCAGCGCGTTATCCCAACGCGGATTGAGATGGCGGCCCATCGTCAGCGTCTCGGCCACACTAAAGCCTTTGTAGAGCGGATGGTCTTGCGCGACGAAGCCAATATGGGGCAGCATCGCCTTGGCCTGTGTCTGCGGAGAATAGCCGCAAACGCGCACGCTGCCCGCGCTTGGCTGCGTCAGCCCGACGCACAGATGCAGCAGCGTCGTTTTGCCAGCGCCGTTCGGCCCCACCAGCGCAGCAATCTTGCCGGTGGGCAGGCTCAGCGTGCAGTCGCGCAGCGCCCACTTCTTCCCGTAGCGCTTGCCCAGTCCCTCTGTCTGCAAGGCATAGCCGGTTCTCTCCCCTGCTACGCCCAGTGTTTGGGCGCTGGATGATGTGGTGTTCATACGTCTCCTTTTCTACGACTTCTACGGCGCCTGCTGACTTTCTCATCTTCAAACTTGAGTATTGAAAGCAGTCTCGGCGTCTACGCAGACAACTCTAGCAGCCGGAGATGACGCCTCCATGACGCCAGCATGACGGAAAAATGACACGAGGGGCGTTGTCATCTGGCTGTCATGCTGGGGCGCGATACTTATGAGGGAACGCTGGATGTAGAATGTTGGAGTATCCACATATGAAACACAGCCAGCGCCGATACATCTGGCGTGGAAATGGAGAGTGAGATGGCGCGCATCCTGCTGATCGAAGACAATCATCGGTTGAGCGCGGCGCTGGCGCTGAGCCTGGGTGACGCCGGATATGCTGTGGATGTCGTCTACGACGGGGGCGAGGGGCAATCCTTCGCCGAGGCGACTGCGTATGACGCGATCATCCTCGATGTGTTGCTGCCGGTGAAGGATGGCTTGGCGGTCTGTCAGGCGCTCAGGCGGCAGGGAGTGAACACGCCGATCATCATGCTGACCGCACGCGACGCCGTGGAAGATCGCGTGCGTGGGCTGGATAGCGGCGCCGACGATTATCTGGTCAAGCCGTTTGCCTTCAGCGAACTGCTGGCGCGGCTGCGTGCGATCTTGCGGCGCGAATCGTCTGAGCGCAGCGTTATCCTCGAAGTGGGCGACCTGCGGCTCGATCCGGCGACGCGCTATGTCGAGCGCGCCGGGCAGACGATCACACTGACGGCGCGGCTGTATGCGCTGCTGGAATACTTCATGCGCCGCCCCAACCAGTTGCTCACCCGCGAGATGATCGAGAGCCACCTGTGGAACTATGACTACGAAGGCACGTCAAACGCCGTAGATGTCTATGTGCGTCGCCTGCGCCAGCAGATAGATGACCCATTCGCGGTGAAGCTGCTGGAGACAGTGCGCGGGGCAGGTTATCGGATGCGTGTTCCCCGCGCGACGCCCACAGCCACGAGCGCAGATGACGAGAGCCAGGAGTAACTTCCATGCCAGCAATCTTCACCCAAACGAGCGCGCCAGCAAATAAAGCGGCTCACACTATCGTAGCCACCCGCGCGAGAGGCTCAAAGCAGCGGGTGAGGAGCGCCATCGGTTGGCTGGGCAGCGTGCGCGTGCGCCTGACGCTATGGTATCTGGCGATCCTGGCGCTGGTCTTCCTGGTGTTTGCCAGCGCCCTGACGGTGACGGCGGCGCAAAACGAAGAGTTTCAAGAGCATGCGGAGCTTCTCACTGCCTCACAGGAGCTTGCCTCCACCTATAGCGCCTCGGATGGGCTGCTTCACCTGAACACGCTTGTCACTGTCTCTACACCGACAGCAAAGAGACTCCTTGTGCATGGGAAAAACGTGGATCGTGTGTATCCTCTTGGCCCGCAGGACATCGCCATCCTACTCGACGCCCAGACCACTGTCAGGCAGCAGATTGGCCCGCTCACCCCTCAGGCGACGCTTGCCCTGCAAAAGCCCGTTCTGTTTCCGTCCACTGGGCAGATTGCCACTCCTGAGTATTTCTCCACGACGCTTCCGGTGTATTTGCCCAATGGCAATGTGACCGATATTCCCTATCTCATCTACCTGACACGGCTGACCACGCAAGGGCAGCCGGTGTATCTGATCGTTGGGCGACCAAACGGATTTGACCAGACGGTGAAGCGATATATCCCGGAGATGACGCTGATCGGCCTGTTGACGCTGATTGTGGCGGCGCTTGGCGGCTACTGGCTGGCTGCACGCGCTATGCGGCCCGTCCGCCAGATCACCCGCGCCGCCCAGACGATCAGCGCGACCGACCTCAGTCAGCGCCTCGTCATCAGGCGGCGCGACGAGCTAGGCGAACTGGCCGCCACCTTCGACAGCATGCTCGACCGTCTGGAATCCGCCTTCGCACGTCAGCGCCAGTTCACCGCCGACGCCAGCCACGAGCTACGTACTCCCCTCGCCATCATTGACCTTGAAGCCAGCCGCGCGCTTGCCGCCCCACGCACACAAACGGAGTACGAACGTGCGTTGACGACCATCCAGGCTGAAAATACCTACATGGCGCGGCTGGTGGGCAATCTGTTGACCCTGGCGCGCGCCGACGCAAACCAGGCGATCACAGTAAGTGAGCGCATTGACCTGAGCGACGTGGCGCTGGAGGTGGTGGAGCGGCTTGCCCCGCTGGCGCATCAGAGCGAGATCACGCTTCAGGTGGGCGCGTTGCCTGAGGCGCCCATCTGGGGAGATCGCGGGTTGTTGGGGCAGGCGCTCAGCAATCTCATCGAGAACGCGATCAAGTATACAGTCGGGGTGGGCAGCCATGTGACGCTGACAACTGAGATTGCTGAGCGCGACGGGCGCGAATGGGCGGTGGCGCGAGTCTGCGACAACGGTCCAGGCATTGCGCATGAGCACCTGCCGCACCTCTTCGAGCGATTCTATCGCGTTGATAGCGCCCGCGCCCGTTCGTCATTGGATGAGGCCCAACCAGCAAAAGATGGCGCCGGCCTGGGGTTGGCAATTGTGAACCGGGTGGCGCAGGCGCACGGCGGCGAGGTCTATGTGGAGAGTAGCAAAGGGATAGGGGCAACCTTTGAGGTGTGGCTGCCCCTTCACTCGTGTTCTGGCCAATGAGGCGGAATAGTAGTATCTCCGCCTCATTGGCTTTTCTCTATGGGCGCGAGATGATCCGCTGTGGCGCGGGTAGACCAGGGCCAGCGATCCCATAGATCAACATCACAAAAGGCGCAAGCGGCAGCAAGAGGTCGAGCGCCGCGACCCAGAGCCACCGGTTGCGCTTCACCGACTCGACGACCGCCATGCCCCACAAAACAAGTGTTATCAGCACGCTAATGACAAACATAGCGAGGCCGACGAAGCCTAACAGACCATGATACACGAGCGGAAGTGGGCCTCCATAGATGAAGAGAATCACTGCAACGGCCGCCAACGTGATTGCCATGCGTCGTGACATGATGCTCTTTCCTTTCTAACAAACGGCGCTTGCTGTGATGGGTGAGCGATTTTTGCGACATTTGCCATTTTGGCAGCTTTACACCTTGACAGTATATACCTTATCGTGTACACTCGTTATACACAACATAGAGGCTCTTGTTGTTTTATCTGTTTGAACGTGTACGGATTGCATCTGCTGACGGAAGAAACCGTAGCAGACTTACAGGCGTCTGACGCCTTGTAGACACATTGTTGGCGTAGCTCTATCCTGGCAAAGAAGTCCATCCAGCCCTCCGTCCTCATAGAATGAGGAACATCGAGGGCCAGGGAGGATGTCGCCAGGGAGGATGTCGCCCTTATGCGTCGTGATTTCCATCTTCGTCGTCGTCTTGTCGCTGGGTGGTTGCTCGGCGCTCTGTTCATCGCGCTCAGCTGTCTTGCCAACCTGCCGCTCTCGGCTCAGGCTGGATCACCTCCGCCAAGATGCCCAACGGAGATTCCTGGCGGAGCAAGTTGTCTTCCACCAGTGTATTATGGGCATAGTTACTACATCACCGATCCGACCAAAATGTCAACATTGGCCGCACAGGACGCCTCCTATTACAGCAACCAGTGTACCTACACTGGCCAGCCGTTCCTGACCCTGCTCGACTTTGGACGTCCAGGATTCTACAATGGCGTCTACTCAGTCTATAATTGGGGTAATAATGGGGAATGGCTCTCGTACACCCTAGTGGTAGGTTACTCCGAACAGTACGCCCAGGACTGGTATCGTGACGCCACATCCTGCCCCTCCTTGTTCCTGGTGGTCGGCACGAACAACAGCTATGAGTGCTTCCTCAATGGCAGCTATGATCCCTCCTGTAACGTGTATACTGCTGGGGTTCAATGGGATGAGGGCATTCACGGCATCATGAACTTTACCTCCAAGTATGGCTATAGCGCTAGAGAGACTGTGTGGGGCGGCGACGATATGGAGGCCGAGTGGGATCAATGGCTGACATGCGCTGGCAAACCTGCGAATCCTCAAACGTATGACTTCGCGAACGGCGTTGCTCAACAGGAGAAGACCTATTTCACGCATGCCTGGCTGGCCGATTACGGGGACGCTGACTACGAGATCGCAAATGAGGAAGGGCAATGCAACTGGAATACCGGCGCCACCGATGATACCTACACCTATGACGCCTCTTGGGGTATTGGGTGGGATGTGCCGTTCCCAGAACTGTACACCGCTTATCAGGGACAGAACTGGGTCAACGTCTACAACGACTTTAAAAGCACCGGTTATTCGTTCTACGGCTCCATCACCCAGTGTTCTGAAGCCGATCCGTTGCCAACAGGTGATTGCTACGTCGCCAGAAACGGCGATTGTGAGTTCAGCCCCACCGAAGCCTTCCACAACTACGCCATCTACTTCAACCCGAACAGCGCGCTGTACGAGCAGGATACCAACCAGCAGTGGCAAACTGATGGCCACACCGGCAACGGGACTTGTTAGTGACCCACTCCCTCCATCAACAGTGTGTCTTCTCTGCCATCACCCCAAAGGAGCGTCCTAGATGAGTAAACGTCGATCATCGTCCACATCGTCTTCCTTTCGTCCGCCACATAGCCCGTTGAGCCAGCGTGCCAAGCGCGTGCTGCTCGGCATTGCTATTGCGCTGGCTGTGAGTTTGGCCGCCACTGGCACAATTCTGGCCGCCAGTCAACATGGTCGTCCTAGCGCACCACCACTGACCACCAAGCAGCAGAAGGAGAACGCCTACGCGACACAGTTGGCGCAAGCGAAGTTGACCCCTGCCGCGACGCCAGGGGCGCCCGTTCCGACACCAGCTTCCTGCCCAGAGACCTTCACAACCAAAATTACCAACGATTTGGTCACGCCCACTATGAGCGCGAATGGTGTTCACGTTCACCTGGTGAATATGGGCGGGACGCGCCTTGGACTCTATAACTACGGATTCGATGCAGGCTGGGATCTTGCCAATCCCCAGCAAGGCGTGATCATCGTCGAACGGGAGTATTATGACTCCTGCTCAACAAAGGCGCACAGTCCACAGAACATCAACTACCTGACCCCCTACCTGACGCCCTATCAGAAGGGCGGCATACGAATGACAGCCATACAAGGGCCAAACATCCTCTTCACTACACAGGATGGCGCAACAGGCAGCTTCAACTTCGTCACTGGCCAGTTCTCCTAGCAAACCTGAGGAGCGGGGGCGCCTGTCCAGATCGGCCAGGTGTCCCCGTTTGCCATTAGTTCCGCACGGCGAAGTACACTGCCTGCGGGTGCGGCGTGATGATCGCGGCGGTGGATTGCTCCGGCACAAGCTGGTACGACTCTGTGAGCGTCACGCCGATGGCTTCGGGCACGCCCAGTAGCCGGAAGACGCGCTCGTGGTCGGCAAGCTCAGGGATGGCGGCGTAGCCCCAGCTATAGCGTTTGCCCGCGCCCTCCGGCAGCTTCAACTCCTGGCGCACGCGGTCGTTCACATAGTCAGCCATCGCCTCGGCCATCTGCACGCTTAGCCCATGCAGGAAATACGCGGCTGTGTAGTCGCCCGCCGCCTGCAACTTCTCGATCTCCTGCGAGGCGCGGTCGCCCATCGTCACCACCTGCAAGGCCACCGTCGTTGGCCTGCCATCCGGCGTGGCAAAGTAATCGGCCAGGCAGAGCCGCTCGCCCTCTGGCTGGCGCGGGAAGCTAAACCGCTCGATCTCGCGCGATTGCGTCTCTACGTCCAGGATCACAATGTCGTCGCCCTCTGCGCGGCAGGGGAAGTAGCCGTAGACCGCCTGGGGATGCAGATATTGCTTCTGGCGCGCCTCGCGTAGCATGCGTTCCAGCCGGGGGCCAAACTCCTCGCGCACGATTCGGTCGTACTCCTCGCCATGCGCCACGCCACCCCACCGTCCACGATAGAGCGCGTTGTGATCCAGGAAGGCCGCCACATCTTCGACTGCTACGCGATCAAGCGCCCGCGCACCCCAGAATGGCGCAACCACCGCAGGAGCAGGAGCCACCTTCGAGCGAGCAGGAGCCGTTGCTGGTCGCGCCGAAGCCGCCTGTTCGCGTTGCGCCTGCTTCGCACGTGCCACCTCGGCCTCGCGCGTCACCTTCTCCACCAACGCCAATCTGCGGTCGGGATCGGTCAGTTGATCCATAAGTTCAAGCCCCTCGAAGGCGTCGCGCGCATAGAAGACGCCGGACGCATACGGGCGCTCATGCTCAGGCTCGCCTACGAAGAGCGTGCGGTAGCCATACGCGCGATTGATCGCAGCGCCACCAATGATCACCGGCACACTCATCCCCTGGCGGTCAAGCTCCTGCACACAGAGCGGCATCTGCTTCGACGTGCTGACCAGCAGCGCCGAGAGGCCAATCGCGTCGGCGTTGACCTCCTTTGCCTTCGCGATGATCGTGTTGATTGGCGTCTGTTTGCCCAGGTCATAGACAGTATAGCCATTGTTCGAGAGGATCGTATTGACCAGATTCTTGCCGATGTCATGCACGTCGCCAAAGACGGTGGCCAGCACCACGCGCCCCTTTGTGTACCCTTCCGCCCGTTCGAGATAGCGTTCCAGATGCGCAACCGACTTCTTCATCACCTCAGCCGATTGCAGCACAAACGGCAGGATCAGCTCGCCAGCGCCAAAGCGGTCGCCCACGTCTTTCATCGCGGGCAACAAGACGTTGTTGAGTACCTCGACCGCCGCCTGTGAAAGCTGCGGCGTGGTCTGCCAGCCTTCCAGCGATTCGCCAGGCGCGGGAACGCCCTCGGCGCGAGCATATAGGCCATCCGTAGAGAAATCGTCAGGCAAGAGTCCAGCGGCGCGTCCGGCAACGGCGGAGTCAATTAGCGCCTCGATGCCCTCTTTCTTACGGTGCAAAATCTGATAGTGGATGCGCTGATCCACGTTCAGCCCCTCGGTGGGGTCAGCCTGCTGCGCCTTCTGCGCGGGCTTGCCGTGCTGCTCATAGTAGGCGATGAAGCGTGGCAGCGCCTCTTCGTCGCGGTTGAAGATCAGGTCATCGCAAAGGGTACGCTCCTCGGTTGGCACCTCCGCGTAGGGCGTGATATGCGCCGGATTGACGATGGCGGCGTCAAGCCCGGCCTGCGTCGCGTGGTACAGAAAAACGCTGTTGAGCGCGGCGCGCGCATGGGGCGCGACGCCAAACGAGACGTTGCTGACGCCGAGCACCGTCAACGCCCCCGGCAGTTCTGCCTTGATGCGCCGGATGGCTTCGAGCGTCTGCACGGCGCTGTCGCGTAGCTCCTCCTGCCCAGTGGTGACGGGGAAGGTCAGCGCGTCGAAGAGCAGCGCCTCCGGCTCAATGCCATACTCCTGCGTGGCGATCTCATAGATGCGTTTGGCGATGGCGAGCTTGCGGTCGGCGGTCTTGGCCATGCCCTCTTCGTCAATCGTCAGCGCCACCACCGCCGAACCATGCTCCACCGCCAGCGGCAGCACCGCCTCGACACGCTGACGTCCGTTCTCCAGGTTGATTGAGTTGATGATCGCGCGTCCCGGATAGGTCTCAAGCCCCGCCTGGATCACGTTCGCCTCGGTGGAATCGAGGATCAGCGGCGCCTCGATGCCCATCTCAAGCTTCTTGACGGCGTTACGCATCTGCGCGGCCTCGTCGGCGCGTTCGGTCAGCGCTACACACACATCCAGCGTATGCGCGCCGCCCTCCACCTGGTCGCGCGCCACCTGTAGCAGCGTATCGTAGTCATCGGCCAGCAAAGCCTGTTTCACCTTGCGGCTGCCCTGTGAATTGACGCGCTCGCCGATGATCATGGGGGCGGGGTCTTGCTGCAAGGTGACGGCGCGTACCGCCGAGGCCACCAGCTTGCGTTCGCGCGCACGAGCCTCATCATCAAAGTCGGCAAGCCGCTCCTGTGGGCGCGCACGGCGATTGGGCGGCAACGCATCCAACGCGGCGCGGAACTCTCGAATGTGATCGGGCGTTGTTCCACAGCAGCCACCGATGATATTGACACCAAACTCGCCGACGAACTGCGCAAGCATCTCGGCCATTGGCGCGGGCTGCATAGGATAGACCGCGCGTCCTCCCACGTTCAGGGGCAACCCGGCGTTGGGGATGGTGGAGATGGGCAGGGCGATGTTTTCGGCCAGGTAGCGCGCCGGTTCACGCATGTAATCCGGGCCGGTCGAGCAGTTCAGGCCGATCACATCCACCTTCAGCGCGCGAATGATGGCGGCTGCCGCCGCGACATCTGTGCCCAGCAGCATGCGCCCGCTCGTATCCAGTGTGACCTGCGCCTGGATGGGCAGTGTGCGCCCGGTCTGCGCCATCGCGCGGCGTGCGCCAGTGATGGCCGCGCGCACCTCCAGAATATCCTGGCTGGTCTCGATCAACAGCAGGTCAACGCCGCCCTCGATCAACGCGGCGGCCTGTTCGGCGTAGACGGCGACCAAATCTTGATAGGTAATGGCGCTGAGGGTAGGATCATCCGAGGAGGGCAACATGCCCGACGGCCCCATCGAACCGGCGACGAAGCGCGGGCGTTCGGGAGTGGAAAACTCGTCAGCCGCCGAGCGAGCCAGTTGCGCCGCCGCTTTGTTAATCTCATGCGTGCGGTCGCCAAGCGCGTAGTCGTCCAGCTTGATGCGCGTGCCGGTGAAGGTGTCGGTCTCGATCACATCAGCGCCGACGGCCAGATACGCGCGGTGAATATCGCGAATGGCGTCGGGGCGCGTGATCGCGAGAATCTCCGGGCAGCCATCCAGGCGTTCCTCGCCATAGTCGGCGGCGGTCAGGCCCAGGCTGTGGATCATCGTGCCCATCGCGCCATCGTAGACGAGTACGCGCTCCCGCGCCGCATCCAGATACCGTGATGTTGTTGCCGATGATGGTGTCTTCTCGCTCACCTGCTTACCCGCCCTTTGCCATTGATGTCGTACAATCGCTGTCTTTGGAGTATATCACGCTTCCAACACTGCCCCACATTCAAGGGGTAGCTTGCTCGTTCAACGCCGCGACCAGTTCGCGACAGAAGTCGGGGATGTCTTCAACGACACGCCCCCAGACGACGCTGCCCACGCGGAAGGCTGGCGCGTCATCCCAGACGCCGCCCGCGTTTTCCATGTCGTCCTTGATTCCACGCGAACCGGTACATCGCATCCCGCGCACGATCCCAGCCGAGGCGGCTACCCAACCGGCGTGGCAAATAAAGCCGACAACTTTGCCTGCCGCATGACACTCGCGTACCAGGCGCAACACATCGGGGTTCCGCCGCAGCTTATCGGGCGCCCAGCCACCAGGGACAACCAATCCGTCAAGCGTATCCGCCTGAACCTCGCTTGCCACAGTATCCGGCGTGGCGGTCAGGCAATGTTTGCCTGTCACGCTATCATGGCTCAGGCCGATGATCAGTGTGCGCGCGCCCTCCTCGCGCAGTCGCATCACCGGAACCCAAAACTCCAAATCCTCGAACCCTGGCGCGACAAAGACGCCGATGGTTTTGCCTTGCAGCCGCATATTCTCTGCTCCTTCTCTGCTGGCAGCCACCCGTCAACCTCTCTACTCTAAAGTTTAGAGGGCCAGCGCCAGCCAAAAGTTGCAGCAGTTTATGGCATGTTCAGACCTGGTTTGCCCCTCGTTTCAGCAACGCTTCCTCATACCGCCGTTTGGAGGCCGGGATGCCAGCCGCCAGCAGGAGGCCAAACACCACACCCACCAGCGCCTCGGCAATCACCACCGTTTTGACGCCAGGATCGTTCCACGATACCGTGTTCAGAAACACGCCGATGGTATAGCCATAAGCGATGGTGAACTCTACCAGCCCCCAGAGAACCGCTCCTATTGTCATAATCACAACTAATTGGGCCGTGATTGCGGGCATTTTCTGGCCTGCTGTGGGATCGCGCCGGGGGATGCGTCCGGGAGGGTCGCCTCGCATGACCTGTGGAGTGTGGGTGAACACAATACCCACGAGGAATCCCGCGATCACCACAAAACCGAACCATGTCAGCCCTGCCACAAAAAAGGGCAGCGCGCAAATGGCGCACAGCGTCATCTCGGTAGCAAGGGTGAGGAGAATCGCCGGGAGAAGCTCAAGCAGCCTGGCGCGATCAATGTTCATGACAATTCTCCCTCAAATGAGCAAGGGTAAGCTAGAGGATATAGCCCACCGCGTCGAAGAGGACGTTGGTGGTGGCGCCGCTGGCCATATCCACCTGGAACTCGATCTGCCCGCTGCCATTGAAGCGCACCGTCACCCCATTGGCGAGCGTCTGCCCGGCGGCAAAGTTGATGCTGCTGGTAGGGGGCAGCGCCGGACCGGGGAAGAGTCGCAAATCGCCACTAGAGGTGGGGCCGACCACCGTCACATTGCCCACCACACCCACCGAGCCAGTAGGGACACTGATGCCATCCACCACGACGCCCGTCACTTGCAAGGTGTGGGTTGAGCCAGCAGTCCAGGGCGAGCCGGTGCGGGTGTCGAGCAGGCGGATGGGTTCGGGCAGGAAGTTGAACGAGCCGCTGTGGCCTGGCGTACCTGCCGCCACACGCCGCCATGTGCCAGGGCTGCCACTGGCGACACAGATATACAGGTCGCCCGCGTTGTCGCGAATCTGCTCGCCGACGTTGTATGAGCCGGTGGTAGGCGCGCCGGTAAAGCCGGAGAGATTCTGCAAAAAGCGCCCAGCCCCTGACGCCCAGATATCAATACCGGTACTGCTGAATCCGACGACGCCGTAGCCTGGAGCACAGAAGCCAAAGACACCATAGCCAGCAGCGCCTCCAGTGATGCCATAGGCGCCAATACCATTCGTTCCGCCCAAACCATACAGCGCAGTGGAGTTGTCAGTCGCCGAAGCGTTAACAGACACACCGGTGCTTGCCGTAGTGGTCAAGAGGGTAGTTGACGAGGCGGTGTTGTTCTGGCCAAGAATCAGCGCATCGCCGTTGGCGGCCTGCGCAGTGGCGTGGCCCAGTCCAGCAATACCGGCGGCGGCCAGCACAGCGGCGGCGCCCAACCCGCCCCATTTCAGCAGGCCGCGTCGGCTGGTCGTTGTGGGGGGAAATGCTGCTTCATTTGCGTCTGTCGTATTCATATGGGCGGCGCCCTCGGAATGGAGGGCGCCCGATTCTATTCCCAAGACAGGCGGCGCTATTGGCGCCTGTGGCTGGCTCAATCGCTGGATAAGCGCCTCCATCTCAGTCTGGCGCTGGGTGAGCGTGGCAATCTGTGTCTGTAGCTCGGCGATTGATGGCTCACCAACTGACGTGGCGCTGCGGTCGCCCGCGCGAGGTCGCTGCCTCGAGGGAATGCGCGTGGAAACAGTAGCCATACGAGTTCCTCCTGGTGGGGCTGCCCATCTGTTCATAGATGGCCCCTCCTACTCGAAATACCAACACACATAGCGGCGCCCCGTTTGTCTCAATCCAGATCTTTGTTCTGGGGCGCGGCAGAAGGGGCCATAGCCTCGTTCTCTCTGGTACTGCGAATCTTCTTGCCAGATAGCGGGCCACCGAGTAAGGCGCTGATGTAGCATATGTCAAGCGCCGCAGCGCTCAGTGGGAAAAAGCTCCACACCAACGACAAGACACCGAGCGGATAGTTCCAGTAGACAAGGCCGACAACGAGAAATCCGATGCCTGCAACCAGACGAAAGACGCGCCCAGCAGGGCTGTTGATGAATCGCGAGAAACCTGAGCGATTGAAGGCTGCTGCGAGACTGCTCATGAACTACCTCCCGGAGTTGGTCGTCGAGTGGCCCATCAGAAGGCCTGGGTATCGTGGAGACGATAGAGCATGTCGCCGTGCGCGAACTGTTCGCGACGCAGCGCGTAGAACGCGACTATCGGATCATCCATGACGATAGCATCGCTGTCCGTCATCTCGTAATAGTTCACGTCTTTTTCGTAGACAAACCCGAGGTGGTCGAGCACGCGGCGTGAGGCAAGGTTAGCGGGTACCACAGCAGCCACGATGCGCTGCCACGCGGTGTGCTCAAAGGCAAAACGAATCGCCGCGCGCGCCGCCTCGGTCGCGTATCCCTGACCCCAATACGGCTTGCCCAGGAGATACGCCAGCTCCACGTCGGTTGTGTCAGGCAAGGTGTCAATATTGCACTGCCCGATGAATTGGCCGTTGGACTTGAGCGTAATCGCCCATCCCATCGCGCTCAGTGGTTGCTGCTCCCAGAGTCCTTGTAACGCGCGAATCGTGCGCTCAGCGCGTTCGTGAAGCGTCAGGTTGATCCGAGTCTGTGGGACATAGCGGATGAAATCAGGATCGCTGATGAACGCGGCCCAGGCGTCAACATCCGCGCTCGTAGCTCCACGCAATAACAAACGCTCAGTTTCAATCTTTGGGACGGTGGTTAAAGCCATGCGATTCCCCTCGTTTCACGGCGGCGAGCTGGCGGGCTGGGCGCCAGCCAACTTGCCTCAGTTTCTCGCATTCGGCTGATCATCTGTTGATCATTTATAGAAATACGGATCGAGCACACTCACCTCGGTGATGCTGTCTACCGGAAGATTATTCCGGCTGGCGGCGCGCCGAACGGCCTCAGGCGTTGGCCCATCGTAGATGCAGAATGTCTTTGACTTGTCAGGCGTAACATACGAATGCACCCAGGTGACAAGCTCCTCGGCATTGTTCGCGACGACGGTGCGACAGGTCGCGGCTCCCTCGTCGTTCATGGGAATAATGAGACCTTCCGGGAAGGTGCGCTCGACGAGATAACGTGGCATGGTAACTCTCCTTCTTAAATGCGCGCCTCGAAGATGCGGTTGATCGGCGTCTCCAACACACGGCGGAAGCGGTTCAGTCCACCCTTCTTCACGACAGCCGCCAGCGCGTCGTCGGTCGCTACCGTGCCGAGCGCCTCTGTGCCAGTGGCGAGCGCGTTGGGCGTGCAGACCAGCACCGACGCGCCGGAGTAGAACTGCCCCACCGGATTGAAGTTATCCTCAATATGCTTGCCAGCCGCCGGTTCCACCAGTAGTACGGTTCCGTCGGGCGCGAGGGCGTCGCGCGTGTGGCGGATGGTGTTCGCTGGATCGCCAATATCATGCAGGCAGTCGAAGAATGCGACGAGGTCGTAGTCATTGCCAGGATACGCCGTACTGCTGGCCACTTCGAAGGTCACACGGTCGGCCACCCCAGCATCCTCCGCGTGTTTGCGCGCCTGCTCAATGGAGGCGGGATGCGCGTCGAAGCCGAAGAAATGGGAGTTTGGATACGCCTTTGCCATGATGATGGTGGAGGCGCCGTGCCCACAGCCAATATCGGCGACCTTCGCGCCGCGCTCCAACTTCGCCTGCACGCCGTCGAGCGCGGGAATCCAACTCTGCGTCAGGTTGGCAAGATAGCCAGGCCGAAAGAGCCGTTCGCACCCCTCCCACATATAGGGGTCGTGCTCGCCCCAGCGCATGCCCGCGCCCGTGCGGAAGTTCTCACGGATGCGTGGTTCGGCTTTCGTCATGGCCAGGGCAATCATCAGCGCGCCACCCAGATAGAACGGGCTGTCTGTGTCAAGCAGGGCCGCTGCGCGCTCGTTCGGCAGCGAGTATTGCCCGCTCTTGGTGTCATACTCGATGTAGCCAGCCGCCGCCTGGTTGATTAACCACTCACGCACGTAGCGCTCGCTGGTGTGTGTGCTCTTGGCAAGTTGCGCTGAGGTCACGGCGCCCATATCCGCCAGTGCGCGATACAAACCCAACTGATCGCCAATCACGGCCAGCGTCACGCTCACTGTGGCCGCGCAATCGGCGACCACCTTGTGCATGAACTGTTGGGCCTTCTCGATGTCAATCTCGGCTGTCGCCGACGCTACGGTTTTCTTCGTCTCGACTGTCATAGTGCTGCTCCTCACTGGCTAAGGGAAGACATACAACCGCACGCGATGCCGACAATCAAACCCGCTCGTGAACTACTGCTGAGCCTGATCGGTAGCCGATCCCATATCAGCTCACGGGGCGTCGGTGCGCTGTATCAAGTGTGCTAGAATAGGCTTGGGTTGTACAGGAAGTTTCGGCAGTTTTCCCTCCACGATCATCGGCAGAAATGTGGGGAAGCTCTCTTCGTTCGTGTGCTATCATGCGTTCAGACGGCGGAGATGATGGAGGGAGCGCCGTCAGGCTTGCTACTCAGAGGCCAGGTGTAGACGGGGAGGCGCACGATGGCGGCTCTACAGACAACCGAACGCGTTACCGAACTGGGCACGCTGCTCAGGCGCTTCAGGAGGACAGCAGGACTTACCCAGCAGGAGCTGGCCGAGCGCGCGCAGATAAGTGTTCGCGCCGTTGGCGATTTGGAGCGTGGCGTTCGGCGCATCCCCCATAAAGATACCGTCACCCTGCTGGCAGAAGCTCTCGGTCTGAACATGGAAGATTCCGTGCTCCTGCACGAGGCGGCGCGAGCCTCACGATGGCCGGAGCGAGCAGTACACCCAACTCCACCCGGCGCTCAGTCGGCTCCCCTACCCACAACGATTCATGGCCCATTGACCCCCCTGATTGGTCGGCAGCAAGAACGAGAGGAAATCGTCCGCCTGCTTGAACAACCGGATGTGCGTCTGCTCACGCTGATCGGCCCGGCAGGCATTGGCAAAACGCGCCTTGCACAGCAGATGGTAGATGATCTCCAGGGCATATGTGCCGATGGCGTTGTGTTCATCTCGCTTGTTCCTGTGAGCGATTCCGCCTTCGTTCTCTCGGCCATCGCTCAGGCGCTGGATGTGCGCGAGGAGGCGGGAAAGCCGCGTATCGAACAGATACAGGAGCGCCTTGCCAACAAGCAGGTGTTGCTCATACTTGACAACTTCGAGCATGTGGCCGATGCGGCGCCTGATATCGCGGCGGCGCTCAGCGATTGTCAGGGGGTCAAGGCGCTCGTCACCAGCCGCGCTCCGCTGCATGTGCGGGGTGAACGTGAGTTTGCCGTACCTCCGCTCGATACCCCAGACCTCAGCCAACTGCCTGCGCTCCCCGATTTGGCGCGTTATGCTGCGGTTGCGCTCTTTGTGCAACGGGCGCAAGCGGTTCGCGCATCATTCGCGCTTACTCCTGAGATCGCCCGAACGGTCGCCGCGATTACCGTGCGCCTCGATGGATTGCCGCTCGCGCTCGAACTGGCGGCAGCGCGCTGCAAGGCGCTCTCGCCACAGGCGCTTCTCACCCGCCTTGAAGCCAGCCTCGCGCTGTTGACCCACGGCGCGCTCGATTTGCCACCGCGCCAGCAGACGATGCGCAACGCGCTCGACTGGAGCCATGATCTGCTCGATGAGATGGAGCAGCGGCTCTTCCGGCGTCTGGCCGTCTTCGTCGGTGGCTGGACGCTTGAAGCGTCCGAGAGCGTCTGCGCCGATGACCCGGAAGCGACGCCCAACATCCTTGATCTGCTCACCGCGCTTATTGACAAATCGCTGGTTGCCGCAGAGGTGAACGCCGAGGGTGAAACACGTTTCCATTTGCTGCAACTGATCCGCGAGTATGCGCTGGAACGCCTGACGGCAGCCAATGAGCGGCAGCTTGCCAGTCAGCGCCATGCTGAATGCTACCTGGCGTTTGCCGAGGCTGCCCAGTCCAAACTCTTCGGAAGGGATCAGGCCGTGTGGTTTGCGCGACTCGCCCTGGAACATGACAACCTGCGTGCGGCGCTTGCCTGGGCGCAGCATAGCGGGGAGATCGAGCTGGGGTTACGGCTGGCCGCGAAGCTCTGGTGGTTCTGGCAGGTGCGCGGCTTCTCGCAAGAGGGGCGCGCCTGGCTGCACAACCTGCTTGCGCTTCAGCCGGAGCCACAGAACGAGCAGCAGATGGCTGTGCGGGCGGAGGCGCTCAGGGCGGCCGGAAATCTTGCCTGGGATCAGTCAGACTATGAGACAGGGGAAAAACTGCTGGAAGAAGCTCTGTCGCTCTATCAGCACATCGGCGACACCTTTGGCGAGGCGCACAGCCTGAACACGCTTGGCTTGATTGCGGATGAGCGTGGACAGCGAGAAATCGCAATCAAGCTGTTTGAGGAAGCCCTTGCGCTATTTGAGAAGCGATCTGAGATACTTTACGAGGCGATGGTTTATGGGAATCTTGCGACAGTCTGCACGCGAAAACAGGAATATGAGAAGGCAATAGAGCTGTACGAAAAAAGCCTCGAACTCGTACGACAGGTTGGTGACAAACGCTTGATTGCTTCCACTCTGGGCAACCTCGGCTATGCCAGACATAAATCCGGCGATCTGGCGCGCGCCGCCCAATTGATGGGCGCCAGCCTTGAACTCTTTGAAGAACTGGGCGACAGGGATGATATGGCCTATATGCTCAATAATCTCGGCGACCTTCAGCGCGAACAGGGGCATCTGAAGGTCGCCTTCCAGCTTTTGCGCCGGAGCTTCGCTTTTGCGCGCGAGACGGGAGTACAGCGGGAGATGTGTAATATTCTCGACAGCATAGCCGAACTGGCGAACGATTTGGGGGCGCATAGACAGGCGATACGCTTCTTTGCGCTGTCTTCCAAAGAACGCGCACGATTGCAGGCGCCCCGGCACGACGAAGGCCAACGGAGCTATGCCGCGCAGGTTACTCTTGCACAGGCCAAACTTGGCGAGGCGGCGTTTCTCGCGGCAGAGGAAAGCGGGCGTGTGATGACATGGGAGGAAGTGGAGGCTGTGCTGGCTGGGTTGGAGGACGCAGTAGTGGAACATCAGTAGTGAGGTCAGCGCGTTGTGGAGCAGGCGGCCTCGAAGTCTACGCCTACTCCGAACCCGCCTGCGCGGTCTCCCCTTCTACGCCATAGCGTCGCTATATTTCCTCATTCAACGGGCGCTTGCCCCAACTGTTCCAGCCGCTCAGACAACATGCGCGCCAGATCAGCCGGATATGGCAGCCCATGCGCCTGCGCCAGAGACAGCGCCACCCCCTGGTAGAAGTTGACAATGACCTGGGCAGACTGGATCATCGCTGTACGCTCCAACGGACAGAAGGTCGCTTGCAATGGCGCTAACTGTTCGATAGGGAGCGCCTGATCTATCCGCTCATAGCCTTCCGCCCTGGCGTTGAAGTCCTCTTTGAGGCGCACCAGGTTCACACAGGCAAGGCGCATATCTTCCAACGCGCCATACGCCGACCAGAGTTGTCCCCGCGAGATCGGTGTGATGAAGTGATGCAGCAGGTTATGCCAGAACCAATCGATCAGGTCATGCAACGTCTCGGTTTGCTCGGCCTGGGTCGGTTGCTGCACGGCGAACACTGCTCCGACAAGACAGCCCGTTTTATCGAGCAGCGTTTTATATGGCCCGACATGAATATGGGTGAAATTGCTCGCGCGGCCCAACGCAAGATCACTCTCTGTGTCGTTCGACAAGATGAAAGAGAGGTTGTCGAAGCCGCCCCCGCTGTATGTGCGCAGGAACAGCGGCTCACCCAGCCGCCTTACAAAAGCTTCGCGTCCGGCAAAGAAGTCACTATACGCTTCATCTGCGATGATCACGCCAAGATCAAGATCGGAGAAGATGTCAGCCGTTCCCTTTGCATATGAACCTCCAAGAAAAGCGGCCACTACCCGCTCATCGGCCTGGCACGCAGTGATAAAGCGGCTCAGAATGGTTCGCTGGTGTTCGGGTAAGTGTAACTCCGAAGCATCCATCGTGTGGTTCCTCCTGATGAACTCTTTGTCTACATGGCGTATACTAAACGCAAGTGGCTGCTATAGTGTGAAGCCATATCATTATTAAGGCACACCAACCGCCGTAGCGAATATCTCAGACGCTCGAATGAGAGGAGCATCTCTGCAATGTCGTCACCCGAACCATCGAGCCTCCCACCATCCCCTGAACAGGCGTCTGCTCCACCACCTACAGCGCCTGCCGAAAGCGCCGTAGAGATTCGCCCTGCGGCGCTTGCCGACCTCGAAGCCGTCGTTGCGCTGCGGCAGGCGCTTGGCGAGACAAAGTTTTCTCTGGCCGAGGCGCAATCGCTCTGGCAGGCATGGAATCTGGATGGAGCTTCCTGGGTGGCTGTGGCGCCTGCTGGCGCAATACCTGCGCTTGCTACTGAGCTTGCGGCGCCTCAGGCCAATCAGCCTGCGCCAACCGATGCCGGTGGTGAAATAATCGTTGGCTACGCCGAACTGGTAGCGCGCGCCCCTGGTGTCTTCACTCCGCAGGCATGGGTGGCGGCGCCCTCTCAGCGGCATGGAATTGGCGCGGCGCTGCTTCGCCAGGCCGAGGCGCTGGCTCTGGCGCGTGTGGTGGGCAGGGGAGGCGTCTTGCTGGCACAGATCGTCGGGCCAAATGAGGCGGCGTGGTCGCTGCTCAATCGCTGCGGCTATACCCTCACTTCCACCTTCCAGACGATGCGCCTGAACCTGGCGGAAGCCCCTGCCGCGCCTGCCGAGATTGACGGCATCATCGTGCGCGCGTATGACCCGGCGCAAGACGAGCAGAACGTGTATGCAGCCGACGAAGAAGCCTTTCAGGATGAACGGGGCAAAACACCACGCACACTGGAGGTCTGGCGACACCGACTCGGCGCCGATAGCGACCGCTTCGATCCCGCACTCTGGTTTGTCGCCTGGGAGGGAGCGCAGGTGGCGGGCGCGGCGATGGCCGAACAGCGTGGCGAGGTGGGAGAGATCATGCACGTTGGCGTACGTCGTCCCTGGCGGCGGCGTGGATTGGGCCAGGCGCTTACGCAACGTCTGCTTGGCGCGCTCTACGCCAAGGGCGCGCGGCTCGTCACGCTCAACGTGGATGGCGAGAGTCTGACGAAGGCCAATCAGCTCTATGAGCGCATGGGCTTCACCATCGCCGACTTTTATCGCAACTACACCCGCGAACTGCCTGCCCTCTAAAAAAGGGGAGGCTGCGTCGGCGGCCTTTGTGACCAACGGCCTCTAGGCGCGGCTTGAGCCGCCCGCCCGTTTCTCCATCAGCCAGGGCGCACAGAAGCCCAACGCCAGCAATCCACCCCCAAGCGTGAAGCCGACAGCGCCCAATCCTACGTCGCCAACATGGCCGATCAGCGGATTGAGCGCGATTCCCGCGACCGCGCCCAGCAGCGAGAGTGTCGAGAGCGCGGTGGCGCGTCCCCTGACGCCGACGCGGCGTGTGAGTTCGTCGCTAATAAGCGGATCGCGCCAGGCAGCCCCGCTGACCAGAAGCGCCACCAATGCGACGACAAGCGGCGCCGAACGCATGCCAAGCGCCAACGCCAGTCCAATATAGGCCATCCCTGGCGTCAGCAGCGCGACCGCCTGCGCCCCACGCCGCCCGATGCGCAGGGTGACGGCTGGCAGCGCCAGGGGAACGAGCGCCGCGCAGCCGACCGCCAGCGCTGTCAGCGGGCCGAACCAGAAAACAGCGATCCCCGCATGGCCGAAGAATGGCTGGTTGTACCAGAAGATCGCGTTGACCAGCGCAAACGCCCCGCTCTGGGCCAGTCCTAGCGCCACCAGCGCCGGACTCCGCCGCGCCAATCGCCAGGCGTTGCGCAAAAGCTCGCCGACGCCAGGTCGCTCGACCTCACGCTGCTCCATCTGCTCCGCCTGCTCGAAGCGTACCTCGGCTGGCTTAGGCTTGCCCAGGCTGGCCGTGAACGCCACCGCCAGCGCCATTGGGAGCAGCGTGACAATGAAAGGCAGCGTCGCGTCGTGCGCGCCAAAGAAGCTGCCAATTGCCAGCCCGACGAAAAAGCCAGCGCTCGACGCCG
Organism: Pseudomonadota bacterium; assembly: GCA_021324535.1. Lineage (GTDB taxonomy): Bacteria > Chloroflexota > Ktedonobacteria > Ktedonobacterales > JADMIN01 > JAJPIU01. Next base: position 68,764 of record JAJPIU010000192.1, read on the forward strand.
CGCCAAGCAACGCGAACGCGGCTCCACTGGTCGGCGTCGTATCGCCCTGTGCTTTCTCCCCCATCTGCGCTACGGAAACGCTGCTGGCGATCAGCGCGTCTTCGCAGCCAGAGACACAGGCGATGCTACCGCCAGAGAGCAACGAACAGAACGCGAACGGCCAGAACCCATACGACACAATCCAGATCAGCATGCCAATCAGTTCAAGGCTGCGCCCCAGCAGGAGCAACCAGCGATAGCCGATGCGGTCGGCAAGCACGCTGGTAGGCACATCAAAGAGCAGCGCCGCCAGCGAGAGGATGGATTCCAGCAGAAACATCTGGGTGAAATCAAGCCCGCGCTCGCGCTGGAAGATCACCATTACCGTGCTATAGAAGATCATGCTGGCGCACAGACGCGACAACGCCAGCAGCCGCAGCTCGCGCACACGCCAGACCGTGCGATATTCACCGAACAGCGCGCCTGGCTTCCATTTTTTGAGAAAGGCCACAGCCACAAACATCTACCCTTCCTGCCATCCTGAGAATATGAAGGATGTACATCACCATGTTGCGTGATGTACACGGCAGGAGGGCCGCGTGAACTGGCGCTCTTTTGGAAGATGCGAAAAGTGCGCCTCGTCGGCGCAAGGACTTACGTCGGCGCTGGGAATATACTCATGCGTTGTGTTCTTTCACTCGTTCCTGGCTCATCTCCCGAAGAGTCGCCCAAATGTTAGCTACAGGGCCAATGTGCCCCAACTTGTCAGGGTTCATTACCGTGCGGATCGCCTGGATACGCCCGTCCAGTATATCGAGCGCCGAGACACAGAGCACCTTGCCGTCGCGGTCGCGGAAGATCGCGCCGGGCTGGCCATTCACCTCGTGGGCTTCCATTCTACCACCAATCCTGATGAATGGCCCAGCGAACGCGATAAGCACACGAGCCACAAGCGCGGCGCCGCTGACGCCTTTGACCCACTGGGGAGTTTTGCCGCCGCCGTCTCCCACTACTTGCGCGTCAGCAGTGAGCAGCTCGCGCAGACCGTCAACATCTCCTTCCCTGAGCGCATCGAGGAACCGCTCCGCCAGTTGCTCACCCTTTCCGCGATCCGCCTCGTACCGGGGAAGCCCTGCGTCTAAGTGTCGCCGCGCCCGCGCCACAAGTTGGCGACAAGCCGCCTCAGAGCGCCCAACCGCCGACGCAACCTCAGGGAAGTCGAAGCCAAACACCTCTCGCAGCACGAAGACCGCGCGCTCAAGCGGGCTGAGCCGTTCGAGCAACACCAGAGACGCCATAGACACCGAGTCGGCCAGTTCCGCCGAGCGTTCGGGATCGTCATACGGGTCAGTGAGCAATGGCTCAGGGAGCCACTGCCCAACATATTCTTCACGCCGATGGCGAGCCGAACGCAGCACATCAATCGAGACGCGCGTCACCACCGCCGCGAGGAACGCCTTGGTCGAGGTTGGCGCCGTCGGAGTAGCCTCGTAGCGTAGCCAGGACTCCTGAACCGCATCCTCTGCCTCGCTCACACTACCCAGTATCCGATAGGCGATGGCAAAGAGCTGGGGGCGCATCTGCTCGAACTCCTCAGTCCGGGTCACAGCAGCGCCTCCTTGAAGCCCTGGCGCCAGGAAGGGTAGCGCAGCTTCCAACCAAGCTCTCGCTTGGCCTTGGCGTTGGAGAAGCCGCGTCCCTCGGTCATCATCACCACAGCCGCTTGCCCCGCCAGCAACCGCGTCAACCACTTAGGAACACGCATCGGCGGCTTAGCGCCCGCGCATGCGGCCAGGTAGGGCAGCCACTCGTTGGCCGGGGCAGGCTCGTCGTCAACAATGTTGAACACGCCCTTCGCCTGTTGCTCCACAGCCAGAACCGTGGCGCTTGCCGCGTCATCTACATGAATCCACGAACAATAGCCCGCGCCGCTGCCGACAAGAGGGTACATCCGTTTGCGCACAAGCTCCACCTGGTCGTCAGTGGCGCCCGGCCCGTAGAGCGAACCATAGCGCAAAACTGCGCCATGCGCCTTGAGTACCGCCTCTTCGAGGTAGCGGATCGCCGCCATCCCCGCCTCCGCTGGTGTCCCCTTCTCAGGGTCGAGCGGATCCTCTTCGGTCTTTACCCATCCGCCCTGACGAATGCCGTTCCAACTGGCGTAGCTCTGTGCGATGAAGTTCGAGACGCCAGCCGCCTCAGCGGCGGCCAACAGATGATTCGTCCCCTCGGTGCGCAGGCGGCTCGTCGTGGCGAACCAGCGGTCGAAATGTTTCATATCGGGTTTTCCCGCATGAGCAAGACTAATCGCAGTCATCTGGTGCACAATTGCGTCCGGGTGAGCCTTAGCTACCGCCTCGCCGACCGATACGGCGTCCAGCCCGTCCATCACAATAGCCTCTGCGCCTAGTTGCTCCAACAAGCCCAACTTCTCTGGGTTCGTCGTCGTCGCCGTCACCTGATGGCCCCGCGCCACGAGTTGTGGCAGTAGCCGTCGCCCAATGACCCCGGCGCCCCCTGCCAAAAAGACTCGCATACCATCACCTCCCTGATGTCAAAGATGTCAGAATTGACTCTCAGCCAGGAGACGAGATAGGCTCGCCATCTGTGACATCGGGAGAGAACTCAGTTGGGCAATTGGGACACGCTACGCATCGAGGGTTAGCTGAGCCGCACAGCCTGAACGGCGCCGCTACCGCCCAAGCACGGCCAGCAGCGCCCACAGCCAGACGCCCACGCCCGCCAGCAGCGCCACCGAGACGACGGCGGCCTGTGGGCGCTTCGTTTTCGTGCGCGCGAAGCCAATCCAACAGGCAATATCGAAAATCAGCAACACAACAAATGTCGTGATAGCAGTAGCCTGGGCTGTCATATGTTCCCTCCTCTTTTCACTTTCACCCAACGCACGACACTCTCGCATATATTATGCCTTATTCTTTGCACGCTATTCGCGTTAAAATGTCAGAAGGTTGGGCGCGCATCAGGGAAGGATTGTCTACATCATGCGAACACGCAGGCGAAGATGGATGATAGCTCTGGCGACGCTTGCCGTTGTCGCGCTGCTCGCTATAGGCGTCACGCTTGCCGTTCACCTTGCCATGCCAGGCGCATCACATCACCCTTCCATGCACGTAACCACCAGCCCAAACGGCGCGTTCACGCTTCATCCCGAACGCGACGGGCTGACCTGCCCCGTGGATGTGGCGTGGTCGCCGAACAGCGGCATGCTTGCGCTCATTGGCTATTCTGTCTGCCCCAATGCGCCTACGCTTGCAAACGCTCATAGCCACGCTCGGGGAATCGTCATTCTCTACGACGCAGCCACAGGCAAACGCATCGCCACACTTCATCCCGATCAGCAGCTCACATCCGTCGCGCGAACGTTGGGTATCTCGCTGGCGACAGGCTCAACACCCTATCTCCGCTACCAGACCATCATGTGGTCGCCGGATGGCAAACATCTCGCGCTCCCGTTTTTTGTGGAGTATTCGCCTGCCCCGCGCTTGCCGCCATTCCTACCCTCCACACAAACATCCCTGCCGACAGCGCCATCCATCGCGGGCGTGCTGCTCTATGACGCGACACAGCTTGGCGCCCGGCCACACATCCTCACGGCACCCTATCGCGAGAGCGCCTTGCCGTTGGAGTGGAACCTCAGCGATGGCAAGCCAATTTCAACTGCGCTCAGCCTGACGCCATCACTCTCTTATCGCTGGGAAGCGAATGGCACGCTGCTGGCGGAGGAGCCGCTATCGGCAAGCGTGCCAGGAAGCGCATCCACAGCGCCCGTTAGCCCGATTGGCAATTCCATCGGTGGCGCGAGCTTCACCCTCTGGCAACCCGGCGAACTAACGCCCGCATACCTTGCGCAGAACAGCGGCGTCTACACTAGCGTACCAGGCGCCTGCTTCTGGTCTACCGAGATCGCGGCCTGGTCGCCCGATGGCGCCTATCTCGTAACGCCGGGCGTTGTGAGCGCACAACTGAGCGATCCCTCACTGGCGACGCCCGACTCGACGATGCTGGCGACCGCGCTAGCGACGACGCGCCTGGGGGACGCGCCTGCGCTTGCTCCGCGCGATACCGCGCTGCTGGCGCTCTGCCAGCGCATGACTCCAGATAGCAGCGGCTATGCCGCGTCCGCTCAGGCTATAGCGTGGCGACCCGATGGCGCATTGCTGGCAGCGACGCCCGATCCCTATCTCAACAACGTCGCCACCGCCGGGGCGGCGCAGAACGGCACAATCACCCTGTACGACAGCGCAACAGGTAAAGCGGTCAGGACGCTGACCATCCCCACTAACGCGCAGGCACCGCTGACGAACCTGCTCAGCGAGCAATCGCTCTGGCTGCGCTGGTCGCCAAACGGCGCGCGGTTGGTCTTGCTTGACCTCTACACCGGAACATTGACGCTCTGGAATGTCGCCGGGGTGGATTGAGTTTGTAGCAAATGGCGCCAGCAAATGCCATCTTTCACTACGGCTGCCCTTCCCATCTATGGAATGGGAGTCAGGTTGGCAGGCGGGGTAGGCAGGTTCGTTGGCGGTACCTTCGTGGGCGTCACAGGCCCCAGCGCCTGATGATCGGGGAAGAGCGAACCGGTGACGACAATCTTCGCATTGGCCAGCGGAACCGGCAGGTTATAGGTTTTCGTGCAGACTCCTGCGCCATGCGTCAGGGTCGCTTTGCAGGTCACAGGGAGCGGATGCGAGACGCCGCTGGCGTCTACAACGGCATAATTCAGAGTAAAGCTGGAGGCGGCGCTGGGCGCGTTCGTCACCGTGCAGGCAATCGTGACGCTCTCGGTATCTATAGGGTGGGCAACTGCCGCCGATACGCACTTAAACGACAGCGGTTGCGGGGAGCCGCCTGCGGACGTGGATGCGCCAGCGCCACCGCACGCCGCCAGCCCAAGCGCCAGAGCCAACCCAAGCGCGCCGAACCCGAAACGTAGGATATGTTTCATAGAATGAAGTCCTCCCTTTTGTGTACATGTCTGCTTGCCCAAAGCAGTGTATCAGCCGGGCGTTATACGCAAAGCAAGTTACTCGCCACTTCTCATAAACGACGCCAGAGCTATGCGTTGGGTTCCACTGAGTTTTCAGAGCAAAACAAAGCTCCCCCTTCCAACGGGTGGAAAGGGGAGCAAGTGAAAAGAGAGACAAACGCTATTCGACGGTGACGGACTTCGCCAGGTTGCGCGGCTGGTCAATATCGCAGCCGCGTTTCAGCGCGACATGATACGCCAGCAATTGCAGCGGAATCACCGTCAGCAGCGGCGACAGGAACTCCGGCGCACGGGGCACATAGATCAGCGCGTCGGCGTGGCGCTGGATGGTGGTATCACCCGCGCTGGCCAGCGCAATCACCGCCGCCTCGCGTGCGCGCGCCTCCTGGATGTTGCTGACCACCTTCTCATAGACCGCGCTCTCGGTGGCGATGGCAATCAGCGGCGTCTGCGGGTCGAGCAGGGCGATAGGGCCGTGCTTCATCTCGCCGGCGGCGTAGCCTTCGGCATGCACATACGAAAGCTCCTTGAGCTTGAGCGCGCCTTCGAGCGCCAATGGATAGCCCATGCTGCGCCCGATGTAGAGGCAGCTCTGGCAGCGCGCCAGGCGATCTGCCACGCTGATGAGCGCCGCCGCGCCCAGCCCCTCGTCGTTCGTCACGCCCGTAATCGTCGCGCGCATCAGGTCGGGCGTCCGGCGCAGATCGGCCAAAAGCCGCTGCGCCGTTTCATCGCTCAACGCGCCTGTGCGCTGGCCCAGCCACATCCCCAACAGATAGAGCGTGGTGAGCATGGTAACAAACGTCTTGGTCGCCGCCACACTGATCTCCGGCCCTGCACGCAGGTAGAGCGTCGCGTCGGCTGAGCGGGTGATCGCGCTATCCACGACGTTGGTGATGGCAATGACCGATGCGCCAGCCTCGCGCGCCAGCCGGGTCGCCACCAGTGTATCAATCGTCTCGCCCGATTGCGTCAGCGTTATGCAGAGCGTCTCCGGCCCCACCACCGGATCGGCATAGCGATACTCCGATGAGATGGCGATCTCTACGGGCAGTCGTGCCCAGCGCTCAATGGCATATTTGGCGATCATCCCCGCATGCGAGGCCGTGCCGCAGCCCAGGATAACCACCCGACGGATTGTATCGAGGCGCCCGCTGGCAGCGAGCGCGTCGAGTTCATCCAGCCGCAGGGTCAGCTTATCATCTTCCCCCTGCTGTTCGATTCGCCCCATCAGTGATTGCCGCACGGCGTCGGGCTGCTCGTGAATCTCTTTGACGAAGAAGTGAGGATAGCCACCCTTCTCCGCCGATTCGATGTCCCATTCGATGGTGGTGATGGGACGCTGTACGACAGCGCCCGCCAGCGTGGTGATGACGACACGCTCAGGCGTCACGTCGGCCACGTCACCCTCATCCAGCGCGATCATCCGGCGGGTGTGGCGCAGAATGGCGGGGATGTCGGAGGCCAGGAAGTTTTCATGCTCGCCCAGGCCAACGATCAACGGCCCATTGAGCCGCGCGCCAACCAGCCGTCCAGGGTGGCTTCGGCTGACAACCACAATTGCGTAGGAGCCAGTGACACGCTGCAACGAGCGGCGCACAGCCTCGGCGAGGTCGTTGGTGGTCTCCAGTTCGCGCTCGATCAGGTGCGCCAGCGACTCGGTGTCGGTCTCCGAGCGAAAGACATGCCCCTCCGCCAGCAATTCATCGCGTAGCGCGGCGTAGTTCTCAATGATGCCGTTATGAGCCACCATGATGTCACCGTGACAGTCGGTGTGGGGATGGGCGTTGTCGTTGTTGGGGCGTCCGTGGGTGGCCCAGCGCGTGTGGCCAATGCCCAGCGAGCCACTTGGCTCATAGGCGCCAACCGCAGCAACCAATTCTTTGAGTTTGCCAGTAGTTTTTTTGAGTTGCAGGTCGCCGTCATCCGAGAGAACAGCGATGCCTGCTGAGTCGTAGCCGCGATATTCCAATCGCTGCAAACCTTCGAGCAAAATGGGGGTGGCGCGTTGCGCGCCGACATAGGCGACTATGCCGCACATGGTATATGGTACTCCAATCGGAGGTATGCCCGCCTGCTTTTTGGGGCTACCTCATACCTACGCCAGTGATCGCGTCCTGTCACTGGCGGTCGCCCGCCGGGTTTGCCCGCGATCTTGATTAGGGCGATGGCGTTGTCCGCCCTGGAGGCTCCCCGCTGATAGGTTCCGAACAGCCCCCACCTCGTCAACTGGCGCCCCTCCGCGCGCCAGCCCATGCGCTACTCGTCCGCGACAATAGTATGGTCAGCGTCAACGCCAGTCCCTCGCACGTTCAAGGAAACGCTGGCTTGTCTTCGCCGACGCTTCAAGTATACACAATTTTTGCTGTGGGCGCTATAGCCGATTGTTCGCAGAAGCGAAAGCAGGGCGTCCACACGTAGCGCCGCGCTCCTGGGCGGCGTGTGTTGCAGCGCCTTAAATATTCGTTGCTGGCGATAGCGGGCGGGCGGCTGAAGCCACGCCTAGGGGCTACGCCACAAAGGCCGCCGACGCGGCCTATCTCATACTGAGTGGGATCGTTGATGAGTAAGGGACACTATTTGTTTGCGGATGGGCGCGCATCCTGGCCATGCTTGCGCCCGTAGCGTGCGACGTCTCTGGTGTAGGCTTCGGCCAGCAGCGGTTTGACGACCTCGAACGTCTCCGCGCTTGGGTTGAGCACGCACACCCACGACTGTGGCGCATAGATCGGATGGGGCATGAGCCGATCCAGCGCCGCAAAGTCATACGCGCCGCTTTTTGCGGGAGCCTCGTTGGGGGCGAAGCCCAAAAGCGATTGGAAGGTCTCGCGGCTGACGTTGATGTTGAGCCGATACACATCGGGGCGATCAAGCTGTGAGGTGTTGTCGAAGTCGCCGTAGTCTTTGACTACGATAGTGGCGAAGGGCTGCCGACTCGAAAAGTCGCGTGTATGCGCAGGATCGTAGTAGAAGAAGCTGTCGCCAGCGCCAGGGCCGTCGGTTGGCCGCAGCGCCTCAACCTCCGCGAACGTCTCGGTGATGTACTGGATGATGGTTTCCTGATCCATAACTATTCCCTCCGAAGGTGTACTCTGGGGCGTCACTGTGGCGCAACTTCGGAGTATATCACATATGCTGACGGGGGCGTAGCAGCGGGCAGGAGGCAGGCGGTTGAAACGGCGCCTAAGGGCGCGCCGCCACAAAGTCCGCCTTCGCGGACTCGCATGCGGAATAGGTGCAAAAATGGGAACGCATATACCAGGCGACCGGCGCTAACAAAGTACCGCCGCACTCCTGGGCGGCGAGCGACCCTCGCCCTGCTACGCCGCCTCCCCATTGTAACGCATCTTGTCCCACCCCAAGTACCGCCATCGTCGGCGGCGTGTGTCACTGGAGCAGGCGTTGCGCTACCATGAGTACGCCAGATCTATGGATTGCCAGCAGGACGCAGCAATTCCTGCACTGCCCACGAATTGCCGTCGGGGTCGCTGAAGAAGGCATATTGTACGCCTCCCATATCAGCGATTTCGCTCACTGCAACACCGCGACCAGCCAGTGCTTCTCGCGCAGCGTGAATATCGGACACTACCAGATGCAACCCCTTGAGCGATCCCGGCTGCATCTCAGACATCTCGCCCATACCGGTTCCTATCACAATCGAACAGCCCGACCCAGGAGGCGTCAACTGGATGACCCGCATCCCATTGCCAGGCTGCACATCATGATCCAGGTGGAATCCCACCTGCTCAACATAAAACGACTTTGCGCGCTCAACATCGGATACCGGTAGAGGTACAACCTCGAGTTTCATCTCCATAATGCTTCCTCTCATGTCTTTCGCTGTTCGACCATCTTGCGGCACGCTTCCTAGCATGCTACATTTTTAAGAAAAATGTCAACACAATGTCAACACAGTTAGGAGCTTTCCGATGACCCTGCAAGTCAACCCGCCATCCTTCGTCACCGTCAATGGTCATCGCCTTGCCTATGACGAGGTAAGCCCGCCCGATCCCAAAGGAACCATCCTCCTGCTGACGGGCTTGGCCGCGAAGCGGCTTGGCTGGTACAAGCAGTTGCCTGTCTTCGGCCAGACCTATCGTACCATCGCCATTGACCACCGCGATGTGGGCGATAGCGAAGAGACGCCCGAACCCTACACCATCGCCGATCAGGCCGATGACGCCGCTGCGCTGCTGGATACGCTTGGCGTCAAAAAGGCGTATGTGATCGGCATCTCGATGGGCGGATTTATCGCGCTGCGGCTCACACTCCAGCGGCCCGACCTGGTGGAGAAGCTTGTGCTGACCTCAACCTCCGCAGGCGGCGCGACGCACACCAATCCAGGGCCGGAGATACTGGCGCTGCTGATGCAACCGCGCGACGGCATGGATATTGGCGAACTGGCGAAGCGTACCTACGCGACGATCATGGCGCCCGGCTACTGCGAGAATCATCCTGAAGAGTGGGAGCGCATCGGCGAGACGGCGCGCTATCGCCCTCAGAGCGCCGAAGCCTATGGGCGGCAACTGCAAGCGTGCCTGGGGCACGACGTGGCCGAGCGGCTTGGCGAGATTCACGCCCCAACGCTGGTGATCCACGGCGACTACGACCCGCTCGTACCCTATCCCAACGGCCAGTATCTCGCCGCCCACATCCCCGGCGCGAAGTTCATCACCTATACCAACACCGGCCACATCCCGATCATCGAGCGCGCCGACGACTACAA
>JAJPIU010000196.1 GCA_021324535.1 Pseudomonadota bacterium
CAGCCGTTCGACGTTTTCCATCAGCCCAATCAGCAGACGGCTCTTGGTGAACCTGGCATTGACCAACTGTTCGGAGAGGTCGTCGTGCATATCGTAGACATGCGGCAAACGGAAGAGCCACCCTAGGATTGCCCCAAAGAAACCCGCTTCCAGATGCGTGTGGATCACGTCGTAGCGTCGGGGATGGGTGAGCAGGAGCAGTAACGCCCGCAGAAAGAGCAGGGCATCCAGCGGGAACTTGGCGGCAGAGGGGCCAACCTTGATACGCGATAAACCGGGGTAGCGCCAGGCGCGCTGAATGCGCAGCCCTGGCAGGGGCGCGTCCTGGCCAATGGGATAGGTCACCAGATCCACCTGATGGCCCAACTGGCTGAGGGCGCGCAGGCGGTCATACACCTGGAACACGGCGCCACGCGGCTCCACATATGGCACTGGCGCAATCATCAGGATACGAAGAGACTGCTGGGTTGGATTGATTGATTGAGAACGCTGAGAACGCATGGGGGTTACACTGCCTCCACCACTTCCGCAACATTTTCCTGTCGCCAGGAGGCGCTGGCAGGAGCGCCAGCAACTAAAGGGAACTCAATAGGGGGTCAACGATAAACTGGTGAGCCAACATCGCTCAGGAGGGACGCCAGACAGACGATGGGTGATGTGAGAGCTATGCCGAAAACCGCCCGGAACAGCTTACGCCTGACCAAAGTGACCCAAAGTGACCCAAAGTGACCCAAAGGAGAAATCGCCATTGTTTTATCCAGCAGGTTCATACGAAAATAGTACGCGAGAAAGGGGGCGCGCCAAATGGAGAATCAGTTGCGAGTAGGTTAAGGAACACTGGATGGAGGGGATATTTGCATAAGTGTGCGTAAGCGCCCAAAAAAGAGCCAGACCTCCGAAGCTATAGCAACGGAAGCCTGACAGGGAACGAAACCGTTCAAGAGGGCACGCCATGGCTAGCTTTGACTGCCGCCCCCAAACATGCCGCCAAGACCGCCAAGCGCCTGCTGCACCTGATCGGCGAGGCCACCAGAGCCGCCACTCAGCACCCCATCAATCTGTGAACCGATGGGGCCGGGGAGCTTGCCTTTGAGATAATCAATCACCGCCTGCGCTGCCTGTTGGGCCTGATCCTGTGGCAGACCTGTTCTTTGCGATACTGCGTTCACCAACTCGTCCACAACCACCACCTCCTGCGAAGCCTCTACGCCTCACAACCGTTCAGGTATACACATCATGAGCAACTGCGTTGCCCAAGACAAGTGTACCATAGGCTAACCAATTTCTCAATGGCTTTCCACTAAACTGAAGCGTTGTAGTATTGTAGTATTGTATTGGCAATTGCTCAGTGGTAGGTGATCGTGGATCGCTATGTCACCGCATGAATACTTAAGGCGCCCGTTGGATGATAGTAGAAAGTGAGCCGAATGCGATGTCGCTCAGGGCGAAACTGGATGTCTGGCAAAATGATTTGATTGATATGAGTCACAACAATGGATTGCTCTACTACAAAGAATTAGGTGTATCAAGGGTGCGCGTCACAGGAGGACGATTACCGGTTACTGATGTCAATACGCTGTTTCGCGACATCACCCAAAAAGATACACTGCTCTCCTTCAAGCAAATTGGTGTAGATCTCAGTCGCGAAGAGAACTTGATGCTGGCGCGCATGCTGGAACGCCTGCGCAAACAGGCGCGACTCGATCTCACCGAGCGTGGCTTGCTGACACTCTATCTGGTGTTTGGCATGCTCGACTGGCACGAGTCCGAATCAAGTGGTGAGATGATTCGTTCGCCACTGATCCTGGCGCCCGTTACGCTTGTGCGCAATGGCGCGCATGGTGAGCTATCGCTGAAACGCGCCTCTGAGCAAGAGGTAGAGATCAACCCTGTCCTTCGCGAACGACTCGATAGCAGCTTTGATGTGCGCCTGCCCACCTATGAGGAGATCGTCGCCAGCCTTGCGCCAGAGGCTCTGCCCCGAACGGCTGGCACGCCGAGGGCACAAGCGCAACGCGGCTCCACCAGCGGCGCGACGCCAACGTTGGGCGTCCTCTTCGAAGCGATAGCACCTGTGCTCAATGGTCTTCCAACCAAGCTCATGCCAGTAGTCCACAGCGATGAGGTTCACCTGGGGCGTTTCTCGTTTCAGAAACTGGTGATGCGCAACGACCTACTAAAACACCAACAAGACGCACTCTCCCATCCGTTATTGCTGCGTTTGGGTGGCGACATTACACGTGTGGCTGAGCCGGACTCACCGTGCGCAGACCAGCTCGATGAGCGCCTGCCGCCAATGAATACGCTTGAGGTACTGGATGCAGATTCCAGCCAGCAGGAAGCGATTGAAGCGGCTAAGGCCGGCTCAAGTTTTGTATTGCAGGGGCCACCGGGCACAGGTAAAAGCCAGACGATCACCAACATCATCTCCGAGGTGATGGGTATGGGCAAAAGCGTCCTTTTCGTCAGCGAGAAGATGGCCGCGCTCGAAGTCGTTCGCCGCCGGTTGCACGATGTCAATCTCGATGGTTTTTGCCTAACTTTGCATGATCCCAATGCCGACAAGAAGATCTTTATCGAGGAATTGAAGCGGGCGCTGGTGGGAGCCACCACTGCGCCCACATCTGCGGATACCTCGCGCTGGGCGCAAGAGGCAAACCAGCTCGCCACCGAACGGGCGCAACTCAACGAGTATATGCGCGAACTTCATCGAGGGCGGTTTGCAATGGCTATGTCGGCCTTTAAGCTCTACGGCGCCCTTGCTCAACTCGACGGCGCCCCTAGCAGCGATTACACACTGCCCAACGTGCGTACTATTACCCATACACAGCGCGACGCCATGCGTAAGGCGCTGGAGCGCCTGCTCGACTACACCGACGTGCTTGATCAGTATGAGACACACCCCTGGCGCGAGACGCTTGTCCCCTCCTATAGCGCCGCGCTTGAAAGTGAGATCTCTACCCATTTTAGCGCCATGCATCAGGCATTGGAAGATATCAACGCGCAGATGGAGCAGGTGCGCCAGGGGCTGAGCGAGGATGATCGGGCAATTACCCTGCCCTATACGCGTAGCGCTCTTGAGCGCATGGCCTATGCGCTAGCAAGTCCACTGCCCCCAAGAAGCTGGCTACGTATGGAGCGCGCCCAAGAGCTTCATAGTCAATTCACTCACAACGCAGCAAGGGCCGCCAATTACTTGCGCCGGCGCATTTCTCTCGACGCACGCTACAAACCTGCCGTGCGCTCACTCGATCACGCTGCACTGCTCCAGGAGATTCGTGAGCAGGCGCCGCGTACACTCGCTAGTCTCAATGCGCCCGCCCAGACGACGCGGGTTCCCCCACCTGACGTCGCATTGGCTTACCGCGATACGCTGCTCACACATCTTGCCGCAGC
>JAJPIU010000139.1 GCA_021324535.1 Pseudomonadota bacterium
CGTCATTGGGGATACACGGCGCCCAGGAGATGACCGATGGCGCGCTCTTACGCCGATTCGATCACTGCTTCATCGCCGATGATCCGTCGGTTCGTGCGACTGCGGAGGGCATCGCGCGGCGCTTTGGCCGCTCTCTGGCGTATGTGATCCTGACATTGAAGCGCGGCGATCCGGTGAATCGCCAGGAGCGCCCGGATTGGGATGATTCGGTGTGGGATTTCTGGACGAGCCGCCACAGGATTAGGCTGGGCGGCGGTGTCCTCGCTGGTCGGCTTGGCCCCAATCTCTGCGACGTAGCCCGCCAAACGCTACACGAACACGATATGGGCGGCCTCGCGCTGCATCTTGCGGAGTATCCCTCGCTGCTCCCGCTGATTGGCGTGGCGCGTCGCCTACCGTGCGAGAATGGCAAGGGATTGGTCTTTGATTTTGGGGGCAGCCTGGTCAAGCGCGGCGTCGCATCCTTCGCGGACGGTCGGCTTGTCGCGCTCCGCACACTTACGCCGGTTCCTGCCCCTGCCATCATCCTTGAGCCGGGCGACGCCTATACAATCGAGCAGGCGCAGACAATCGGTGAGGCGATGGTTCAGGTGATGGCAGATACCTGTCAATCTATCCGGGACGATGAAGTCTTGCTGGCTCCCACGTTTGGGGTAAGTGTGGCGGCTTATGTGCGCGATGGGCGTGTGCTGCCACGCCAGTTTGGCACATACGCCACGCTGTATGCCCTACCTGAGCGGACGGATATGTGGCTGGCGCAGCAAGTAGGCGCCCGCCTGGAAAACAAGTATCGGATCGACCTGATACACGATGGCACGGCGGCGGCGCAGGTCTACGTGGGCACGCCGCAGAGCGCGGTGATCATGCTGGGCACGGCGCTGGGTGTGGGCTTTCCGCCGACGAATGCTCAGCTTCGTCCAATCAATTTAACCCATGTCATCAACCCGTACTGAGCCTACCTCACACCACTCTTGCCCAGCTCATGGGGAGCATTTACTGAACAAACGTGCGGGTGAGCAGATTGAAGGTGATCGTCTGGCCGGTGTTGGATTGCAGCCGCAGCAGCACCCCGCTATAGCTCACCGCCTTCAGGCAGCTCAAATGCCCTGGCGCGATGTAGCGCCCTACAAAGTTGAGGTCAGGATCCGTATACATGAGCACTCCGCCATCCCCAAGACCCTCGGATGCTTGTGGGTTGATCACACACCCAATGTACACAGTATATCTGTGGCCACCTGCTGGCCCAGAGTACGCATTCTGTACATCGAAATTGGTATGACCAGGCATCGCAGAGTTAAAGATGCCGGTGAAAGGCGTTGGCGTTGGCGCATCGGTTGGCGGAGTAACAGGAACCATCGTATGGGTGCGGTTATACGCCTGCCCCGTCGCGACCTGCTTTTGTCGCTGAGCGATATTGGTCGCCATCCAGGGCGATACCCCATTGGGCCAATGGCTAGATGCGCCGCCTGCCTGGATAACGCCGCTGATGGCAGCGCCCGCCAGCACGATGGCCAAGATGAACATCACCGCTAGTGTCACCCCGCTAGGGCGATGTGTACGCGATTTCGGAGATGTGGATTGCGACGTGCGTGAAGAACCTTTTGCCATGTGAATATTCTCCTATGCCGTTATGCTCTCTGCGTTTGAGCGCACGGGAGGCGACTAACGTGCTGTCAGTGCTGTAGGGAAGGAATGCGCTTGAGGCGCCATCGGCACTGGCAAACGTCTCAGGCGAAGCAAACGCCACTCGACTATGTTTCGTTGTGAATTTCCAGGGAGTAGGGCATGTCCTGCTTGATCCCTGGATAGCCTAAGGTGTTCAGATCATCCCACAGATACATCCATGCCTGGGCTGAGGTATACTTTCCCGGTTCGATGTCATGGTCATCCCACGGCCCCTCGAATGTAATCGCTCCGGTTTGATAGTCGTAGCCATACAGGCTCAACATCGTCCATTCCATCGCCATATCGTTGCCGTACCAGTAATCTGCGCCGTAAATCTCCGGCGTCGCAAACGAGTGGCCATTGCCATAACTGTCGTACCAGAAATCATACTGATTCCAGGAATGGTTACAAGGATACCCGTGGGGGCATGAGCCAAGACAGTAGGCATTGTTGGAGGGCGTAACAGGGCAGTCATCAGCCGTGCCATAGTCGAGGTAGGGTTCGTTCGCGGTACTGTCATAGCCCTGTACCCAGGAGATGGTAGGAGCAGCCCAGCTGTCGTTTGGATCCCACGCTTCAATGTCGTCGGCGCCATCGGCGAAGGCATGCCCTGCGTAGTTGTGGCGGCTGATCCAACTTTGCACCGCATTGATATTCTGGCCCCAGAGCTGGCCGTTGAGGTTACTGACAAAGTTGTCGTTGTTAACGCCAAGCCCTAGCGTCAACACGGAGTTGGAATCGGTTAGGCACTGGACGTAGCCCAGGATGAAGTTTTCTGCAAGCCCAACCACTTCAGTATTGGTGATATTTGTGCCATCAAAAAACTGTGTACCACCGCTATTATACTGCTGGCCACCAAAGTCCAACACTACCATACTGTCGATGCCCAGGCCACCATCAAACTTGCCCTGGTTGCAGCCCAGGTTATAGATCGTGCTGGAGGTCGTTACTGTCATGTAGAAGCTCCAGTCGGTGTGGGGTTGCGTCTGCATGGCTGGCGTGTTTTGCATGTGCTGCGCAGCAAACGCCGCCTGAGAGGAGTGGAGCATCTGTGTTTCCAAATAGACCGGCAGAGCGATGGCGCAGGCAAGCGCCAACAATACGCACTCATGACCGGTCAGCCGAAGCGAATCGGCTAACAACTCTAACAACCAAGCAGCGTTACGGGGGGGGGGTAATAGTTGAGCGTTTGCGCATACGGGAGCCACCCTTTCTGGCGGTACTGACTGACCCATCCGTTTCGGAGTCACGCGCTTGTAGTCCTGCTGCAAGTGTACCTAGCCTATGGCAAGTTGTCAAGTGGCAATTTCAATCAGCATTCGATGCACGAGAGCCACTAGATAGACTGTAGCAATCAGGGATCACAAAGTGGCTGTGTCGCGCTGCAAACAACGCTAATGGAGATGAGGCTGCCAAGATAGCGGTACTTACCACACGCTTCCCAACCGCAGCCAAGCTAGCTCAATCGTGGCACGCGGGCAAGTAGTTCGGCCACCACCTCGTAGGCGATCGTGCCCAGGCGCGCGGCCACCTCGTCGGCGGTCAGTTCGTCATCGCCCTGCCGCCCGATCAACACCACCTCGTCGCCCTGCTCCACGCCGGGGATGTGACTGACATCCACCATGCACTGATCCATACACACGCGGCCAAGAATCGGCGCGCGTTTCCCCCGCACCAACACTTCGCCCCAGTTGGCTGGCCCACGCCGGAAGCCATCGGCATAGCCCACCGGCAACACAGCGATGCGTGTGGGCTGCGTCGTGATATACGTCGCGCCGTAGCTAATGCCCTCGCCCGCCGGTATCTCTTTGACCTGCGCCACCTGTGTCTTGAAGGCCAGCGCAGGCCGGAATCCCTCCGGCAAGGGCACATCGCCCGATGGCGCCAGGCCATAGATTGCAATGCCAGGGCGCACGAGATCGAAACGCGCCTCGGGCAGCGTCAGTGTGGCGGCGCTGTTGGCGGCGTGGGTGATCGGCGGACGCAGCCCGGCGGCGTCGAGCGCGGCCAACACCTGATGAAAGCGATCAAGCTGGCGGCGGGCGTAGGTCTGGTCGGCGCTGTCTGCGGTGGCGAAGTGGGTAAAGACGCCTTCAACAAGCAGCCCATCCAGCGTATGTACCTCACGGAAGAAGGAGACAATCGCCGGGATGTCTTCCCAACGAATGCCCAGCCGCGCCATGCCGGTGTCAATCTTCACATGCACACGCGCCTGTGTTCCCTGTTCGCGCGCCGCCTCGGCCAATGCCCGCGCGGAGGCCAGCTCATAGATGGTGGCGCGTAGATCGAGCCGCACTGCGTCGCGCGCCTGCCAGGGCGGCAGATAGCCAAACACCAGAATCGGCGCGGAGACGCCAGCCGCGCGCAATGGCTGCGCCTCACTGAGCGTCGCCACGCCTAGCCAGCCCGCGCCGTTGTTCAGCACAGTGCGCGCCACACGCAACGCGCCATGCCCGTAGGCGTCAGCCTTCATGCTGACTAACACCGTCACATCTTGCCCCACCAGCGACTTGATCTGGCGTGTGTTCGCGCCAATCGCGCTGAGGTCAATCTCCAACCAGGTCGGGCGATCTGGCCGCATGACGACCACACGCCGCCAGCTTTGCGTCTGGCGATCCAGCTCGGTCGCCGCCTCTTCGGGATGCGCCATGAGCAGCGCCGTCACCTGCTCCATGCGCATCTCTTCCGAGCCTTTGATATAAACAACTGCTGTCTCACCCGTTTCGGTTTTTTTCTCTGCGACCACCTCACGCACAGCCTGGGCGGCGTCCTCGGCGGTATGGGTGATGGCGACGCTTTCGGGCGACATGCCATGCGCGATTGCCGATTTGGCGATGGCCTCGGCGCCGGAGCCGCGTGTCACCAGGAACGACGCCCACTTGGCGACGCTGCGGCCAATCTCGTTATACGCCGTTTGCTCATACGCGCCCAAGCGTAAAATGTCGCCAAGCACGACGATCTGCGGCAATCTTGGCTTATGGCAGGCGGCGTACTGTTCGAGCGTGAGCAAACCCTGGGCGACGCTGGCCACGGTGGCGTTGTGCGAATCGTCGAGCAGCGTCAGGCCATCCACGCCCACCAGCTTGCGCATGCGTCCTGGCAGCGGACGCAGCGCCTGTAGCCGCTCAAGCGCGGCGCGCTCATCCACACCAAGCGTCACGCCGACGGTCAGGGCTGCCAGCACAACCTCCGCCCAGTAGCCACCTAGCAGATTCGGAAAAGCGACCTGTTGTGTCTCATCATCTTCGTGGGCCAACACAAGATAGGGGACATTGAGATCATCCGAGACATCGGGAGCGATGATGCGATAGCGCACGGCCAGGGGATGGCTGGCTCGGTACGCAGCGGAATGCTCGTAGTCATCGAACGGGCAGAACATGCGTACCTGGGCGGCGGTCTTCTCGGCCATCTTGTACGTCCGTTGCGTGGGATCGCCGTTCAGCACGGCGTAGCCATCGGCTGGCAAGGCGGCAGGCAGGCTTGCCAGTTCGGCGTAGTAGTGATCCAAGTCATCGAAATACTGCATTTGGGTGAGCGCGTCATTGGTAACAACGCCCACCTGCGGGCGAATCATCGCGCAGAGTTCGGCGATCTCGCCAGGGTGATCGGCGCCCAGTTCCAGCACGGCGTAGCGATGCGCTGGCTCTAATCGCCCTAGCGAAAGCGGCAGGCCCAGCAGGTCGTTATAGTTGCGCCACGAGCGAAACGTGGGAGCCTGTACACTCAACACATCAGCGATGGCTTCTTTGGTGGTCGTCTTGCCGACGCCGCCCGTCACGGCGATTACTATTGGACGCCACAGATGCAACATGTGGGCGGCGTAGCGTTTGAGCGCGGCGCGGGTGTCGTCTACTGCAAGGACACTCACGCCCAGGCGCTCCAGGCGCTCGAAGAGGCCGGGTTCACGCGCTTCGATGGATGCGCGGCGCGCCCGCGCGATCACGACGGCGCTGGCGCCCTGATCTGCCGCCTCGGCGACGTAGTCGTGCCCATCGCCACGTAGCCCGCGCACAGCGACGAAGCACTCGCCAGGAGAGACGATGCGCGAGTCATGGGCGAAGCCATCAAAGATGTGGCGTGAGCCGCGCGCCAGTACGTCGGCCTCCATCGCTGTGATCAGTTCATCGAGTGGGATCATCTATCTGTCTCGCCCTTTCCGTTTGGCGCATATGTTCCGCCGCCATCAGCCTTCAGAATACATTGTCGCAGGGGAAACAACGTGGCGCAAGGTATGCGGGCGTTATATGCAGGCATATCATACACAATGATGGGTTTGCCATTGCCGCCGCACATGGCCTACACTTTCCTGCATGGTGGGTCGCGGCCATTGTACAGCGGCAAGCAGCAAAGAAAGGATGAACACACGATGACAACGAGCAAACCGGCTGAGATGAGCAAGACACACACAACACACACGACAAAACAGGACGGCGCGTCGGGGCAAACCCTCACGGTTCCGAAGGCGCTTGCCACTCCCACTGATCTTGCGTCAGCAGATGTTCGGGCGATCACTGAGGCGCTCAACCCGCTCGTCGCCGATCTCTTCGCCCTCTACGTCAAGACCAAGAACTTCCACTGGCATATGTCCGGGCCACACTTCCGCGACTACCATCTGCTCCTCGATGAACAGGGCGAGCAAATCTTCGATGGAATAGACCTTCTGGCGGAGCGTGTGCGGCGTGTCGGCGGAACGACCATTCGCAGCATCGGGCATATCAGTCAACTGCAAACAATCTCGGACAACAATGAGGCATATGTAGCCCCGGCGCAGATGCTGTCGGAGCTGTGCAGCGATAATCAGAGCCTCGCACAGTTGATGCGCAATGCACACGAAATCTGTGAGCATGCCAATGACGTTGCAACCGCAAGTATCCTAGAGACGCTCATAGATGAGGCCGAGCGGCGCACTTGGTTCCTCTTCGAAGCAGCCGAAAAGAGCGCCACACGAGGCTAAAACTCCGATAAACCGATCCGTAACAACGCAGGCCAGTGTATCCCTTTGGTACGCTGGCTTCTTTTGCATTTGATACAACGAAGCTATCAATAGACGCCTGCATTAGGGCGCTTATCCAAGCATCATTGACAACTCGTTCATTTGATGTTATATTCAATTTCAGTTCAACTATCACATACGACCAACCAGCTCTATACACTCCGATGGTTCCCTACACAAATCGAATAGCTATCGGGCTGCAATCACCTCTAGCGATTATGATCTGGCTGCGGTGATCATCCCGATGCGAGAAGGGATGACACATGGAAGAACCAACCACCATCAAACGGGACAGCCGTGGAGTCCGTGAAGCGACCCAGCTGCCAGATGGTCTTCGCTTTGATCGCGCCGCAATGCTTGTCGGGCGCTCGCTCTATTGGGGCGTATCTCCCCAGACCCACGTTGAAAACCTGGCAACCTTGCTCGGCTGGTGTCTCAGCCTCCCAGCGGCTTGCCTGGGCATCTCTATGCCTGATGTCGCCACCCTTATCCGGGATGTGTATGCCTCAACAGGGGAAAGTCCAGCGGCGGATGTTCAGGAGGCGTTGGAACGCTATGGGGTCAATAGCCGCCCCGCCATTCTCTGGCCGCCAGACGCCGATATATGGAAAGAACAGCGCCTCGCCCGGCTGGAGGAGTGGCTGAAGCAAGCCGCGCAGGCCAAAGAGCGTGTCCACTGGATCGATCCGCAAGACGCGAACTGGTGGCTTTCGGCGACGATGCAATCGCTGTCGAGTTACGCTCTCCTCTTCGCCAGCGGTATGGCAGGCAGAGACCTCTTCCGCTTGATCGGGCGACACGACTGTACGGTGTTCGCGCCATTTGACGGGGCCGCTACCTTTGATCGCCTGGTTCAACTCGTCATGGGGCTAGGGCATGAGCAGCGCGCACGCCACATGGAGGCGTTGACCGACCCGCGCCTCGACCGCGCAGGGCTAGCCGCAATCGGCTCGGTCTACTGGTCGTGGCGCCTGATTGACTTCGCCAATGTGGATGGTAGTATCGTCTGCACGCCGATGCTGGCGCTGTGGAGCGAATGGCCCTCGAGTGGTATCTGGGCGCCTCAATCGCACAAACCTCAACAAGCTCAAACGTTGGCGGGGCTTCTGGCGCGCCGCCAGTATTCCGCTGACGAAATGGCGCTGCTGCTCGAAGAGAGCTATTGGCAGCGGATCGAAACGTTGTTCTCCAGGGCACGCTTCGCCTGTGGGCTTGGGGTGGCGGAGCCGGAGTTTGCGGAGATTGAGAGCCGACCGCCAGTGTTCTTCTTCGCCGCGCCCACCGAGGTTCCCATCAAACCTGAGGAGTATGCGGAGAGCCTGCGTCCCTCCATTATGCCGCTCGTGAGAACCTGCCTGCGCTCGACCGATCCACTTGCGAATCACGTCGCATGGGCGCTGCTCGAAGGAGATCTCGTTGCGCTCCGCCGCGAGGTAAGCTCCCAGCGAGCATTTGAACCGCGCTATCTGCTCCTTCCTGCCTCAGCGAAATCCCCTACCGCGCGGCCAATTGAAGACGACATCGATAGGGTCACTGATAGCCTGACCTTTCTTGAATTCTCGATTGGTCATGAGACTCGTGACGTGGACACCGATATTGACCCACTGGCGAGCCGAGCCGGTATTTGGGGTGGAACGCTCGATGTTGTGAATACGCTCACCGGTGAAGCAATTGATCTCCTGCCATCCGCACACAAGTCCTCACTTGGCCGCATCAATGAGCGCCTGGCTGCGATTCACCTGGTCATCCGCAACCTCCAAACCAGGATTGAGACCGCTACGAGTGACGCAGTCCAGGTCGTGCGAAAATACGACAACTACCTGGATAGCACCGACGAATATTTTCGCCGCACGGCAACCTCATCCTCGGTGCCTCATGTTCCCACGCTCAATCTGCGCGAGGCTATTCTGAACTCCTACCCCTACCAATACGTGAAGACGCCATTGGAGTCGCTTCGTACTGCCATGAGCCAGTTGAACAGCGAAGTGGAGCGCATCAGCGATTCATTGAAAACCATCCTCGATCTTTCAGATCGGAGTATTCGCGGCTTTTCGTCACGCCTCAACGGGATAGCTGGCGTGTTTATCGCTCTCCTGGCGCTGCTTGTAGGTGTCGCTCAGGTGCTTGGCGCGCAGAACGCCTCATCATCGAGCGCTCCACCGGGATCGTCAAACAATATTTTCGACATTCTCAACCGGTTTTTCCAATCTCCCGAATTGATTTTGGGAGCGCGACTTCTCTTTGAAGGCGTCGCGCTTGGCTTGATCGCAACGGCGCTTCTGTATGGCCTGGAGTGGCTTTATCAGCGCCGCCCAAGGCAACGACACAAGTTTATCAAAGGGGTGCAACGATTCCGTGCACAAGTAGATACAGCAAACACGTATCTGCAGCGTGCCAAAGCCTCCGAGCAAGGCGAGGCGGCCGAGATATGGAAGCAGATTGACGAGCTCGATGATGAAGCGGTGCGCATACTCGGCGACCTCTGGAAAGAGTTGCGCAAGAGCGCCGAGGCGGGAGACAAAGACCAGAAGAAGAATCAGCCTGCACGCAAGATTCAACCACGAAGCGTCCGCGAATGGGAGGCCCGTGCGCGCCTGATGGAGCATGCAATCGAACTCTTCGATTTGGCTCCGACAACGATTGTCCTTCCACGCGCGCTCTGCGTGCTGCGCTTCAAAAGCACAGACTTTCAGTCTCGAACCGCCATCTCCGATTGGGACTTTGATAGATCGCTTCGCGTCGCCGGAATCTCGTTGCCGCAGGCAGGAACGCTACGATCCTGGTTATCTCCTTTTGAAAACCTCCAGCAAATTCAAAAGTGGGATGTGGCTACCTTCGCACAAACGCTGAAGGAGTACGGCGTCACCATTGTGCCGGATCAGCGCACACCTGACCGCTGGGAAGGCCCGCTCACCCGGAGGTAACCAGCGCCAACCCGTGCTGCGCGGATTTCGCTGCGGCGGTAGAGCCGCCGCAGCTACCTAACTTCCCGGCTACCTGACGACGGTGTAGCCTTCCTCATCGAGCGTCTCGATGATTTTCTCCATCGGCGCCTGGGACGGATCGTATGTGAAATGTACGGTCTTCGTCGGGATGTCAGTGGAGACATCCGAGATGCCCGGCAGCGCGCCCAGCGCCGTATTGATGGTGTGGACGCAGTGCTCGCAACTGATCTCCGGCACGGAAAGCGTGATCTCCTGTGTGGCAGCCATCTGGCTTCTACCTTTCTCTCGTGAATAACTTTGTGAATGACTATAGAACGGAAACATCAAGTGAGAGTCCGCGTCGGCGGCCTTTGTGGCGCAGCCTCTAGGCGCGGCTTGAGCCGCCCGCTGCGCTGCCGCTTTCCATGTTGGACTGCCGACTCGGTGCGGTTTCACCCACCCGCCTCGTCGCCCGCCTATCTCGACCTATCTCCCAAACCTCTGCAACAACAGCGAGTTGCTTACCACCGTCACCGACGAGAGCGCCATCGCCGCCGCCGCGAAGATCGGCGCGCTGGCCTGCAACGCCGGAATCGCGGGCGAGGCAATCGCCAACGGGATCAGGACGGTGTTGTAAGCGAAGGCCCAGAACAGGTTCTGCCTGATCTTGCGCATTGTCGCCTTCGAGAGCGCCAGCGCCACCGGCAGGCTGCGCAGATTGCCTTTCACCAGCGTCAGGTCAGCCGCCTCCATCGCCACATCGGCCCCGGCGCCCATTGCCACGCCAACGTCAGCCTGGGCCAGCGCGGGCGCGTCGTTCACGCCGTCGCCAGCGAACGCGACGACCTTGCCCCTAGCCTGCAATCGCTTGACCTGCGCCGCCTTTTCATCCGGCAGAACTTCGGCGAAGATGTGATCCGCCGGAATACCAACCTCCGCAGCAACCCGAGCCGCCGCGCGCCGGTTGTCACCCGTCAGCATCCACACCTCAACGCCCTGCGCCTGCAACCGGCTGATCGCCTCGGCTGAGCCAACCTTCACGGTATCAGCGACCGCCAGCGCGCCGACTACCACGCCATCCACCGCGACGATCATCACCGTTTTGCCGGTCTCCTCCAGCGCCTCAGCCAATGGCTCAATGTTCTCCAGCGTAATCCCGCGATCCGTCAGCAGCTTGCGAGAGCCGATCAGCACGGCTCGCCCGGCCACTTGCGCCTCAACTCCGCCACCGGGGATGGCGCGGAAGGCGTCAACCGCCGTGGCAGGCATGATCCCGCGCGCCTGTGCGCCCGCGACGATGGCCCGCGCCAGCGGATGCTCCGAGGCGTTTTCGGCGCCAGCTGCCAGCCGTAACAGCTTGCTTTCATCCAGCGTAGCGTTTGGAGCCAGCAGTGTCTCCGTCAACTCCGGCTTGCCGCGCGTGATCGTGCCTGTCTTATCTAGCACAACGGCGCTTACCGCCTGGATGCGTTCCAGGCTCTCGCCGCCCTTGATCAAGATGCCTTGCTCCGCGCCCTTGCCTGTCCCCACCATGATCGCGGTCGGTGTGGCAAGCCCAAGCGCGCATGGGCAGGCGACCACCAGCACGGCGATCCCCGCGACCAGCGCCACAATCCACGGACTGGGTGCGCTCTGGCCCATTGCCCCCTGGGGCGCGAAGCCAAAGGCGTATCCGGCGACCGTCCAGCCGATGAAGGTGAGCGCAGCGATCACCAGCACAGCGGGAACGAAGACGCCCGAAACGGTATCGGCCAGCCGCTGGATCGGCGCTTTCGATCCTTGCGCCTGCTCCACCAGACGGATAATTTCCGCCAGCGTCGTCTCGGCGCCCACCTTCGTCGCGCGTATGCGTAGCATGCCGCTCTGATTGATCGTCGCGCCGATCACGCTATCTCCCGCCTGCTTCTCCACCGGCAAACTCTCGCCCGTCAGCAGCGATTCATCCACCGCCGAGGCGCCCGCCAGCACAATGCCATCTGTGGGTATCTTCTCGCCGGGGCGCACAATCAACTCGTCGCCGACGATCACCTGCTCGATGGGCAGATCGCGTTCATGCCCGTTGCGTACTACATGCGCTACGTTGGCGCGCAACCCCGCCAGTCGTCGGATCGCCTCGCTGGCCTGCCCTTTGGCGCGCGCTTCCAGGTACTTGCCCAGGGAGATCAGCGTGATGATCAGCGCGGTTGTATCGTAGAAGGTCGTACCGCCGACGATCTGCGGCGCGATGGTGGCGGCCACGCTCATCAGGAAGGCCGCTGTCGAACCCAAACTTACCAACACATCCATGTTGGCGCCCAGGTGGCGCAGCATCCGCAGCGACGTGCGATGGAAATCCCAGCCGACATAGCCCCATACGGGCGCCGTCAGCGCCAGCAGCAGCCAGTTCTCACCGGGGAAGCGGTTCATGAAGAACATCGAGAGGATGGCTATCGGGATGGTCAGCGCGATCCCCAAGATCAATGTGTGACGCTTGTGGCGCAGTTCGCGCGCGTGCCGCTCGGCCTGCGTGTCCGTCGCAGTGGCAAACAGAGGCGCCGGTTCTACGGGCGCTACAGCTTCTTTGCCTTCAGCCGCCACAGCGGTTGGCGTGGGCGTAGCAGGCGCGACGATCTCTTCGGCGCCATAGCCTGCTCGCTCAACTGCGGCGATCATGTCCGCCAGCGAAGCGTCCGGCCCATAGGTGACGCTGGCGCGCTCAGTCGCTAGATTCACATTCGCCGCTGTGACGCCAGGCGTCTTTGTGAGCGCCCGCTCGACACGCCGCGCGCACGAGGCACAGGTCATGCCGGTGATCATCAGGTCGCTGACGTATTCGGTTGTTTCATCAGCTTTACTCGCCTGCTTTTCTGAGGCCGGACGATCTTGTACTTCGGTCATCTGCATCCCTCGCCATTCCCATTGCGCTCGACTTGCATTCTGCTACTCGCCACCACGGCTGCCTGCCAACGTATAGAGCTGCACCAACTCCTCGATCACTTCGTTCTCGCGTCCCTCGCGAATGCCCTCCGGTACGCAGCTATGCAGGTGGTCTTCCAGGATCATCGCTTCCAGCTTCTCGATGGCCTTACGCACGGCGAAGGTCTGGCGCAGGATGTCAACGCAGTATTTGTCTTCCTCAACCATCCGGCGAATGCCGCCGAGGTGTCCCTCGATATAGTTCAACCGCTTGAGCACAGTCTGTTTATCGGTCTGCATGAGGCTTCTCTCCTTTTCACCCATACCCCCTGGGAAGGGGTACAATTGAAAGTGTACCACATGATGGTAAGAAGCGCAAGGAGAAAGAAAATTGAGAGGAGTGAGTGAGCCACGACCACCGTTGAGAGAAGCCGCTCGCTGCGGCGCCTCATTCCCCCTTCCCGTGTGGGGAAGAGGGTCAGGGGGTTAGGTTAGCCCACATGAGGGTCGTTGCGCGGCCAGATTTTGCCGTCCACATCAGGCAGGGTGGTGAGGGCAAGATCATAACCAGCCACCTGCCCAGCGTAGAGCGCGACCTCCAGGCCGGTTTGCTGCGCCTGCCAGTTGGCCAGCGCCTTCTCGCGGTCGGCCACCACCTGCGACCAGATGGCAAAGTCGCTCAGGCGCGCGCCCTGATCTTCGAGGAAGTTGGCGACACTACTCAATACGCCAGCCTGCCCCTGCCATTTGAGCGCGTCAGCCGGGGTATCGGCGTAGTTCGCCTCAGATTGCGCGCGTTGCGCCCAGTTGCGCAGGCGCGCGATGGTGTGCTCGCGCTGGGCCACTTGTTCACGGGTCTCTTGTCCGTCACGAAGCATCTGCATAGCTGTCTGTTCCACTTCTCTACTTTCCACTGGGCCAATGGGCATATGGCGCGCTATAATGTATATGCAGGATCATACCAGGCGGCTGCCTCAGTTACTTCCTCTCCATCAACGAGCGAAGCAGGTCTTCCACCTCAGAGGCGCCGATATGCCCTTCGAGGCGTTCTACCCCATCAACGGCGATGACAGGGATGCGATAGCGATACCGCTCGAAGAGGGCGGGATCGCGACGAATGTCAACCTCATCGAAGAGTATCTCAACGGGCGCATGGTCGCGCGCCTCGCTGAGCGTTTCCAGTGTCTCTTCGAGAGACTCTCGCGCCTCGTCGCAGAGATGGCAGCCCGCTTTCGCGTAGAGCGTCACGGTAGGCATGAAGGGAGTTCCTGATAGGGAGCCGCCCGGCTGGTGTGAGCGGCATGCGCACGACGCCGTACCACCACTAACCGGCTTTTTTTCTTTTGATCATCGTTCGATCATTCTTGATAGTACCACGCAGAACACTGCTGTGGGCAACGGCGCCCACGTTTGGCGCAAAGGAGGCCCTACAAACGCACATTGCCCGGCGAAACGCATGGCGTAGAGATGAGGGGAAGGGTTGAAACCGCCGCTTGTGCGCCATGCGAAAAGAAGAGGATAAAGGGGAAGCGAGAGGAGCTTGTGAAAAGTAGAGAGATGTGTATCGTCTTTCACACTTCTTCACCAACACTTCACCGCATCTCTCCCAAACAAAACCCAGGCAGCGTGCGTAGTATGAAGTAGATAGAGCGACAAAACGAGGCAATCGCTCAGGCGAACACGCAAGCGCTCTATCCAGAAAGGCGACACAGAGAGCCAAACGCCTGCCACAACGTGCAGTGTTGGCTTCCAAACAAACGCCTTGGAGGTGGCCTTATGGCAGAACATATCTTTGATACACCCAACGCCTTCGACGCCCACCAGACGCCTGAGACGCCAGATGACCTGGAGCACGAAGCCAGCGCCGAGCAGCCAACCGCACAGCAGGAGTCGAACGAGAAATCGGCTCTGCCCTCGGAAGCTGTTGACGCAGCTGATAACACCGACCTGGACGAGATGACCAAGCTAGCCAGGGAAGGCTTTACCCCCGACGAAGTAAAGCGCTTGCTGAGCATGTCCGAGCGCGTGGCGCACTCCAGCGAGGCGCTCGAATCCGAGGCGGTGTTGCGCCGCCTGCGTTTCACACGCTGGCTGGTCGAGCAGGGCTTGCTCAGCGAGTTCCCCAGCTAGCTGGCTCTTTCTTGTTGTCGTTCGCTTTCTCGGCTCTCTCGCTACGAGTAACGAGGCGCACGGCGGGTGGCGACACGCGCTTCGGCGCGCGCCACCGCCGCAGCCGAGGCGCCTACCGGCTGCGCCTTGCCGATGTAGCCTGAGCGCAGCTTATTTCCTTCGCGCCAATAGGCGTACCAGTATGGGCCATGCCCCGGCCCGCGCTTGCATGTGCCGCAGGTAGGCTTGCCGCACTTGCGATATTGCAGTTGATACGTAATGTGCAAATCCGTTGGTAACGTTGTCTTCGCCACGACTACTTCTCCCTGTAGGCCGACAACTTCCTGGTGGCGCGCGCAGCCACAATCTGGCATGATCTCATGTGGTCACCGTTCGCTCGCCTTGAAGCCTGGCGCCATCTCCTGGGACTTTCCTCTTTTCGCCACATCGGCGAACAGCGAACGCCCCAAACACCTGAAAACGCCCGAATATACCCTGACACGAAGGCCACACCATCTCTGAATGAGGCAGCCCTATCAGCACTGGCAACAGAACACGGTAATGTATGCTTGGTAGGTTGTTGGTCTGATGGATACAACTACTCTAGCGCACTCCGAGGATGGAGGACGCTCTCGTTTCGTTCGTTTCTTACGTTTCTTACTATGGAACCTGCTATGGAAAACGAACGGACGTTATTTGGGCGCTGCATCATTGGGACTTCTGGACTGTGCGTCTTGTGTCCGGCATGCTACAATGGCGAAAGAATGGGCCAGGCATATGGCATATGTATCGTATGAGCATTGAGATAGAGTGAGGGGAGGGGCTAGCTACCATGTCTACGGTGTCCGCGCAGTCAGAGCCAGCCGACGAACTGACCATAGACTTTCTGGCGATCTCGCGGATGGGCGAGCCGCCTGACGAGGCGGAGGTTATCCGGGCGCTGGCGTCGGCTGGACTGGGCGTGGCCGAGTACATTCCCTATACCCCCGCCACAACAGCGGGCGCAAAGACGACTGGCGCGCCTGCCCGCCGCACACGGCTGGGAACCTATACTCTAAAGGAATCTGCCGCGCGCGCCAGCGTGCGTGTCCTTGTCGCGCGCTACGACGGCCCGGTGATCGCCGGGATGAGCGAGACGGCGCTCAATCAACTGGCGCAGGCGCTCGACCCAGACGACCGTCAAATACTACGCACAGGGGTGATTGGACTCGATGTGCGACTCAGCGTGCCCGACGATGCGCCAACGCCTGCGTTGGGCTGGGGGATGCGCCTGCTGCGTGTGATTGTCGAGATCATCCAGGGGGTGGCAATCGATCCGGCGGCGCAGACCTGCTACGGGCGTGCGGCGCTTGCCCGCCTGGCAGAGTCTATTCCATCGTCCACCGAGAACGTCGCTGGTGAGCCTGACCTGCTTGCGCATATCAGCTTCCATGACGAGGCGCTGACGCCCGATAGTCGCTGGCTCCATACGCATGGCCTGCAAAAGTTTGGCCGCCCTGAGCTTGACCTGACGCCGACCCCGCTCACGCTGGTGAGTGAGGGGATGACGCTGCTGCAAGACCTGGCGGAGAACCTTGCCAGCGGCGCGACGCTCTTCCCCGGCCAGGAGACCGCGCTCGAAGGGTTGGGGACGATTCTTGCGGTCAGCGCGCCGGTTGACGCCGACCACCAGGCGTCGTTTGGTCGGCTACGCCTGACCGACACGCCAACCGCCGATACGCTGAACGGCGTGCGCGGGGTGGGCGCGACGGCGGCTCCATTACGGCTGCTCACGCGCATGGCGCTCGCCGAGGCGGAACGCTACGCCAGCGAGGGCGAGACCGCTTCCGCATACGCGGTGATCGAACGGTCGTTGGCCGCCGACGCCGATGATTGCGCGATGCTGGCCTTGAAAGCGCGGCTGCTGCTGGCGCAGTCGTTCCCAATGGAGGCGTTGCAGCTTGGCGAACTGATGGAGGTGCGCGCGCCGGGGGACTATCGCGGCCCGCTGACGGTTGGCCTCGCGCTCACCAGCATCGGACGCTATCGCGAGGCGCTCAATGCGCTCAAGCGCGCTATCGAGCGTGCGCCCGAAGCGCCGGAAAACTTCAGCGCGCGCGCCCAGGCGTATGAGGGACTGGGGCAGGCGCAGCTTGCCGCCGTAGATCGCGCCCACGCGGCCTATCTTGGCGCGTGAACATTCTTACTTAAACGCCCTGAGCGGGTGGGCCTGTTTCCTGCTTGTGCGCTATACTCTGAACGCGCCAGGTATATTCAGTGATTGAGTAGCCAACGAACAGGCAAATAGTTTAGAAAGCAGCGAAGAAAGAGAGAAAGACAGATGGCAGAAAGCACAGTAACCCCTGATCAGGCCACCCAGGAGCCAAAGACGATGGAGCGCGCGATGTTTGGCGCGGGCTGCTTCTGGGGAGTCGAGGCGACTTTCCGCGAGGTTCCCGGCGTCGTCGAGACGGCAGTGGGCTACAGCGGCGGAACGACGACCAATCCCACCTATCGCGACGTTTGCTCGCATACGACGGGCCACGCCGAGGTCGTCCAGGTGGACTACGATCCCAGCGTCGTCACCTATGAACAGTTGCTCAACATCTTCTGGGAAAACCACGACCCGACACAGCTCAATCGTCAGGGGCCGGATGTTGGCGACCAGTATCGCTCGGTGATCTTCTATTATTCACCGGAGCAACAGGCCGAGGCGGAGGCGTCGAAGGCCGCGCTCGAAGCGGCGCACCGCTACCGGCGGCCCATCGTTACGCAGATCGTCCCCGCCCCCACGTTCTACCGCGCCGAGGAGTATCATCAGCGTTACCTCGAAAAGCGCGGCCTGGCGAACTGCCATATTTAGACAGACCTATCCCCCTGCCCCGAATGGGAAGGGGGCGAGTTGTTTTAGTGGGCGAAGTAGTGTCCCTCCTCCAGGTCTTCGATCAGCCCAGGGTGAACTGGCCGCCATCCCAAACGCTCCTGCGTTTCAGCGCTCGACCAGGAAATATCAAGTGACGCGATGGAGCCAAGAAAGCCGAAGTGGGCGACGGCCTCCTCCTGGGAAATGCTGGCTGTCGGAACGTTCAAATGCCGACCGATGACCTCAGCGATCTGTCGAAAGGGCACACCCTCATCGCCGGCCCCACGCCACCGCGACCCCGCTGGAGCAGTTTCCAACACCAGCCGGAACAGATGCGCCGCATCGAGTTCATGCACGGCTGGCCAGCGATTGGAGCCGTCTCCGACATAGGCGGAAACACCCTTGTCACGAGCAATGCTTATCAGGCGTGGGACAAAACCGTGAAGATCTGCTGGCCCATGTACGGACGGGGCCAGCCACACGACCGATGTCCGCACACCTCGCTCTGCCAGGGCCATTACCGCGTTCTCCGAAGCCTCCCCACCACGATGACCTGTGATCACGAACGGCTTGCCGGAGCCTTCGAGCGCCGCTCCCATCGCCTCGACAGCGTGCAGATCGGCTGTGAGCGCATTGTCGAAGTTCGAGAAGTCGTGCATGAAGGCCAGATGGATCACTCCATCCGCCGTTGCGGCTCCTGTCCGCAGGCTATCGAGATCATTAAGGTCGCCACGATGAACTTCGGCGCCTGCGGACACCAGCGCTGCGGCGGATGCGTCCGAGCGGGCAAGGCCGACGACCTGATGTCCCGCTTCCAATAACTCAGATACGACGAGCAAACCGATATGCCCGGCCGCGCCAGTAACAAAGACCCGCATGCGAAAAACCCTCCCGGTACTGTGTTGTCCTCGCTCGACAGTCCGAGCCGAGACGAGTGATGTCAGTCCATGACATCACTATAGCGCGTAGACGACTTGATGTCAACCCCTGTCATCAGATATACTCGAAACATGAGCAGATGGAAGCCAGATGCGCGGGGCCGTCTCGAACAGGCGGCATTGGAACTCTATCGCGAGCGCGGATTTGACCAGGCCACGGTGACGGAGATCGCCGAGCGGGCTGGGCTAACGGAGCGTACGTTTTTTCGGTATTTCGCTGACAAGCGCGAGGTGCTTTTCTGGGGGCAGAGCCACCTGCTCGAGCTCTATGTGAACACCATTGCCAACGCGCCCGCATCCGCCTCGCCAATTGAGATGGTCGCTGCTGCTCTGGAAGCCGCTGTCCCGATATTCGAGGAGCGTCATGAACTCGCCCAACAGCGCCAGGCCGTGATTGATGCGCATCGAGGACTCCAGGAACGCGAACTGCTGAAGCGCAACGCGCTTGCCGCTGCAATGGCCAATGCGTTGCGCCAACGTGGCGTGTCCGACACTATTGCGCGCCTTGCCGCAGAGATTGGCGTTATCGCATTCACGACAGCGTACGCCCGCTGGGTGAGCGCGCCTAGCGAGCAAGACTTATCGCGGCTCATCCGCGAATCCCTTGACCAAATCAAAGCTATCACCGCTGGGGCCTGATTGCGGGATCATTTCTGGCAGACGCGAAGACCTCTTCCCCTTCGGGGAGGAGGGGAGCGGCCAACGGCCTCGAGGCGCGCGTTGACGGCCCGCCTGCCCCTAGCTATTCAGCGTGAGCACCAACTGTGGAGGCGGAATCTGATGGTCGGCGCTGGTGGGCGTCACGGCGGTGCCGATGGCGAAGAACTCGATGATATGCGAGTCCCAGCCGTGGCTCGACTCTTTGATCTGCGTGCCGGTGATGCCCTCTGCGCCCAACGCTTCGGCTTCCGCCTGCATGCGCTCCATCGCCAGTTCGCGCGCGTCGTAGAGCGCCTGGGTGAAGTTTTCCATCTCGGTGTTGCGCCCCACCGTCTTGAACCACTGCCCAAGCCCCTGATGCGCCACATGGTAGACGCAGCTGCCCATCACCAATCCCTGCGGACGGTAGCCTGCGTGGAGCAGCGTGCGAAAATCCTGGCCGGAGAGGTCGCTGGTGAAGGGCTTGCCAAACTTTGTGCGATGGCTCGTACCGTCGCGCGAACGCACAGCCGTCCCCACAGCGATGAACTCCGCAAGGTCGGCGCCCCACTCGTAGCGGCCAACATCCAGCCGCACGCCCACAATGCCATCGGCGCCGAGCGCATCCGCCTCGGCCTCCATACGCGCCATCGCCAGTTCGCGCGCGTTGTACATCGCCTGCGAAAGCACAGTGAGTTCCTGGCTCTGGTTGAAATAGGCCATCTGGTAGCCGATGTGATAGATGCTGGAGCCGATCACCATGCCCACGGGATCGAATCCGGCCTCCTTCACTAAAAGAAACTCATTGACGGAGAGATCGCTGGTGAAGAGGCCGCGCTGGCCGCCGGTACTACGCATGCGCTGCAAACGTTCGAGCGCGTGTTGCGGCATATTGACCTGCACGTTACGCTGGTCGGGTGGTGTCCAGGACTGCTGGCCTTGGGGCTGTTGTTGCGGTTGGTTGGGGTTCTGGCGTGGCATAGAGCGTATCCTTTTTCT
Organism: Pseudomonadota bacterium; assembly: GCA_021324535.1. Lineage (GTDB taxonomy): Bacteria > Chloroflexota > Ktedonobacteria > Ktedonobacterales > JADMIN01 > JAJPIU01. The sequence goes on from JAJPIU010000139.1 coordinate 20,005, forward strand.
AAAGTGGCTGGCGTTGATAGCAAGAGACGTAGTTGGCGGGCGTGGCGGGCGGTGATAGGCGGGCGCGTGAACACGCGCCTGGAGGCTGCGCCGCTCCGAACCCGCCTGCGCAGCCCACGATTATGGTTATTCCAACAGGCGTCGTAAGGCGGCGGAGTCTTGCGTGCTACGTTCGGCCAGCAATGTCAGTTCGGCGGCGAGTGTCTCAATCCACTCGTCAACGCCAATCGTCTCGCTTTTCAGCGCGATCCCACGCACCAGATGCGTGCGCGAGGCCGCCAGGCCGCCATGTTCAAGGGTGATTACATACTCCCAGTCGCCCAGGTTGACGCTGATGCGTCGCACAGGATGATTATGGCTGAACATGCCGCCGCTGCGCTCGATGCGTGTGCGCTGGGGCAGCGCGCCCCCCAGCTTGGCAGCCAGCGCCTCCATAAAGGCGCCCAGATCTGTGGCGTCGGCGCGTAGCGAGGCGGCGAGCATCTCGACGCGCATGCTCTCATCCGGCTCGTCGGCGCCGACCAACGCGCGATTTTCAGGGGTATCCGCCATGATTGATCCTCGCTTTCTCGGTCTTAGCCATCCAGCGGCAATACCAGGCTTGCTTTGGGTATCTCATGCTCGGCATCGAGCGGCGCGATGGACGTTCCCACAGCGAAAATATCGGCGACGAAGCTGCGCCACTGGTTGGCGGGCGGGCCATTGTGCCCCTGGTCGTTGATGCGCTCGCGAAACTCTTCATCGGAGAGGGAGAGCCGCGTGGACATCTCATAGCGCACGCCGACGATACCCTCGGCGCCAAGCGAAGCGGCCTCGGTCTGCATGCGGCCCATCGCCAGTTCACGCGCCGAATAGATGGCCTGAGTGAACTGCCCAACCTCCTGGTTGACGCCGCCCCAGCCCCACCAACCGGAGATTTGCTGGAAGGCGATGCCGTTTTGATAGGTGGCGAAGACACAGACGCCCATGGTCAGCGCCAGCGGACGATAGCCCGCGTGAAGCAAGGTGCGGAAGTCCTGGCCGGAGAGATCGCTGGTGAAGGGCTTGCCAAAGCGTGTGCGAAAAGCGCCTGGGGTTCCACTGGCAGCGCGCACCGCTGTTCCCACCGCGATGAACTCCTCAAGCCCCGGCCCCCAATCGTACTCGCCGACATCCAGCCGCACACCGATAATGCCATCGGCTCCAAGCGCGGCGGCTTCGGCCTCCATACGCGACATGGCGAGCTCGCGCGCACGCAGCTTGGCCTCGGTCAGCATGCTAAGCTCCTGGTCGTCGTAGGTATAGCCGTACCCAAAGCCGTAGCCGTAGCTGCCATAACCGCTGGCATAGGTAGGCTGCCAACCGATATGATACACGCTCGACCCGACGACTACGCCCAGCGGAACGAACCCAGCCTCGCGCGCCAGCAGAAACTCGCTGACGGAGAGATCACTGCTGAACAGCGAGGCGCGCCCTTCGCCGCCGCGCATCTCCTGAATACGTTTGCTGGCGTCAGGAGGAGCCTCGACGGCGATATTTTGCTGATCCAGGGGAATGTCGGATGAAGTTTGCTGCTCTTGCGCGCCTGATGGCATGGCCGATGGGTCTGGCGCTGTGGGCGGTTGGGCGTTGGAGTCGGCGGCGCGGCGCTTGGGAACGCGGCGGGCGCCAGGGCTGTTACCAGGGCTGTTACCAGGGCTGTTATTCGATGGCGGATTTTGCTGTGGCATGACGCTTGCCTTTCCAGCGGAAACAGGGATGTCATTGTCGTCTATCCGCATTGTACACTATCCAGCGCCGCATATATGGCGCAACAAACCATCAAATGATGTTGATCGAGCGTCCGATCAGCAGCACAAGCGAGAGCATGGAGATCAGCGCCTCGATGATCATCAGCATTTTGGCCAGGCGTGTCAGAGGCATAGTATCAGCGGGGCTAAGGGCAGTAGCCGTGCAGAACGCCAGGAAAAGATAGTCTATGAAACCGGGCTTCCAGCGGTCGGGGTTGCCATTCGCCTGTTGGGGGAACTGAAAATCAGCAGCTTTATGGCCACGTCGGTGTCGGCTGGCCGGGCCGCCGCCATCGGTCTCCCAATACCAGACGGCGAACACCAACACATTCAAACCCCAGATCAACGCAGCCGCACGCAAGAGTTGTCCGCCCTGTGGCAACTGCGGCAGATTGATTACCATCAGGGTGATTGAGCCGATCTGGGCGATTGTCACCACCGCTAAGAGGGCAATCGCCAGCGCCCGCCCCAGACGATAGGGCAGCACGCGGCGGTCGGTGAAGAGCGCGATGATGGGCGGCGCCAGCAGAATCGCCTCGATCACCAGCGGCAGCCAGCGTGGCCCCAGGACGACCTGCGGCGGCAGCGCCAAATAGAGCAGCCCGACGAGTAGCGCGCCACCCGTCGCGATGCTCAACTGCGTCACATCCGGCAGGTATGCGGTTTCCTTTTCCTTTTCCTTTGTGCGTTTGCGTGCGGTGGAGCTTTGCCTGGTTGCGGATGTGGCAGCGGCGGAAACCGACTTAGGAGCCTTCCGCACAGACGTAGGTGTAACGGGAGATTGCGCATCGCCGCCCGTTGGCTTTGCAGGCAAGACAGGCGAGGTAGGCTGCGGAGCGGAGGAAGGTGAAGGCGAGGGTGATGGGGGTGACGAAGCCATTGGGCGCGCTCCTGCTGGACGAAGAACAATGTCCATACGTGTATACAATGTCCATACGTGTATATACGTATGGCGCGTCCATCAAGCCAACTCTATGCTTTGCACCCAACCACTGTAAAGAATACGCCATATTCCAGATAGCTTCTCTCGCGTTCTCGGCGTAGCCACTCCTCTCGCAACTCTTCCGCTTCTTGCTCGGTGATGACGGCGTGCTGTTGCGTGCGGGTGAGCAGCGTTTGGGGATACAGCGAAAGTATTGTACTGAGCGCGACTGAGGGAAAGATACGCACATCTTGTAATCCGGCGCGGCTAAACAACTCTGGCAGGCGGCGACCAATCGTCCCCTGGCGCACCCTGTCGCTGTGCCAGTGAGTCAGGCGGCGCACAGCATCGGAGTTGTTCGCATGGAAGACGAGCGCATCGAGGTCAGGCTCGGTGACGACGACCAACCCCTCAGGGCGCACGACTCGCGCCATCTCAGTCAGCGCACGAGATGGATCATCGCTGTGAATCAGTACGCGCTCGGCGCGGCAGCCATCAAATGTCGCGTCGGCGAAGGGCAAGTGATGCACATCGCCGAGGAGAAACTCACAGGAGAGGCTGTCTGGCGTACGCTCTTTCGCGACGGCCAGAATCGTCTCGCTGTTGTCCAGGCCGACCACACGGCCGCTCGCGCCAACGATCTGCGCCAGCGCCTCGCACATCGTCGCCGATCCCACAGCCAACATCCAGCAGGCGCATCCCTACCTTCGCTTCCACCGAAAGGTAGCGCACAAACGCGGCAGGGTCGGGCGAGGTATCAACCCGCGCAAAGTCGCCGCGTAGTGATGTCGGGTTCTGTGGAGTATGCGGTGCGGTTTCCGGTAGATCAGGCTGCTGGTGGCTGGCGTCTTGCACAGGCATACTCCTTAATAAGCAATAAGCGTTTCGGCGATCACGCGCTGCTTGGCCATATGCGCCATCTGGCCTAGAGTATTGACGCGCGGGCATCCCTTCGCTATACTGAGGGCCAGTTAAGTTTGGCCTGTCCACTGGCGTTCATCGTACCACCAACACAACATCGCGCGTACTACCACGTAACTCTGAGAGACGAAAAGACAAGCGACGAGACAGACGAGACAAGGCAACCCAGTTTAGGGGGAGGCGGTGGCTGGTATGGCATACATGGCGTTCGATGCGGCTGCTCCGCTCTCGCCGGGCGTTGTCGTGCATGATCGCTACCGCATTCTGGAGATCGTTGGCCAGGGTGGTCTGGGCACCGTCTATCAGGTGGTGGATGTCATCTACGGCAAACACAACGTCTATGCGCTCAAAGAACTGATTGATCAATCCCCCGGCGCCCGCAAGCAATTCGAGCTGGAAAGCCGCTGGCTGCAAGAGCTTGACCACAACCACATTCCCAAAGTGCGCGAGAGCTTTGAGTGGGGTGGGCGCGTCTACCTTGTCATGGACTTTGTGGACGGCGATAACCTCGAACAGATTTTGATGCGCGGAGGCGGGGCGCCCCTGCCTGAGCAAGAGGTGTTGCACTGGATACTTCCCATCTGCGACGCCCTCCAATACCTGCACACACGCACACCGCCCATCCTGCACCGCGATGTCAAGCCGTCGAATATCATCGTTACGCCCGACGGGCATCCCGTGCTGGTGGACTTTGGCATCGCCAAGGAGCATCTGCCGGGGGCCAACCGCACGGCGACCTTTGTACGCAAGGCAGGCACCGAAGGGTATGCTCCACCGGAGCAATATAGCGCGGGCGGCCCCACCGGCCCCTGGTCGGATGTCTATGGGTTGGGCGCCACGCTCTATCAGTTGCTCACCGGGCAGATTCCACCAACCGCCGTCGAGCGGATCGCGCTCGATGTACAGATGCCCCATCCGCGCAAGCTCAACCCTGCCCTCAGCGCCTACACCGACGCCGCCATCTGGCGCGCGCTGTCCATCCGCCCTGCCGACCGCTTCCAATCCATCCTTGAGTTCGCCAGGGCGCTGGTTCCTGCGGTGCAGAGCTATGGAACAGGCGCTTTGCAGCCCGCTCAGCCTTCTCAGACAAACACGCCCCCGCGCGCCAACATGCCAGGTGGCTTCACCGATGGCCTACGCTCAGGCGGGCGCCTGGGGCAGATAGGGCAAACGGGCGCGCTGGGAGCGACATCCGGGCCAAATTCCCCTCATCCTCAAAATACGCCGCGTCCGGCTTCGGCGCCGCCTTTGGGAAACGTTTCGTCGGCGTCGGGGATGCTGGGCAGGTCTTCTGGATTCTCTGAACCGTCTGGGCCTTTTAGCAATTCACGCCCCCAGGCTGCTTCGTCGCCACGTCCGCGCCCATCGCCATCCGGCCCATCGGCTGCCTCAGCGCCTAACGCGCCGTGGGCGGCTCCCTCGCCGCCGCCCGCAATGACACGTCCGGTCATGCCAACTCCATCTGGCCCGTCATCAATTTCGTCCTCATCCCCACCATATCCTGTCGTGCAGCAAGCGCCAACGCCCGTTCAGACAGGTACGGCGGCGTCTTCGCCTGGTTCGCTCAGGTCTCCTGCAAAGCAGCCTGAGAAGCCGACCAACCACACGCTTTCCGTTATCGGCGACCAGGAGAATCGCGAGGGGGATGAGAAAAAGCCCGGTAGGAAAGATGGCAAAAAGGCGTTTGGGCGTTTTTCACGCGCGCAGGTGATCTGGAGCGTTCTCCTGGCGATTGTGCTGGTTGTGGCAATCATTCTGGCAACCGTCGCCAGCCAGCTCTTCGCGCCAATTGACAGATCGTCGCCACAGGCCACTGTCAACGGCTACTTCAATGCGCTGCGCCAGCAAAACTACACCCAGGCGTGGCAGTTCATGTCGGCCAGCCGCAACGATCCCTCGTCGCAATCGCTCTTCGAGAGCGGCCTGCGCACCGACGACGCGCGCTATGGCAAGGTGCTGACAGCGCGCATCACCCAGGTGACGCAGAACGCAGGTAGCTCCGCAACTGTGGTGGTCGCGGTGACGCGCGCCGATCAGCCAACGAACACCATCACCTATTCGCTCACCGTGACGAACTATGGCTCCGACTGGTTAATCGATACCGTTAACTCGGAGTGATAGGGGCGCGTAGACGTACTCTATGCCTCATGATGCTTTCCGCTTCGCTCAGGCGAAGCGGCGGGGGCGCGTGGGCGAGGATGGCAGGCGGCGTGCCGTAGCGCGTGGCGCCGCTCCGCTGTGAGCCGTCGCCCACTCGGAAAGCCAGCGTTCGCGCGCCTGTTCGCGGAACTGCGCCTTCTCCGACCCCTTCATCTCATTGCACTTGCGATGAGTCGGCGCAAGATTGTACGCGGCGTGTTCGCCACCATCGGCCAGCGCGACAATGTGATCGAACGAGAGATCGGCAAGCGTCAGCGGTTGATGGCAGATGGCGCAGCGCCAGCGGCCCTCAGCGTCGGCTGAACGCTGAAGAATGAGCGCGAGGTCAACCGCACGCACCGAACCAAGCGAGCCGCGCCGCCGTGCGCCTCCATTGAGCCGTAGTGCACGCCTCCGCACGATGTCAATCATCCAATCGTCGAAGTTGGGCGGCCAATTCAGGTCTGGTGGGAAATCTTTCATCGCCTGGGCGCGTTGCTCCATCGTCATGCCGGGGGGCAGAATAATCTGCGGCGCCAGGCCGCCACGAGCGCCGAAGCGCGCCGATGGAAGTCGCTGCGGACGCATGGGAGCGCGCCGCACGCCTGAGGCCCCGCCAAAATGTGGACGCAGATGTGGAGCAGCCAGAGGGCGCGGCGTGGGCGCTGAAGCAGCGTCCGGACGCTGCGCCGCTGGCACGCTAAAGCGGCGCACCACTGGCGCAGCGTCCGGACGCCCGTTCGCCAACGGCGCAGGCATATAGGGCGCGCGCAGCCGTGTCCGCACGAGCGCGCTTGGCGCCTGGGGCGTTTGCGCAGAGACAGGCCGCTCGACGCCTTCGGATGGTTTCGCTTGCCGCACCGCGCTCGCGTTGAGCAGGCTCAGCGCGGAAGAGAGGGGCGCAGAGACGAGCGAAGATTGCGCTGAAAACGTTGAGATCGGGGGCCGTGAGGGCAGTTGGCTTCCCCCTCGCGCATTGGCGCGATTGGCGTGTGGTGCGCCTGATCCAGCCCGCCGCATATGGAGGGCGCGTTCGCCTCGTTGCTCATGCTGCTCATGCTGATCGCGCTGATCTCTCGGCTCCTGGTGATCACGCCGCATGGGCGCTTCCTGTATGTGTACGATGGAAGCTCCCTGAGTGTTTGCGGGATGCGCAGGATCGGAGCGCGCCATGCGCGGGAGTGGCGGCTGAATAGCCGGATGGCTGGGCCACGCGCTCCATGCGCGCCAGGTTTGCGCGTCAGAGCGTACAAACTGCTGATGATCTGGCGCCGTTTGGGGTACTGCGCCACGACGCTCAGATGCGCGCATAGTGAGAACTGCCGAAGGAGGGCGCTCATCCCAGATAGATGAAGAGTGTTGCATATTCAAATGTGAAATACCTGTTCCGTTCCATCCACATCCCACCGCATCATGCGGCGCCTGGGCGGTCATGCTGGCGCTGGCTCTTCATCGCGCCGTGCGCCCACCCAATCTCTCTCGCATACCGAACGTATCGAACGTATCGAACGTATCGAACGTATCGAACGTATCGAAATAGTCCCGATAGCCTCGCGGCCTTTCGCAATTCTTCGCAGCGTGTATGTCTTATCCCATACGCCAATGCGCCAAAACTGACGCCGCGCCCGTTCTCGCCAAATGCGCCCGGTGGTTGTGGAACATGCTGTGGCGTTGAATGATCACTACCTGATCTACGTTTTGCCACACGATTTGGTGAGAGTGTTGCTCACAGCGGTCTCGCGGCCTCATCCGCCTGCGGGGGTTGCGGCGACCGGCGCAACGTTATCCTCTCACCTGTATTATCAAGCATTCTTGCCGTTTCGTCAAGTTCCCTGCGAAACGTCCTGTTAAGCTTCCTACATTAGAACTCTCCGCTTCCAGAAACGTCTCAGCCTGCGCGTCGGCCACAAAAGCAGACCAGCGCACCCCCATACGCACAGATCGCATGCCAGCGCCCAGACGCGCCAATCTGCGCGAGACGCCACATGCTTTATGGGTGTCATGATGGGTGTCATGGCGCAGGGGGCGGCTTACCCGCGTCGTGTTTGGTGGGAATTGGCGCATGCTTGCCATGTCGTTGCCTTGACCCCTGAGGCGTTCGAGGCGCAGCGGCAGGCGCTTTGGAAGAATGCGCGCCATTGCGGCCAACGATTCCGGCGGTTGCGCTGGCTCCGTTGGCGCTCATCGTCTCGTCTTCCACAACGGGAGCCAGGTGTGGTTGGAGCGCGGCATGGTCAGCAAATGCGGCCTCCACCAGATCAACCGCCGACCGAACATCGTCAACGACGCCGAATAATTGCGTATATTCCGGCTGGATGAATCCATCAGTGACGGCGCGTTTGATGAGCGCGAAGAACGGCGCAAAGTAGTCATCTATGTTGAGCAGGACGATGGGCTTGTGGTGAATGCCAATCTGCGCCCAGGTAATAATCTCCACCAGTTCGTCAAAGGTGCCAAAGCCACCCGGCAGCGCAATGAAGCCGTCGGCCAGATCGGACATCAGCTTTTTGCGCTCGTGCATCGAGCCAACCTGGTAAAACTCGGTCAGTTGGCGATGCGCCGCCTCTGTACTGAACAGACCCTCCGGCATGACGCCGATCACTCGTCCTCCGTGATCGAGCGCAGACTCCGCCAGCAGGCCCATCAGGCCCACGCCGCCGCCGCCATACACCAGCTCAATGCCACGCCGGGCGATCTCAGCGCCAAGCGCCGTAGCCGCCTCAGCGTAGTGGCTTGGCTTCCCGGTATGAGAACCGGCAAACACACAAATCGTATACACGTATCATTCCTTGTTTCTTGCAAGCGAGATAGTTGGAAGCGCCTTGTCGTGCGGATAAACACCCGGCGTAACGCTAGGCAGGGCGCTGGCCAAACGCGATATAAAATGGCAGATAGCATTGATAGCGATCCAGGTCGGCGCGCGCCTGCGCCATCGCCTCATCATACGCCTCGGCGGTGGTGATGCCCTGCGAAACCACCAGCGCCTTTACGCCACCAACCACCCCAAACACATCGGTTTCGGCGAGCTTGCCCACACGCCCGCCATAGTTCCCCACCGGCAGCGTAATCGCCTTCGCCGTCACGTTCGCCACGCCAGCGCCTTGCAAAAAGCCGCCGATATGTGGGCCGAGCAGCGGATCGACGCCGCGCTTGTTGCTCGCTACAGTAATCCACTCGACAATCTTATCCATCGCCGGGCCACCGTTTTGCTGTGGGCCGGTCTCCACCAGTTCGATCCAGCCGCCGGGGCGTGTCACCCGTACCAGTTCACGCGTGATGGCTGGCCAACTCTCTTTGGGGATGGCAAAGAGCAGCAACCGTTGGTGCACGAAATCGAAGCTGCCGTCGGCGAAGGGCAGACCGTTGAGAATGTTGCCCTGCACAAAGGCGTAGTTGTCGGGGCGCACATCCAGGCCCGCGCCCAACGAGGCGTTCTCGCGGTCGGCGGGCGGCGGTGTCACATCCACGCCAATCACGTTGGCGTCGGGGAAGTATTGCGCCATCTCCATTGCCCAGCGGCCCGTTCCCGCGCCCACATCGAGGATGCTATGCGGCGACACCACCGGCGCGGCGTAGTTGCCCCGTAAGGTGTAGCGCAGCATGAAATGCTGGAAGTCGAGCCGGTTGATCTCCTGATCGTCGCTTGGCAGCACATAGGGCGCGTCGGCCAGGTGTCGCCGCTCGCCATACACCTCATATTGTTCGCCGCCGCTGCCCCGCTGCGCGCCGGTCGTCCCCGGCCTGGAACCAGCGGTGGCTGTGACAGTCTGGCGATTTTTCCCGCGCAACCAGCGAAACCAACTCATATGACGATGTTCCCTTCCCAGTGAGAGATGAGTGCAAAACGCGCCATGGGCACAAAGATTATACCGCCGTTTCGCGCCGCGCGATAGAGGGCGATTGATCCCGATCCGCGTGATCTTCTCCATTCGTCGCGGTTTTGGCATCGGCCCAGAGCGCCAGCCAATCGGGGATGGTCAGCGAGGAGAGCGGACGGCCTTCGAGATGGGCGCGCGCCTCCATTGCGGCGAAGCGCCGCCGGAAACGCCGATTTGCGCCTTCGAGCGCCTCCTCTGGGCGTAGCCCCAGTCGTTCGGCATAGGCGGCCAGGGCGAAGAGCAGATCGCCAAGCTCTGCGCTGGCCTCCTCTTGCTTGTGCGCCTCCACGGCTGCGATTAGTTCGTGCGCCTCCTCGGCGACCTTCGCCAGCGCGTCGTCGTGCGTCGGCCAGACGAAGCCGACCTTTGCCGCCTTGTGGCTCAGTTCATACGCCTGATAGAGCGCAGGCGCGCTCTTTGGCACGCCGTGCAGCGCGCTCTCAGGCGCAAGCGCCTCGGCTGGCTCTTCGGATTGCTGGCTCTTGCGGGCGCGCTCCTCGCGTTTGATCGCTTCCCAATTGCGCACCACCTGGGCCGCGTTGCTGACGCTGACATCGCCAAACACATGTGGATGCCGCCGGATCAGCTTCTCAGTGATGCTCTGGTAGACATCGCCCACATGAAACAGGTCTTCCTCTTCGGCCACCTGCGCCTGCAAATAGACTTGAAGCAGCAGATCGCCAAGCTCCTCCGCGAGATGCTCGGCCACCTCCGGCCCGCCATCCCACTCGTCAATTACCTCGGCCACCTCATAGGCTTCTTCGAGCACGTAGCGCCGCAGCGATTGATGTGTCTGCTCGCGATCCCACGGGCAGCCATCCGGCGCACGCAGCCGCGCCACCACGTAGCGCAGCCCTTCGGGAACGCGCGTGGCGGCCAGCGGATCGAGCGGTGGCACATAGAGCGTGGTGAGGTGGTCAGCGCGCTCGTCGCGATCCAGCGCGTAGAGCGGCAGGCGATCCACCTGCTCGTCATCGGGCAGACCGGCCCAGCGTACGAGCGTCACTTCCCAATCGTCCGGGTAGAGTTCGCTGAGCGCAAGTTTGACGCCACTCGCCAGCCGCCGATTATACACCTGCGCGACGAGCGCAGGGCGCGTGGGCAGGATCGCGCCCATCAGCGCAGGAGCGGGCGTCTCGGCAAGCAGTGTGGCATCCACCAGTTGCAGGTCGCGCTCAAGCGGATTGAGATCGAGCGCGGCGCAGACCGGCTCGACAAACGAGAGGCCAGCCACCAGCCGCACACGCGCGCCGTGCTCCACTGCCAGCCCACGCAACAGTCGCACCGACTCTTCGCCGATCAGCGGATGCCCCGGCACGGCGTAGATGATGGGTCGGCCGGACGATGCCTGCGCCAGGTCGAGCAGCCGCCGCGCCATCGAGGGATAGAGGTCGGCGAAGCTCTCCGCCGTGTTATAGAGTTCATCAAACGATTCGATGGCAAGGTCAGGGCGGCGCGCA
>JAJPIU010000165.1 GCA_021324535.1 Pseudomonadota bacterium
AGGCGACCACGCTTGACCCGACGTTAGCGCAAGCCTGGACAAACAAAGGTAATGCGCTCGCCGCCCTGAACCGCTATGACGAGGCGCTGACCGCCTATGAGCAGGCGCTTGCATGCTCGCCAGATGAGCCTGTTTTCCTGCGGAATAAGGCCGATCTACTCTACGACGATCTGCACCGCTTCGAGGAGGCCCTTGCAGCTATCCAGCGGGCCATAGCGTTGGACGGCGAGTCTATCCGTGGATGGGCAATTCTTGGTGATGTGGAAAGTGCACTCGGTCACAGCAACGAGGCCCGCACCGCATATGAGCGCGCCCTCACTCTTGAAGCAATTGACAGTCTCGATTGGTTCTCTCGTGGCCGTGCTTTCGCGGGCCTCAAACGTTATGAGGAGGCTCTCGCTGCCTACGACCAGTCACTCACCAATGATCCCAATGATAGCGATGTCTTGCGCGCCAAAGCAGAATCGCTTCGCGCCCTTGGACGAGACGCCGAGGCTGAGTCTGTCCAGGCTCACATTGAGGAGCTTGGCGACTAGCAGATCGTGGCAGTGTTTGGCAACTCACATCCGCTACCTACGCTGATACCGCCAGCGGTCATCACACCGCTTACATCTTCCGTTGGCGCGATGAGGTCGCGCTGTGGTGCCACAGTCTATGCAGGCACCGTAGCGTAGCGCCCAGTGAGCTTGTTCTTGTTCTTTCTTGGCGGCAGGTTTGCGCTTGCCACGCGCGATAGGCGCTCGTGTGGCTTCCTGTTTGGGCGCAGGCATACTCTCTGAGGACAAGGTTAATGACAGCCCTTTGGGAGATACCTCCCTGGGGGCACTCCCTAAAGGGCAGTCAATCCCTCCAAAACCACCCAGCGGCGCAAGGGTTGACAGCCCAAACGTCTATTCAACCCCAGCATGGTGCGAAGACAGTAGGGCACACAAAGTAGCAAGCGCCCATGTTCTTTATGATGCGCCAGAGGAATATACACATTTCTCGCGACGCGCGAGCGCGCACAGCCGGATTTCTGGCTCCTAGTTTGGCCGCTGCCCATAGGACACGTAGAATGGCGCGACACAGCGTACACGTGGCGACTCAAAGGCGCGCTTCGCCTCAGCGAACACCTGATCGAACTCCGTAGCAGTTGTGAGACCAAGCGATTCCAATGGCCCACGCAATGCCTGCATCGCGTTAAGAATATCGGCGGCCATCAGCTTGCCCACACGCCCCCCATGAACCCCAATTGGCACCTCGACCCGACGACTATAGACGTTGACGAGTCCCTGTGACTTCAAGAGGGCGCCCACGCGCGCTCCATCCGCAAGGTCGATGCCCCGCCGTTGTAGCATGGCGGCGACCCAACTCATCACCTGGTCAACTGCTGGGCCACCTCCCTCGTCCGCTGGCACCTCAACAGACTCTACCCACCCACCGGGGCGTGTCACCCTGATCAGTTCGCTCACAACGTATGGCCAGCGATCATGCGGGAGCGCCAACACGAGCAAGCGCATATGCGTGAAGTCAAAACTTGCGTCAGCAAATGGCAATCCTTCCAGGATGTTGCCAGGCACAAAGGCATAATTGGGGGGGAGCGCATCCTCCTTCCCTTGCGTCTGCTCATCCATCGGTGGCGTATTGAGATCGAGGCCGATCACATTGGCGGATGGGAAAACAGTCGCCACCTCACGCGCCCAGCGCCCCGTACCTGTGCCCACGTCAAGGATTGCGCTGGGGTTCTCGATGGGCGCCAGGAAATTGCCCCTGAATGCTTGGCGCAACACGTAGTGCTGGAAGTCGAGACGGTTCATCTCCTCGAGATCTCGCGGCAAAATGTACGGAATGCCCCGGACATGCGTGCGGCCACCCACTGCCGTCGTCAGCACGCCGCCTTGACTGTTCATCCCGCCAACGGATGAACGCGCCTTTGCTTTCCGACGATCCACAACCCAGAGTATAACGCCGATGAGCGCGGCGAGAACGCCCACCACACCGACGACCGTGAAGGAGAGGATACCCTGACTGAGCGCCACTGCGCTCACCCCGATGAGAACAATCCCCAGAGCCGCAATGACCAGACCAAACCACTGTCGCATCGATCTCTCCTCGCTCATTTACCAGAATCCGGTTCCAATCGCATCGCCCCTACCAGGCCGCTCCATCGTGAACGCCCCCATCAGACGAGAGCATTAGAAGGCTTCAGAAGGCATCAGGTGAGAGCGTCGTTTTTAACGGTTGATGTTATTCTACATGGCTCGTCAAGCGAATAGCAGACGCCAGCCTGCGAAACTGACTGCCGGATGCGGCTGGCGCGCGCCCAGGGAGAAGCCCTTAAACAGCGAACCTCTTCGCATACCCTATGGAAATGTCGCAGGTACGAATTTCAGAGGACAATCTGCTGGCCACCTGCTATACTGTAGATATGGAGGGTGGCCAACACATAGAGGTCTGCGCAAACTCTGTCAGGGACAGCAACCCCTAGCAGGTGGAAGAGGGCGCGCATAGACATATGCAAACCTATGAGGTAGCAAACCTATGAAGCTGCGAACTTATGAGGCTGCGCTCTCCCGTAAGGAAAATCTCGTACAGGTCAAAGCGGCCATGCGCCTGATCGAGCGCATCGGCGGGTCGGTGCAGATAGCTCCGGCCACAGCGACCGGCATGACATTGGTCGTCCTGACACTGCCGGAGACCCATCGGCCTGAGGATATCTTGCCTGGCCTGCCCTTTTTCCCAGTGTAAAGGCGTGTTTGCCGAGGGCAACGCCCGTGATAGCCCTTGTGGATGCGTCTTCCTGGGCGCCCTCTTGGTAGACGCCGCTTCCCTAGCGTTATCCATCCCCTTCCGGCGCCTTCTTGCTGTCTTGCTCTATCGCGTCGGCCAGCAGACACATTCCCGCCGAGCCTTCACGCGCCATCTCGATGATCGCCTCGCCATCTTCTTGCGTCGCTGCCACATCGCTCCACTGTACCCTGGCAAGC
>JAJPIU010000006.1 GCA_021324535.1 Pseudomonadota bacterium
CTCCTCCTCGAACCGGGCGCATACCTGCGCCAAGTCCAGCCGTTTGCCCATGTCGCACCTCCTGCTCTGTGAGGCTTCATGGTATCATACACTTGGCGGATGCACCAGTTAGAGGGTATCTTAAACAGATTGGGAATAAGGTTTACTCCTCTTTTCCCCAATCCGTTTGATAAAGTACACCTACTCTAGTTGAGAATGGCAGGCTTATACTTGAGTAAGTTTATCCCTGTCGAAAGCCATGCCGCTTGACCTGGCGCGGCTCGATCTCTACGTCGTCGGCGGGGGAATACTTGCGCTTCTCCTCCTCGGCGTCCTGGTCGGTGATATAGGCGTAGACCTTCACCATTTCCAGGCTTTCGTGGCCCAGATGCCGCTGCAAAGCGAACAATTTGCCTCCTTTTAACAGAAAGCGGATGGCGTACCAGTGGCGGCAGGTATGCGCTGATACCCTTTTGTCAGTGATGCCAGACGCCTTCTTCAGCCGCATGAACAATTTCTGGATGGTCTGGTCGGTCATCTGGCTGCCATCATCGTTCAGAATCAGGCGCTCCTCGCTACTTTCTGGCTCGCCGCGCCAGTGGTCAAGGTAGGCGCACAGATAATGATAGCCGCGCTGACCCAAGAGAACTTTGCGCTCCTTTGCGCCTTTGCCCATGATGTAAATGGTTCCCCGCTTGCGGTCGAAGTCCATGAAGCGCATTCCACACAACTCCATCTCGCGCATGCCCGTATCGAGCAACACCCACAGAATCGCCCGATTGCGCGCCGCTAGCATGCGCTGTACCTCTGGGCGGAGCCCGTTGCGTGGGGGCAGGCACACCTCATGCAGCGTGCGTACTTCTTCATCGGAGAAGACACGGATGTGCTTCTTTTCGGCTTTGGGCAGCTTCAGGCGGGTAGTGGGGTCATGATCAATCACCTCTTCCTCCACACACCAGCGCAAGAAGGCCATCACCTGGCGGCAATAGCTCTCAATCGTCTTCGATGCTCGTGGCTTGTCGTGCTGGCCAGGGGTATTGCGTAGCCAGACGAGCCAGGCGCGTAGGTGCTCCAAGTGGATGTCGTTGACATCCGCGATCTGATGGTCGCCCTTCAGATACGCAAAGAACGGGGAGAGTGTCTTCTGGTAGACCGACTCCGTTTTGCGGGAATGGCCCTCCGACTCATGCCAGAGGATATACTGCTGCATGACCTGCGCGGGCGGTTGGGCGCGCCGGACGGGCTGGGGGCGTGTGGCGGGTATGCTTTGCTCATCAGTAGCTTCAGCAATGCGCCCACGCCGGACAGGGGATGAATGAACCATGCGATCCTCTCCTGATCGCCCTGATAGCTAGCTTGCTCCTTTGCTGCTGCGTCAACGAATCAGCCACCTGACCACAGAATACAGCATGGGGGAATCAGCCAGCCCACCGAGGGCGACTTTACAGGGGTTGTCGCACACACGACAAAGCAGCGAATCGTCTGCGCATCTCTGTCTGGTTGCGAGCAACCCAGATGCAGAGCGGCGTGGCGTCGCTGCTAGGAGGGGTGGAGAAAGGTCTCCGGCTCCGAGACGTGGATTCGAACCACGACTGGCTGATCCAGAGGTAGGGCGACAGGTAAAATGCTCAATAATCCCAGGCCCGGCCCGGCTTTGCGCAATGTGCTACATCTCTCCGTGAACAAAATGGACGCCTATCGCGTCACCAACCTACACGCCATTCTACACGAATTGCGCCGATATTCCCACTAAATGTGAGAAATATCGGCCAAACCTTCCCAAACGCCCCGAAAATCACCCAAATTGAGCATTATTCGGAGAGCGGATCAACCTGCCCGGCAAGTTCGAGAAACCGTTGCGCGACGAGCGTGAGAGCCGGTCGCTGAACTGTCCTCATCACGTTATGCCGTTCAAGGTGAAGGGTGTTCGCTACATCAGTGAGCGATTGCCCTTCACTGTACCAGAGCCGTAAGAACTCTGCGACCCGATTTGACGCCCACTCCGGCTTGACACTGGTGGAGGCGATCACATCGGCGACCGCGCGATCCAGGAGCAGCTTGATTGCCACCCCCAGCGATAAACAGAGCCGATGATTCCGGGCGACGAGCGTCCGTACCCCAGGATAGGGAGCAAACGTCTCACATTGATTGAGCGCCCAGACATCGGCGCGGATCAGCGAAACGACGAGTTGCGTGTAGTCCTCACGGCTTGGTCGCCCTCGACGAGCGTTTCCCATCAAGCGTCTCCATTGTATAAGAAGTCTTTGTCAATTGTCAACCCAGCGGGCGCAATGACGCATGACACTTCGAGAGGCGCCAGACGGCGATCAACAGCCTCCTTCATCTGTTTGAGTTGAATGCCGAGCGTAGCAGGTGTTATACTGAACCGAGACGCTGTTTCGTGTCGAAAAATCCGTGATTCATTGTCGTTCCGTCGAGGCCAGGATATGCCCCATAGCACCGGAGAACGCCGTATCCTCAGTACCGCCGAAGCGCATGCCCGCTTTGGCGTCAACCAAACCTACCTGAGCATTCTAGCCCAGCAAGGCAAGGTCGAGGCGTTCAAGATCGGCTATGTGTGGGCGATCTATGAGGACTCGCTAATGAAGTATCTGGCGACCCCTCATACCCCAGGCCGGAAAAAGCAAGGTGTGACTACATCGTAAGGTATGTCGGTGCGTTGTGTGGTTCAAGATGATGTGTTGTTGTGAATGTAGGCTGAGCAGGTGAGGAATGCAGGCTGCATCTGCCATCCAGCAGTAGGTAGCGTATCCCAGGCATAACCAAAGAAAAAGGAGCACAGTGTTCCCCAACCGGAACACTTGTTACGAAGCAAGCAGCAAAAGGAACGAGCAATGGCAGGAAAAGGATCACGTCCCCCAAACAAAGATAGCCATGCCTTTGGGCGACTTGTACGCGCCTATCGGGAGCAACGAGGATGGAGCCAGGGGCAACTCGCCGAGCGATGGGGTTATACCCGCGAGTATGTGTCGCAGATCGAGCGAGGCAAACGCCAACTGACCCAAATTGACCAGGTGAACCATCTTGCCGAGGTCTTGGAGATTCCCCAGGAGCGCCTGGCGGCGATAGGGCGAGGCATTCCGACACGCACAGCTACAACAGCGCCAACACGGATTGAAGACGCCGACGACGTATTGCTCCAGGCATTGATTGAGCCAGCCGAAGCAGCCGTGAAGCTCTCTTGGCTCGTCTGGTATGCCAACCAGGATACCTCGGTGGTCAGCAACTTGGAGCGTATTGCTGCCAAGTTGGAAGACGCCATCACCCAGCGGCGAGGAACACTCTTGAAACCCGCCCAGCGGCTGTTAGCCTATGCCCATGAGATGCAGGGCAAGATCGCCTTTGATGGGCTGAACTATGCGCAGGCAAACGGCCACTTTCAGGAGATGCTGGAGCTTGGCGAAGAGGTCAACGACCCCGACTTGATCGCGCTGGCAATGATTCACCAGGGCGATGTCCTTCGCCGCCGAGGACGCTATGAACTGGCGACACGCCGCTTAGAGGCAGCAGCGACCCATGCGGCAGGGGCAACTATCGCCACACAAGGACTACGCTGGCAAACGCTGGCGCGAGCACACGCGGAGTTTGGCCAAAAAAGCGCGTTCCTGCGTGCAATTGACCAGGCGCAGGCGCTGGCAAGC
>JAJPIU010000171.1 GCA_021324535.1 Pseudomonadota bacterium
CGGTGTTGTATTTTGCGGCCTACGACGCCTTTGTTTGTTCTGTGCTTGATGAGGTTGGGCGGGGCCGCGTCTGGGAGTCCCCTGGCGGGGCTTCGCCCCGCGCAGAGCGGCCCCGCCCAGCTTCGTCTCTTTGTTTCATAACTACTTTGCTTCTTGGGTGCTTTGTAGCCTACTCCTGATGATCAGGTGGAGGCAGCATTGACTCATGGCCTCTGAACTTCTCTCCCTCATCTGGGAGATCATCTTCTGGCCTCGCCCAGACTGGCGGCGCAGGATAGTCCGCCCGAAGGGGCAAATCTGGCCCATCCCAGCCGCGCTTGGGTTTGCCATTCCACCAGGGCCGCCCAGCATACTGTTTGCGTTGCGCTGGAGTCAGATGGCGAGACGGCAGCCGCGCAGGCTTGGGCGGTTCTTGCCTGGCTTTTTCGTCAGGAGGGGTATAGCGCACAATTGCGCGGATGGCCCAGGAGATCGCTTTGAGGTCGCGATCCACGGCATAGTCATAGGGTGTGCGCTGGCCTCTGGTGGTACGCTTTTCCAGGTAATCCCGGTCGCGATACATCTTATTGACCAACTGGCGTAAGACGCTGGTATAGACCCAGCCATCTCGTTCGGCTTGGGCCAAAAACCAGGCTTGCACTTCATCTAACACGCCATCCGCCTCATTGACCAGCAAGGGCCTGAGCGGCCTGGCGACGAGCTTCTCTTCAGACATGACGGAGGTTCCTTTCTTGGCTAGCGAGCGACCTGCCGATCCTGATCGGCCTCGGGCCAACGGTGGCAGGCTTCGACAATGGTCTGCTTGACGGTCAGATCGAGCAGACGCTGAAACAACTCAAAGGAGTGGCGCATGAAGCCCCAAGAGTAGCGGCAGTTCGTGGAGAAACACTTCCATGACCAGCCATGCCGAGGATTCCACACGACGTAGAAGGAGGGCGTACCGGGCTTGCCTGCGCTATCTGGCGCGCGATCATCATGGAAGGGACACCATCCCAGGTAGCCTTGCCCTGTCCGGCGCATCTCGCTGTCAGGAGCCAGATCGGCGAGCAGATCGAGCGGTGAGATATGGACGTCTACCCATCGGATCACTGGCGAGAACGTCCCCACCCGCTGACGTTGTGGGAGCGCCGAGGCAGCATCACGTTCAGCAGCAGTGTCTTCAGGAGCAGGGTTGAGCGCGAGCCACTGCGCACGGAGGGCTTTGGCCGAAAGCCGAGGGTACGCCAACAGATATTCCACTGCCTGGCGGACTGTGGCGAAATAGCAGGGGCGTCCAGTAACGTCAAAAAGCGGATACCGCTTGCCAGTGAGCAGATGAACGCCCAACGGCAGCCGTACTGCTTGGCCGAGTAAGCCAGCGCGCCCAGCGTGCAGCACATCAGGATAGACCTCATAGCGTGTTGCGTCTATCCCCAGCGAGGCGAACGCGTGCAGCATAACCCCATAGGCGGCAGCCACCGACATCGGACGGTCAAAGAACAGCCAGAGATGACCGCCGCGCCGACTGCCCTCAACCAGACCAGCGAGTCCCTGAGCGGCGAGCGCGTCACGCAGCGCGAGCAGGTGAGACAAGGCATCCGGCGTATCCCCATCCAGACAGAGCCACTTGCAGTGTCCCCGCCCATCCGTGCAAGAAAGCGCGAGCGTCGTTTCCCCATACAGGTGCGCCGCCAGGTCATCCAGGGTACAGGTCTCATACCACCAGCGATACGTCCCATCCGGTTGCTGGACAGCGTAGGGGAGCGCACGATTGACAAACCGCCGCTCCCAGGCCCGCAGGATCGTTTGGGTGAGCGCCAGCGGGCGCCCACGCGAACTTCCCTTCTCTGGCCGTAGGGGGATCACCGTGTCGCCTCAACACGTTCCATGAGCCGTCGCCCACTATAGCGTTGACGTGGCGGGAGCGCCGGTGTCCCTTCTGCTGCATCGTCTATGGGTTCTATGAGCAGCGAAGCCGCTTCACCTGCTTCTGTTGCAGGTAAGGCAACGGGTTCCCGCTGGATGCGCCGAACAGAAGCTTGACCCAAGCGCCGCTGGGCGACGGCAATCATCTGGGCGAGGCGCTGGCGGTCACGCGGCTGCATTTCGGCGGACGCCTCGTACAACTCCATTTTGTCGGCCAGTGACGCGCCAGGGTCTTGCGCCACCTTGACGACATCGCGTACCAGTTGAATGCCCTGGGCCAGTTCCGCCTGGTGGAGAATGTCACGCGAGGTGATCGGGAGCGCACGCGCCATTGACAGATAGATCGCCAAAAGCGGAGCCGAAGCGGCACGCGCCACAATGAGCGCCCACGCCGCCCAAGCGGTAGGCGATTCGTACCGCCAGGACATATACAGATACGTCCCCGCCTCGATGACTGCGACACCTATCATCACCCCATAGTGGAGGAGTAGCCCCTCTTTGACGCCGCGTGTGGTAGCCACCCGAATGACGGTGGCGGCGTAGACCATCCCCACATCGCAGCACAGCACCAGCGCCGTGGAGACGCCGATGGAGATCATGTCCGGCAGCCGAGGCAGACCACCGGCATGAAGGAGCGCCAGCGAAGCTGTGAGGGCATCCCCTGATAAGGCAACGAGCGAGCCAAGCGAGAACAGCACGACCATCACGGTAGCGAATACATGGGCCAGCCGCGCCATGAGTGTCCCCTGATGGGCGAGATCACGCATGGTACGTTCAACGGGATCGAGCGTATCCCGACGCCAGAAGGGCAGCAGGTCTACCCATTGTGGCTTTTTCAGCATGTTCTGTCATCCTTCCTACCAGTGCTTACCAGTGCGAGACACGACGCCCCAGCGGCGCGTGAACATAGCCGCCAGCAGCAGGACGAGCCGGTGAACTGACCAGGAGCCACGCCACCAGCGAGAGACCGACGACGAGCGCAACTGCAACGCCCACCGCCGCCCCGAAACCAGCGCCTAACGCGAACGCGCCAACGGCTGGCGAATGGGTGAGCGCCACAAGCCAGACAAAGGCGATCCCGCTGAACAGCGCCGAGATGATGAGCGTCAGGAGCGTCACGGTGCCAAAAGCACGCAACGCTCGAACGCGACGCGCTCGCGCCAGCCCGACGCCACTGGACAACACCACAACCCCACCCAAGAAACCGCTGGCTACCGCCAGCAAGAGAGTTCCCAGCATCGCACTATCCTCTCGTTTTGGCCTGAGACACCGAAGCCACCCACCCGACAAATCGCGCCGAATGGGCGGCAAAGGCCCACAATGTCAATCAGGCGTCAGCCATCATGCGCGGCGGCGGCCATTCGCAGCGGTCGCTTCTGGTTGTCCAGCGGCCTGTTGAGCGGCGCGCTGTTCTTGTAACTGCTTGACACGCTCTGCCATCTGAGCTTCCATCTGAGCCACCCGCTCGGCATTGCGCTTGGCGCGATACTCCCGCTGATTC
>JAJPIU010000228.1 GCA_021324535.1 Pseudomonadota bacterium
GCCCCGCCTGGCATGCCGACGTGGGCGGGCGGTTGAAACCGCGCCTACGGGCTTCACTCCGTTCCGCCACGAAGTCCGCCTGCGCGGACTAGGGATATGGGAATGGTTCGCCTGCGCGGACTAGGGATTCGGGAGTGGTCTATGGCGCAGATGGCCTCCCGGTGGACGGGCTGGCTTTTGGTGGCAGTTCCCATTCTGGAATGAGATACCCGGCGGCATGGTGTTCAGGCTGCTTTGCGATATAGCCGCTTATGTCTGACAGATGCCTTGGGCTAACTGAGACCGCTCCATAGGCGCCTTGCCATTTGAAGAAGTTGGCCGGAAAGGTATGTGTGACAAGGTGAGATGATGCGCCTTTGATCTGCTTGATCACATCAGATAACGTGACAAGCGGCGAAAACTTCATCAACAGGTGAACATGATCCTCCACGCCGCCAAGCGCGACGATCTCGGTTCCCATCTTCTCACATTCCGCGCCAATGGCACGATAGGCAAGTTCTTTCGTCTCGTCCACCAGCAGCGGTAAACGATCCCACGTTGCCCATACCAGATGGATGTAGATAGCAGTACCCGCGTGCCGCATTGATACCCCTCCGATTATTGATCCAAGTCGCGGACGTGACGAGGCGGCGGACAAAGGCAAGTGACGAGCGAGCGCGGTGGGCGGAGATAGGCGAGCGGTTAAAGATAGGCGGGCGGCAGCGGAGTGGGCGGGCGGTTAAAGATAGGCGGGCGGTTAAAACCGCGCCTAAGGGCCTCCGCTCCGCTAGGGCCACCAAGCCCACCTTCGTGGGCTGGCAGAACGTTGAGCCAGCGAATACGCAGACCATAAGCGATCCCCCTACCTATCTGTCTGTTTCTAGTCCGCGCAGGCGGACTTCGTGGCGTAGCCCCTAGGCGCGGTTTCAACCGCCCGCCCGCTTCGCCCGCCCCGCCCCGCCCGCCACTCATCTCGCCCATCGTCTGTCACGCTCTCATCACTATTATTGACATACGACAGAGCAAGCGAAAACAGGAAACAGCGTGTGAGAACAGTATAGCATGTGGTAGGGCGCCCTAACCGATATGTAGCGAGTCCGCCTTTGCAGACTTCGTGGCGTAGTTTCAACCGCTCGCCGCGCTCGCCCGCTGCGGACTCACCCGCACACCACCCACCTCTCCCAATGCGCCCACACCTCCACTCACCTGCCGCCACGACATCGCGCCGGATGCGGAAAAACAGGGGCAAAACGCGCGAAATCCCCTTGTATTTGCATATATCCCCAGGTATACTTTTCGCAACGTATAGGTATTGGTAATGGATTGTATGGACAGGACAACACGGCGCACAGGAAGCGTGCAGAACGTGGCATGCGTGCGCCCACAAGCCAATCAGGAGGCGATGACGTATGGCGCCAGGAATGATAGCGCCCGTTCGCAACGAACCGTTTGTATCCGCCGCAGATGAGCGGGCTGAGGCAGCACCGCCGGATGAGGCGGCAGATGCAATGAGTGAGACACCCACAACGCCAACAGCGCGTGACAGGGCAAGCGGCAAGCCGACAGGTGAGACGGTGGCGCGCGTAGGCTATGCGCCCATCGTGCGAGTGGACGAGGCGCGGCGCGAGATCGAACTCTGTGCGACAAGCGAGGCGGTTGACCGCCACGGCACAGTGTTCGACTACGACGCAAGCAAGGCGGCGTTCACGCGCTGGCTGGGCAACGTGCGCGAGATGCACGAACGGCGTGCGGTTGGCTCGCGCGTGGCTGTGCGCTGCGACGACGAGGCGCGCAAAGTGTTTGTGCGGGTACGTATCTCGCAGGGCGCGCAGGATACCTGGGAGAAAGTGCTGGATGGCACGCTACGCGGCGCAAGCATCGGCGCGACCCAGGTGGTGTGGCAGCGCCAGCGCCGCACGATTGCCGGACGCGAACGCTGGCTGGATGTGGCCACCAGCTATGAGCTGGCCGAACTGAGCCTGGTGGATAACCCAAGCAATCCCGATGCGCTCGGCGTCACATTCGTGCGGGCCGCCTTGCCCGACCTCGCACTGTTGGATGAGGTGGATGACAGACCTACCCCCCAGCCCCTTCCCATCGATGGGAAAGGGAGTGAACGCCGTGGCAGTGAGGGAGATGATTCGACTGGCGATCATTGGCTCGCTTCCCAAGCATGGAGAGGGGCTAAAGAGGGGACAGTGGACGAGGAACGGGCGCAGGGGCCGTTTAGCCCTAACACGGAGGGGTATCCCGATATGGGCGTGCCGGAGCGCGCCGAGGAGCGGCCAACGGCGGAAGTCAGCGGGATGACCGGTCTGGCTTCCCCATCGGATGGCGCGGGCAATACGCGCGAACGGCTGCATACTGCCGCGAGCGGGCTGTTGGTGGCGTGTGGATGCGCGCTCTGCGAGGCGGCGCTGGCGGCGTTGGCTCCCACCCCAGACCCCTCCCCCCTTCCGGGAGAGGGGGAGGCGGAGCGATCTCAGGATGCGACGGTATATGAGGCGGCGCTGACACGCGCGTTGGCGACGGGCTGGCGCGCCAGTATGCGGCGCATCGAGGGCATGGAGGCGGCGATGCAGGCGATGGCGGCATCTTCGCATGACCTGGCGAAAGGAGTGACACAGGCAGTGATGGATGGTCTGGCGCAACGGCTGACGGAAACACTGGCCGAACAGGATGCGCTGGGCAAACGTGTGGCGGCGCTTGAGGCGCAACCGATGGCTGGCGGCCCGGCGGCGCGTCCGGTGGAGAAGACGCATGCGCTGATGGGTGGCGCGACGCGAGGCGCGGCAAGCGGCGGCGCGGGGCTTGGGTCTGCGACGGCTCACAGCTACTACGGCGGCTACGAGGCAGTCAGCGCAGAGGAACAGTACCGCGCGTTGGAGGCGCTGGCTGGGAAGCTACGCGATCCGCAGGCGCAGATTGCCGTCGCGACGGAGCTGATTCGCCTGCGGCAAGGGTGAGTGGGCGTGGCGGGCGAACGGGGCGAACGGAGCGAACGGGGCGAACGGGGCGGGCGGGTGAACCCGCGCCGAAGGGCGGGCGCCACCAAGCCCACCTTCGTGGGCGAGAAGCATGTAGGGCAAGCGGATATGTTGGCATGAGATGAGTCCGCGCAGGCGGACTTTGTGGTGGAGCGGAGCGGAACCCGTAGGCGCAGGTTCACCCGCCCGCTAGCTAGTAAGGAGACGAATGAGCATGGGAAATTTGCTGTATTCACCGGGGACGATTGGGCCACAGGGGCCGACGATCAGCGATGAGACGGTGGCGCTGGTGCAGGAAGCCATGCGCGATACCACACGGGCGATCAACGTCGCCAGCGGCCTGATTGGCTACGAGTTGGAGGCGCCCGCGCGGGTGATCGTGCCTGTGGTGACGCCCTTGGTCAATATGTTGCCAAGGCGCAAGGGCAACGGCATCGATATTGTGCACTGGAAGGCGATCACCAGCTTCGATACCACGCGCAATTGGGGCGTGGTGGCCGATGGCGCGCTGCCCAGCCAGGTGTCGTACCAGGTTGCCGCGCTGCAAAATACGCTGCAAACGATTGGCCTGATGAACCAGGTGAGCTTTCAGGCGCAGTGGCGTGGCCGCTCGCTTGAAGCCGACGTGCGGGCGCGGCGTGTCGCCGAGTTGCTTTACCAGCTGAAGATGACCGAGGAACGCTGGATACTTGGCGCAAGCGCCTACCTGATGGTTCCACCCGCGCCTGTATTGGCGACCAGCGCAAGCGGCGGCACAGTGGCCGCTGGAACGTATTGGGTGAAGGTGACGGCGAAGAACACCCAGGGCGAGACAACCGGCTCATCGGCGCGCTCGATTACCACGACTGGCAGTACCTCGATCATCACGATCTCGCTATTCACCGTACCAAACGCCACGCAGTACAACGTGTATATCGCGTCGGGGGCAAGCTATCCGGGGGATAGCGCGGCCTGGCTGCAAACAGGCATCTCCGGCTCGAACGCGCCGCAACCCTCCGTCGGCGCCTCGGTGACGCTGGCGGATGGAGTGACGGTGATGCCATCCGGCGAGGTGACACCAGCCATCATCACGCTGACGCTCAGTGCGCCGCCAGCCACCAGCGGCACAGCGCTCTCGTCGGTAGCCAGCAACACGGCCAAGACGTATGTGGATGGCAGTGGCAATGTACTGATGTGGGACGGGCTGATCGCGCAGGCATTGAACAACACCAGCCAGGCGAACGGAGCGACGCTTGGCGCACAGGTTGCACAACCGGCCGCCGCGAACGGGCAACTCGCCCTCTCGGATATTGACAATCTGCTGGCGGGGATGTATCTCCAGGCGGCTGGCGATCCCGATTACATTGTGATGAATCCTCTTGATAACGTCAGGTTGACTAACCTTGTGGTGGGCGCGGGGCAACTGCGCTACGTGGTGAACGCGGGCGACAGCGCCGACCAGGGGCAGTTGACAGCGCAGTATCGCGTGACGCGCTATCTGAACAAGTCAACAGGCAAGGAGATGCCGATCATTCTGGATCGCTACTGTCCGCAGGGGCAGATGGTCTTCCTGCCGATCTCAGTGCCGTTCCCCGTGCCAGAGATCAGCAACGCGGTGGAGATCGAGACGAACCAGGAATACTGGGGCGTTGACTTCGCAATAACTGACAGCAATTTCAAGTTTGGCGATTACGTGGACGAGACGCTGAAGGTGTATTTCCTCGGCGGCCTGGGCGTGCTGCGTGGGCTGTATCCCAGCTTCTAGGTTGGTAACGCGATGAGCGCATCGGTGGCGCCACAATGGCGATGAGGGCAGGGTGGCGGGGCAGGGCGGTTTCACTCGCCCGCCTACCACCGCCCGACCTCTGCACATCACAAGAAAGGAGTCACTCTATGGGCGCAATAAGCCCGCTAGGCGTAAGCGCATACCTGGATGTTCCCACGTATTTGCGGTCGGCGACGAACCAGGAAACCGCCTCATTGTTGGGACTGAATACGACACTTGGCGGCGCGGGTACGCTGGCGGCGGGGGCAACCTCGCTGCCGGTGGCCTCCTCAACCGGCTGGGCGGCTGGCCCTGTCTGGCTGCTGGATGGCCCCTACTCTGAGATGGCGCAGGTGACTGGCTCGGCGGATGGGACGCATCTCACGCTGGCCAGCCCCACACAGTTTTCGCATGCGCCTGGCGTCTCGGTCAGCCAGGCAGGGACGAGCGGCGCGCTGGCCGAGATCATCCTGCGGGCAAGCGCATGGATCGAGACGTACTGCCAGCAGGGATCGCCCACCGGCGACCGCTCACTCTTCGCCGTCAGCCGCATGGAACGCTGGGGCATGCCGTCCTCGCGCGCCTGGCTGGATCGCGATGGCGTGCTGGTCGTGCGTCCGGGGCAGTTTCCTGTGCAGTCGGTCTCAGCGCTCTCGGTGGAGCTAGGGCAGGAGCAATCCATTAGCTTCGATGTGACGCAGATCGAGCAGGCCAGCGATGGGCGTGTGATCGAGGTTCCCGTGCTGCTCGCCAGCCCAACGAATCCTACGCCGCTGGCGCTGCTGACGGCGGCAGGGCTTTCGCGGGCACGGCGGCAGTGGGCGGTGGTGACGTATGTCGGCGGGATCACGATTGGCGCGGTGCCCTATGCCATCCAGCAGGCATGTATCTGGGTGGCGAGTGAGTTGCTCTCGCTGCGGCGTAATCCTACGGGCGCGGCGTCGGTGAAACTGGGCAAAGGTGAACTGCAGCAGCGGCCACGCGAAGACCCTACCGGCGATTCGCTGTTGCTCATCCAGGCGAAGGCGGCGCTCGAACCTTATCGCAACCGCGCGATGTAGCTGGCGGGCGGGCGGTTGAAACCGCGCCTAAGCGTTGCGCTCACGCGCAACGACAAAGTCCGCATTCGCGGACTCGTCGAGGAGGACACTCATGATCACTACGACAGTACGCATCGAGCGGCCCGAAGGAACGGTGATGCTACGTGACGTTGCCGTGCAGATCGAGGAGGTTGTCGAGATCGAACGCAGTGATGCGCAAGGAGCGCGTCAGTTCGATCTGGCCTGGGTCTATACGACGCAAGGCGTGCCAGCGGTTCCCTTCCGGCGGCGCGACGTGCTTTTCGACGAGGCCAACCTCGATCCTGAGACGGGGCAACCGGCGAAATATCGCGTGGTTGGCCCGGTAGAGACGTTTCTCAACGACCACCAGGAGGCGTTGTGCGAGCGTGTGGTCGGCGGATAGACGTTGTGCTATGCGCCATTGAATAGCGCCGCTGTCTCCGGCGGACTCTGGCGGAAGGCACAGGTGAGGCGGGCGAGTGAACGCGCATGGTAGAGCGGGCGCATGGGCGGCCTCATCCTATGCAGGATCGCATCATTGCAGCGACGAACCAAAGAGTACCGCCGCAGTCCTCTGCGGCCCCGCGCCCGCAGGCGCCCGTGCCCGCAGGCGCCCACGCCCCAGTAGTCGCCCTGTCAGCGTGAGTTTTTCCACCTAGCAGTTGACAGATCAACCACAGAAAGGAGTCTACCGTATGGCGCTCCCATCTAGCCCGCAAACCCTGGCCTGCCTGCAAGCCATGCAGTCCATCATCCTCACTGAGGCGTTGGTGAGTAGCGCCTCACCCTTCGCCGCGTTGTCGGCCTCCGATGCGGCACGGTATGGCGTGTCAAACGCGGTCTTTATTGGTCGCCCAAAAGACTTCAAGGACGCCTACCTCCCGCAGTGCTGCCTCTACGTGCCAGAGGCCGACGCCACCCAACAGCCCGTCGAGATGGTCGGCTACATGGGCCGCATCTTCGATGAGGTCGAGGTACACGTCCAGGCCTTCGTTGACCTGCGTACCGATTGGTACCTCGGTGAACAGAAGGTTCTTCAGATACGTGATGCGTTGTGGCCTGCGGTCGTTCACCATCTGCTGCTGGGGGGAACCGTGGCGACCGTCTGCGATGCGGACGCCAGAGAAGGCAAGGGCTTCTTCTACGAGCAAATAGCGGGCGTGGACTACCGCTGCTACGAACTCATCTGGTGGGTACGCCAGCAATGGCAGGTGTCGGGAGGCAAGATAGGATGACTACCCTACAATTCGGCTACACTGCGCCCCTCACCGATACCTTCGGCGCCCATCCCGTCTTGGGCAATGTGCTCGATCTCAACGACGGCGCCACCTTTGTCCTGGTGTCACCCGATGGCCTGGAGATACCGCCGCCACCTCGCACGGTTGGCTTGACGGGCAACGTCAGAACCCAGGGCGAGCGCGCCAGCCGAGGCATCTTCCGCGCGAACCGCGAGGCCCGCATCTCGGTGATACTGGGGCCCATGGCCAACTATGCGGCGCTGGTGGCTGCTGTCAGGAGTTTGCTGGCCTGGGTCACAGCCCCACCCCAGTATCCGGTCGCCTTGAAGTGGCAGCCGCCCAGCGCCTCCTCGCCGGTCTATCTCGATGTGGTGGGGGCCACCTGCTCCATACCGGAGGATGAGGGCGATTGGTTACGGTTGCAGCTTGAACCGATTGAGATCGTCTGTGTATGCAGACCAGGGATGCGCGGCGATAGGGTGACGCTGCAAAACCTGGTGATGAACCCCGGCTTCCAGGCGGGCAGCGGCCTCGGCGTCCTGGCGTTTAGTGACCCCTTCAACAATGTGGATGCCTATACCGTCGTCAGTGGGAGCGCGCCGTCTGTCTCGGCCAACGTGCTGACCATTCCGCCTCATACGCAGCTGGCCTTTGGCTCGCCGTCGTGGGGCGCGCTCAACATCTGGCAGTGTCGCTTCCAGTGGCCGGGGAGTGGGCAGTTGAACTTTATGCTCCACTATCAGTCCGCTTCCCAGGTCTTCTATGTGGCGTTGACGGGCACGCAACTCGACCTGATCGATACGGTCGGGGGGACGGCCCACACCCAGGCCAACGTGGGGTGTACGTTGACGAGTGGAAACTGGTACTGGATCCGCATCACCCAGTTCCCCACCGCTCCCTCCGGCGCCCCCTGTAGTGTGCAGGCCACCGTCTTCACCGACACCGGCCCCGGTAGCGTGGGCGCCCAGGTGGCCACCTTCCAGCAGCCCTCCTACGGCTCGTCCGGCGCCCGGCTCGGCCAGCCACAGATCAGCACGGCGGCGGCCACCGTCAACATCGGCGGCGCCTATCCCCTCGTCCACACGGTCAGCCTCTTCGGCCCCGGCGCCTGGAGCTTCACCGGCCTGCTCAACACCGGCTCGTCCTTCAGCGTCTGCTCCGGCGGCTGGGAACAATCCGTCGCCAACTGTTTCTCTGGCGGCCCCACCCAATCGTTTGGGGCGGCCCGCATAGACCTCCCGCCGACGGGCTTCGTGCAAGCCCAATGGTACGGGCTGAACGTGAACCCGACGACGGGCAGCGGCCCACAGGGCAGCGCGCTCATTGCCGTGCCGGTGGGGGCGGGGCATGTGTATAATGCGTCGGTGTGGGTGCGCTCGTCGGGCCTCTCCGCTGCGGCGGTCATCAACCTCGGCTTCAACGAGTACGACAGCACCGGCGCCTTCCTGCGGGTGAGTCCCGCGCTCGCAACGCTCACAGGCAATCAACCTACCTGGACGCAGTTGGTCTACGCCAGCTATGTGCCTGGCGCGTCTACGTCCTATGTGGCGCCCATCCTCCGCATCACCGATACCAGCGCGTCTGGCGCCAGCGCCAACGGGACGGTCTGGTTCGACAATACCCTGTGTTGGGATGTGACCAGTGTGGGCATGACGCCTGCCTCTGGGCCGGGCAGCATGCCCTACTGCGAGCTCCGCTTTCTCCAATCGCCCGCGCAGTTGTTGGTCTCCGGCATCCTTGGCGATCTGCCAGCCCCCACGGCGTTGTTATGGGGCACGTACCTGGGGTCTTGGCCCTATGGGGGCACGCTCTCCTATGCGGTGGGGCGGCGCGGCCAGGTCAGCGCGACGGCTCAACTGGTGGGCGCCTCCGTCGGCTGGTTCGACAGTTCGCGTGGCCCGCCCGTGGCGACGCCCTACCTCGATACCGGCAGTTACGGGGGATTCTACGTGCAGGCCGACGCCAACGGCGGCTGGAACCCCCGCGCCTTCAGCTTCCACCCCGCCGATTGCCTGGGCGTCTTCCACCTCCTGGAACGCTTCAAGACGGCGGAGAGCCTTGCCAACCTCGGCAATATCACGGAGCGCGTGGTGATGCAAACGAAGTCCAACGCCTGGTACGGCGTCTACCCAGAAACCGACCAGCTCGCGGAGTTCTACGGCGCCTTCCTCACGCCCCTCACGGTCTCCAACGCCTGGCAGGTGGTGGATGGCGGCCAGGTGGCCATCCCGGCCTTCGCCCAGGGGGCGTTGACCGACCCCACCCAAAACTACCTGTCGCCGCGTCAACAATGGGCGGACAACAACACCGATGGGCCGTTGTCGTCAGCCAACTGGCAGTTGCTCTTGCCGGTGGATGGCTCGCTGGTGTTGGGCGTGGCCAACAACCCCACCAATGCGAGTGTGCCGGTGGTGACGGAATGGGTCTGGGTCTACCTCGATGGCCTGGCGGTAAATACCGGCGTCCCCGCCCAGCCGGGCAGCCCCGGCGGAGGAAACGTGGCCTGGACGTACTCGCTCGAAGTCGGCCCCACGGCGGCGCCCGCGCACGGGGCAGGCGGGCCAGGAACGCAGACGACGGGCCTGATCAACGTGAATAGCGGGGCCGACCCCTACCTGTCGCTCGACCCAACGCTGACGCTTGCCCCGCTGGGCGCGGGGACACTGAGTGGAGGCATCAACCAGATGGGGGCCTATGTGGCCGACCAGGCGGGAACCGTGCTGCCCTTCGTGGCCGACATCGTGTATTCCCCGCTCTATCTCTATCCGAGGTAGGAAAAAGGAGGCAGAACGATGGCATTGTATAACCCTGGCGGGGGTGGCTCCGGCGGATCAGGATCAAACGGAGGCGGCGGCCATCCACGCAAACGCCATAAGAAGACGACGCATCATAAGCGTACACGACATGCAAAGGGACGTGGCCGCAAACAACGGACGCCGAATGTGCCAGAGACGACCCAAGCGCACGTTGGACAGACATTTGGCGGCGAAGGCAAACTGCCCCAGACTGGGCCACACACCTCCATGGGCGCCGCCGAGACCCTGGAACTCACCGCGCAAACTGGTGGGCTGCCCAACACCTTGCTCGAACTGACCGGCTCGGAGCGCGGGACATTGCGCGCGACGCTCACCGCCTGGCAGCGCGAACAGGATCGGCAGGCAAACCAGGCATGGCGACGCCCCGGCGGATTGGCGCGTCCCGCTGGCTTATAAACATCACATAAAGCCCCTTCCCGTGTGGGGAAGGGGTTGGGGGTAGGTAAGGAGACATACTATGCTGCGAAGCGCGCTCTCGCTGTGGGCGTATCCCATCCCCGCGACAGCCGAGCCGACGATAGTCGGCGAATATGGCGAACAGATTGAGGCGCTGGAGTTTACCACCGTCGCGCCAGGCGGCTTTGGCGACCTGGCGTGTGTGCTCAAGCTGCCCAATGCGCGGCTGCCTCGCCCGGAGCTTGCGCTCTTCGCGCGCGTTTGCCTGCGCGACGGCTCATTCACAGCATTCAGCGGCGAATGGTCTGATCCTGCCCTTGCGCTGGATGGCGCAGCGGGCGAATATGTGGCGCTCTCGGCATTGGGTGGCGGCGTGGCCCTGCGCGACGACCCCGATGACGCATCCTACAATAGCGCGACCACCGCCCAGGCGATCATTGCCGCCGAGTTCGCCAAACGCGCGGCCTATTTGCCCATAGATCAGGATATGTCGGGTGTGCTGCCCAACGCGCCCACCAACACCTTTACGCCCGTCTACGACGGCTATAACCTCGAAGAAATCCTGCACGATCTGATGGGCGCGCTCGGCGATTACGTTTGGACGGTCTACGATCATCCTACCCATGTAGATACGGCAGGCTTCCCAACCTGGCGGCTGCTGGCGCATCAGCGCGACATCACTACCACAGTATACATGGCGCACAGCGAAGACATTCTGAGCTGGCGGGTGATGCCCTCCGCTCAGCGCGCGTATAACGTTGTGCAGGTAGCGTATGTCGATCCTGTTGCGGGGCCGGGCGCCCTGACGGTCAGCGATCCACGCCTGAACGGCGACGGCTCACAGGGAAACGCGCCTTTTCGCAGGCGCAAGCTACGCCGCAACTTGGGACGGCTGCCGCTGACGGCTACGCAGGCGACCGCCATTGCCAACGCCTGGCTGGCGACCTACTCAAACCCCACCAACAAGGTTGAAGCCGAGCTTGCTGCGGTACGCGACGCCAACGGCGTGCCCATCCCGCTCAGCCATGTGCGCGCAGATGGCAATCTGTTCGTGCCTGAGCTTGCCGTGCGCGGCCAGCAACTCGCGCAACAGCCCACGCCCGGCGTCAACCAGTTTTGGATCGCCGAGACGCGCTACCAGGAGACTGCGACGGGCGACGCACGGCTCACCCTTCAATTGGATAACTATGCGGATCGCGCGGTGGCGTTGCTGGCTCGTTTGCAAATCGCCGATGAGGCGCGCCAGCGCCAGCGCGGCGTCTATCGCGCGGTGCAATCGCCTGGGGCGCAACAAGTCGGCTACTGTTCGATTCGCTCGCCCTCAGTCGCGGGTGGGCAGACGGTTGGCGTCGGTGTCTGCTTCGTGCCCACGCTTTCCAAAACGCCAACTGGCTTGACGTTCACCACCATCGCCAGCACAAACGTTGGCAGCGGGCCAACCGTCACCAGTGGCTCGCTTACCCCCTATGGCTGCGAAGTCACCGTAACGGCTTCCACCACGGGCGCGGTCGTCTGGACGGGCAAGTATACGACGGTGGGAGCGTGATGAGCGTGGGCGTGTAATCATGCTGGCAACCTGGCTGGCGGCTAAAGCCGCGCCTAGGGGCTTTCAGCCGCGAAGGCCGCCTACGCGGCCTGGAGTATGATGTATACTCCCTACAGGGTGATGTGAGACCAATCTCTTGGTGAGTTGATAGATGCTATGGCGAACGAACATCCTGCTGGCGGGGAACATGCCGTCTTCTGGCGAGATCGCGACCTAGGCAATCTGGAACTGCTGCACGCCAACTATATCAGACATCGCTTTGTCCCGCATATACATGACGGGTTCGCCATTGGCGTCATCGAGGCTGGCGCGGAGCAGTTCGACTATC
Organism: Pseudomonadota bacterium; assembly: GCA_021324535.1. Classification (GTDB taxonomy): domain Bacteria; phylum Chloroflexota; class Ktedonobacteria; order Ktedonobacterales; family JADMIN01; genus JAJPIU01. The sequence continues at coordinate 12,096 of JAJPIU010000228.1, forward strand.
GCCACGCGCGTCACGTTGCGCCGATGGGATCGGTGGTGGTCATCAACCCTGGCGAGCCACATACTGGCTCCGCAGCAACCGATGGCGGTTGGCGCTATCGCATGCTCTATCCTGCGTCTGAACTCCTGCAAGACGCCGCCAGCCAGCTTGCAGACCGCCCACATGGTATCCCCTTCTTCCCTGAGCCGGTGATCGATGACGCCACATTGGCGCATGAGATTGCGCAGCTTCACCGCGCGCTTGAACGCAGCGACGACCGCCTCGAACGTGAGTCGCGCCTGTTGCTGGCCTTTGGGCGGCTCGTCCAGCGGCATGCGGAGGCGTGCCCCATCATCTTGCCTACCCCCACACATGACGATCAGGCCATACAGCGCGTACGTTCGCTGTTGCATGACCGCTACAACGAGCGCGTGACGCTTGCCGAGCTAGCCGAAGGCGCCGGATTCAGCCCGTTTCACCTGCTGCGCCTCTTTCACGCGCGTGTCGGCCTTCCGCCGCACGCTTACCTTACACAGGTTCGGGTACATCGCGCGAAGGAATTGCTAGCGCATGGGCTGGCCGTGGCCAAGGTGGCGGCGCTGGTTGGCTTCACCGACCAAAGCCACCTGACACGCCATTTCAAGCGCATCGTCGGCGTTCCGCCTGGAGTCTATCGCGCCGCACGAGCCTGATCCTTTTCACTCTCCCGCTGGGGGAAGGGAGAGAACAGACAGTGGGTAAGGGCAAACAGCGCAAGATCGTACAAGCGATACACGCCTGCCAGCGCCTATACTTCGTGGCATGAAGACGCTTTTTGCCCAATCGCTGAAACCACAACAGAACACGACGCACACACGACTTGGCGAGGCGCTGGCGGGCGCGCGCGCCGAGATACCTCTGATCATCGGGGCGATACCCTTTGGGCTGATCTACGGCGTGACGGCCATCGCGGCGCATGTTGGCGCGCCATTGGCGTTGGCCATGTCGGGTATCATCTTCGCTGGTTCGTCTCAGTTTATCGTCGCCCAGTTAATTGGCGCAGGCGCCTCGGCGGTCGTCATCGTCATCACCGCAGCCATCGTCAACCTGCGCCATGCCCTCTATAGCGCCTCGCTTGCGCCCTATCTGCGCGACCTGCGCCCCGGCTGGAAACGCTGGCTGCTGGCATATCTGCTGACTGACGAGGCATACGCTGTCTCGGTAATTCGCTATCGCGACGACGCCGCCTCGCCACATCGCCACTGGTATTTCCTGGGAGCCGGGCTTTCCCTCTGGTTGTCGTGGCAATTAAGCACGGCTGCTGGCATCTTTCTTGGCGCCAGCATCCCCGCCAGTTGGAATCTCGACTTTGCCGGGCCGCTCACCTTTATTGCGCTGGTGGCTCCGCGCCTGCGAGACCGCGCCAATGTAACAGTGGCTGTGGTAGCTGGCGCGCTGGCCGTGCTGGTGGCCGGGCTGCCGCTGAAGCTGGGACTGATCGTTGCGATTGTGCTTGGGGTGGGCGCCGGTATGCTCTGGCCAGCCCGTACAGCCACAACTGCCAACCAGTCGCAAGCGGGCAGACAAGCAGGTACAACGAAAGAGCCGGAAAGCGAGGAGCAGGCATGACAATGGGCTGGCAGCTATGGGCTGCGGCGCTTGCCATCGGCGCGATCACCTTGCTCACGCGCGCCTCGTTTATCGCACTGGCGGGACGGTTCACCATCCCATCCCCTGTGCAGCGCGCGCTTGAGTTCACGCCGGTCGCAGCGCTGACCGCCATTGTCGCGCTGGAAGTGTTCCCTTTCGGCGGCGCGCCCAACTCACTGAGCGTTATCTTCACGCCACGGTTGCTCGCGGCGCTGGTGGCGGCGCTGGTCGCCTGGCGCACACGCAATGTCATACTTACCATCGTCGTAGGGATGGCGCTGCTGTGGGCGCTCACCTTCGCCTTTGGCGCGCTGGGCTGGTGATATACTGGATTGAAAGTCATGCGCATTTCACTTGCAGAGCGGAGGATGATCACATGGCGAAGTTGACCGATGACGAACTGAAGGCGGCGCTGACGCAGCTTCCCGGCTGGGTGGAAGAGAATGGCGCGTTAGTCAAGTGTTTCGCCTTTCCTACCTTCCCTGAGGGGATCTATTTCGTGGATCGCGTGGCAGACATCGCCGAGGAGTTGGGCCACCATCCCGATATTGACATCCGCTATGTCAACATCACTATGCGCCTTTCCACCCATGATGAAGGCGGTATCACCGAACGCGATACCGAGCTTGCCCAACGCATTGACGCCGCTGTGTAGATACGTTATTCCCCCTTCCCATGTATGGGAAGGGGGACAAGGGGTTAGGTCAGCGTAAGCGCCATCTCGCGTTGCCTCGCCACAATGGGGCAGCCAAGCGCATCGAGCGCCTCGCCCAGCGGATCGCCCGGCGGCACGTTGATGGCGCGCAACAGGGCATCCGGTCGCTCCCTGAGGATGTAACGCACCAGCGCAAGCGCGTTGGCCCGCCGCTGCGTCACTGTTCCTGCGCGCACGCCAATATCGAGCAAGCTATAGCCTTGTGGTTGCAGAGAGTAGAGCAGCGTGGCTTCCACAGACGGCCCCGTTACAGGCGACATCAGGGGAACTGTAGATGCAAGCATAGGGGAGGCTTGCCCCGCCAGACAGATCGCTTTGAGGCGTGTCGCCATCCGCGCAAGCGTCGCCTGTTCGCGCTGCCAGGGCGGTGTCATACGGTGCAGCGCATCATAGTGGGCAAGCGCCTCGGCGACCGGAAGCGCACAAATGGCGTTTCTTTGCGACACGAGCGCCTCGCGCGTACCAGTCTTCGCTTTACCGGTGTAGACTGCCAGCCGCCGTGTCTCGCGGAAGCCCAGCCGCTCGTACAGGCTGCGGGCAGCGCTATTCTCTTCGAGCACTTCGAGGGAGACCACCCGCACGCCCAGTTCGCGAGCGCGTTCGAGCAGTCGCCCCAGCAGCGCCGCGCCGTAGCCCTGGCCACGCCACTCTGGCGCTATGCCCATGCCAGCCACCCATGCGCGCGCGCCACGCCTGCTGAGCAGCGCCACCCCCACCGGCTCACCATCGGGCGTCAGCGCCACCAGTGACTCTTCTTCGCGCGCGTCGTTCTCGCGCAGCATCCGCAACAGTGAGTCGCTCGTCTGGGCGATGGGAACCAGATAGCCCTCGAACCCACGGTTGAACGCATGCGTGAGCATCACCAGCGAGAGGGATCGCGCCGATGCGAAGGTGAGTTCCGCATGATGGCCTGCGTTTCCCATAGGCTGCTCGTTTCTTCTGGCGCTTTGTCGTCATCGGGCGTCAGACCATCATCGTCTGAGCGTCCCTCCTTTCCTCTTATCGTAGTCCGCTTTGCCGGATGTGAGCAAAACATCAGTCCGCCAGATGTGGTGGCCCCTGGCGAACAAACGCACGATAGTCGCTGAGCGATCCCTGGTCGTATTCCAGGCGCCAGGTGAGGCCCGCATCGGCGTAGGCAGAGACGATCTCCGCCGCGCGCTGTGGGTCATCCCTGGGCGTCATGCCTGCCAGCGCCACATCGAATGGGCCGGTAATTCCCTGCCCCCGGCGAATGTCCTGGATGTAGGTGACCATCTCACGAATATCAGCGGGCGAGAGTTGTTGATGCGTGCGCTGATGATCTGACAAGGGGTAGACACCATCCCAGCGCGCAGCCCGCTGAAAAGGCTTACGGCGTGGCCAGCCGCCGCCCAGCCAGATGGGGATGCGTGGCTTCTGCGCAGGCATAGGGAAGAGCAGCGCGTTTTCAAGCTGATAGTGTTCGCCATTGTGAGAGAAAGGCTTACCCTGCCAGAGGCCGTCGAGAATCGCCAGCCCCTCATCCAGCTTGGCGGCGCGTACACGCAGGTCGGCCTCTTCGCCAAACGTGGTAAACTCCTCTTCCTTGAAGCCGAGGCCAACGCCGAGGATCAGCCGCCCACCGGAGAGCTGATCGATCATCGCTGCCTGGCGCGCCACCAGCCACGGACGATGGCGTGGCAGCGGCGTCACCATGATTCCAAGCGTGATGCTTTGTGTGCGCAGGGCAATTGCCGTCAGCGCGATCCAGGGGTCGGCCACGGCGAAGGTTGGCTGCTCAGGCTTGAAGAGCGTATCCCAGATGAAGAAGCCATCCCAACCTGCCGCCTCAGCCTCGGCGGCAAGCTCCGCCAGGGCACGCGGGTCGGAGAACTCTTCATCGGTTGGCACGTCCAGTCCAAAGCGCATGCTATTCTCCCTTCACAGGCGCAGATGACGATGGTGGCCCCTGCTCGATACGTTTACGCATGCCCGCGAGGCCGCCCTGTGTCTCCGGTGTATGCCAGACGGCTTCCAGCCACCAGGTGACGCCCGCCTCGGCCAGTGGTTGGATGATCGCCTGCGCCCGCTCCAGATCGTCCCCTGGCGTCTCATCCTCGAAGATGATCTCGATGGGAGGCGCATCGGCTGGGCGTTCGCGCGCGGCCATCTCGCGCAACGCGCGTATGTCATCCGCCGTCATATCGGTGAACGAGCCATCGGCGTTCATCTTCGAGGGGATGATCCCATCCCAACGGAACGCGCGGCGCAGCGACTTCATACGCAGCCACGCGCCCACCACCCAGACGGGCACATGCGGCGACTCCGGGAACTGGACGGGCGTCGGTAGAAACGTCATCTCTTGCACATGATAATGTGCGCCATCGTAGGAGAACGGCTGCCCGCTCCACAGGCCCGCCAGAATATCGAGGCTCTCATCCAGCATCTCCGCCCGCTTCTTTCGGTCAAGCTCCTCACCCACTTTGGAGAAGCCACCATCGTCTATCGCGCCAAGCCCCACAGGCAAGACCAGCCGCCCATGCGTCAGACGATCCAGCGTCGC
>JAJPIU010000027.1 GCA_021324535.1 Pseudomonadota bacterium
GAGTCCGCGAAGGCGGACTTCGTGGAGCCGCACATGCGGCTCCCTTCGGCGCGGTTTCAACCGCCCGCGCTGATTCCCCCTTCCCATCTCTGGGAGGGGGCAAGGGGGTAGGTCAGCGCCCCGCGACAGTGATGCGCTCCACCTGTGGAACCACCTCGGTCGCCAGCAGATCGAACACAGCGGGATCGTACACATTGGGCATGTTGAAGATAGCCTGATCGATCCCCAGCGCCGCCTGCGCCGCGAACATTTCAACTGCCTGGGCGGGCGTTGTCGAGCCGTTGCCGCCATCGCGTGAGAGGTTGAGGGTGGTGAGCGTCGTCTTCTCGATCTCTTCATATGGGCGGCCCACCGCCTCGCAGTGGCTACGCAACACCTCGAGTTTGTGCTTAAGCGTCTCATTGCCCAGGCGAGCGAACAGGTTGCAGGCGTCGCCATACTGCGCCACCAAACGTAGTGTCTTTTGCTCGCCGCCGCCACCGATGAGGATGGGCGGATGCGGGCGCTGCACCGACTGTGGCGAGTTGAGCGGACGCGCGAGTTGATAATACTGGCCATTGTAGGGCTTCTCGTCACCTGCCCACATCTGCTTGGCGATTTGCAGCGTCTCTTCCAGCCGCTTGAAGCGCTCGCCCAACGGCGGGAAGGGAACACCAAGTCCGGCGTGCTCTTGCTCGTTCCAGGCGGCGCCAATGCCAAAATACGCGCGTCCATGTGAGAGCACATCGAGCGTGGTGGCCGTCTTCACCAGCAGGCCCGGATGGCGGTACGTGACGCCCGTGACCATCGTCCCCAGGCGGATGTGGTTCGTGCGGCCAGCGGCGAAGGCCAGCGCCGACCATCCCTCCAGCATTTCATGCTCCACTGGGCCAACGTTTGGTATCTGGAAGAAGTGATCCATCACCCAGAGGCTATACAATCCTGCCCGCTCGGCGCGCATGGCGATCTCGCCAAAGGTATCGCCAAGCTGGCTCTGCCCATTCGGATACGTGAAGTTGGGAACTTGTAAACCGAGTCGCATTGCTTCTCCCTGTCTGTGATATGTTCGTCGTGCTGTTTTTTTCGGGCGCGCAGCCACACACCGGCTGCCAGGCTCCCGGCTCACACTATACAAAGTATAGCGCGTGGCATGCAAGGGAGTCTGTGGGTGTTCCATCACTCGCGACTATCCTCAACTACCCGCAACCGCTTCGACAGCATGGCCAACATCATCTGGCGTTTGTTCATCCCCCTGGCCGTGGACACGCAGCCTGTGCGCCGAGTAGGATAGGGCTAGAACGGAAAACAAACGATAAACTGTGACAGAGACGTGATAGGGGGAAGAGATGGCGACTACAGTCAAAGCAGGGCGACCGGCAAGCGCAAGCGCACCAAAAAGCAAGGAGACGACGGCGCCAAAGCGCACACGCCAAACGCAGCAGCCTGGCCCCAAGACGCGAGCGTTGCAGGCCGAACGCGAACGCTACCTGCCGCGCGGCCTGGCAACCTATCATCCGGTCTACCCGGCTACGGCGTCGGGCGCGCGTGTGGTGGACGTTGATGGCAACACCTATCTCGACTTCGCAGGTGGCATCGGCGTGATGAACGTTGGTCATTCGCATCCTGCCGTGGTCACGGCCATCCACGCCCAGGCTGACGCCTACACCCACACCTGCGCGCAGGTGCTTACCCCGCCACCCTACATTGAGTTAGCGAAGCGGTTGACCGAGATCACCCCCGGCGCTTTCCCTAAGAAGACACTGCTCATCAACAGTGGCGCCGAGGCCATCGAGAACGCCATCAAGATCGCGCGCGCCTACACCAAACGCCCGGCGGTGATCGCCTTTGAGAACAGCTTCCACGGGCGCACGAACATGGCGATGGGCCTCACCGGCAAGGTGCGCCCGTACCGCCAGAACTTTGGCCCGCTGGCCGCCGACATCCACGCCATCCCTTATCCCTACTGCTATCAGTGCGGCTTCAACCGGCGCGACGGCACGTGCTGTCACTCGTGGGAGGTCGCCATCGAGCGCGCCTTCCTGTCACGCATCGCGCCGGAACAGGTGGCGGCGATCCTGGTTGAGCCAGTGCAGGGTGAAGGCGGCTTTGTCGTCCCACCGGCTGACTTCCTGCCATCGCTGCGGCGTATCTGTGATCAGCATGGCATTGTTTTGATCGCCGACGAAGTGCAATCCGGCTTTGGCCGCACAGGCAAGCTCTTTGCGGTGGAGCATAGCGGCGTCGAGCCTGATTTGATCGTGATGGCGAAGTCGCTGGCGGCGGGGATGCCGCTGGCTGCTGTGGTTGGCCGCGCCGAGATCATGGATGCGCCGCTGCCGGGTGGGGTAGGTAGCACCTACGGCGGCAATCCCATTGCATGCGCGGCGGCGCTGGCGGTAGTTGACATCTTTGCGCATGAGGGTTTGTTAGAGCGCGCACAACACATTGGTGAGACGACGCTCGCCCGCATGCGCGGCTGGCAGGAACGCTTCCCACTGGTTGGCGATGTGCGCGGCCTGGGCGCGATGGTGGCGATGGAGCTTGTGCGCGACCGCGAGAAACGCACACCGGCCAGCGGCGAGGCGGCGGCGTTGCTTGCCGAGGCGCGTTCACGCGGGCTGATCCTCATCAAGGCTGGCCTCTATGACAACGTGATCCGCCTGCTCATGCCGCTCGTCACGACGGATGAAGAGTTGGCCGACGGCCTCGACATCATGGAGGAATCGTTAGCAGCCGTGAGCGCGCAGCCCGCCGAAGCCTTCAACGGGGCGCACTGACCTACCCCCTGCCCCTCCCAGAGATGGGAAGGGAGAAGAGTAGAGTGGAGTAGCGCCGCCATCCTGGCGGCCCTGTGCCTTGCCCACACGCTGTCTCAGCTAGTGGCAAGCGTGATCGCGTAGGGCGTGGTTCCCATCCCTGTCCCTCCCCCGCGTGCGGGAGAGGGATCGCATGCCTGAAGTGATCGCGAATGGCGAAGCAGGTTAGTAGGGCAAGCAGGCGGGCGGTTGAAACCACACCCCCTACGTCAAGAGCGAGAGGCCAAGACCACACGGAACCCAAAGTCATCGCCGAAGCTGTCGGGAATGTCGCTGCCACGACACGCAGTGCGCGCGAGCTGGGGAGCGTAGCGCCACGAACCTCCACGGAGGCATCTGCTGCCAATAGGATTGAGATTCTCCCTCCCCTCGTTCCCCAAGTGGGGATATGATTGATAGAGGCTGCTACACCACTCCCAGACGGCGCCTGCCATGTCCTTCGCGCCGTAAGGGCTAGCGCCGCCGGGATAGGCGCCTACCGGCGTCGTGCGGTGTGGGCCACTGTCCCAGGTGTTGGCGAGCGTCTCCCAGATGTCGCCCCAGGGATAGATACGCCCATCGGTTCCGCGCGCCGCTTTCTCCCATTCTGCCTCAGTAGGCAGCAGCCACGCTTGGCCTGTCACCTGCGCCAGCCAGCGCACATACGTCTGTGCGTCGTTCCATGAGACGTTGATGACCGGATGATCCAGCTCCTTCACTTGACTTTGCCAGCCATTCGGTTGTTGGCCAGTTGCGCGCACATAGCAGGCATACTCGGCGACCGTTACGGGATAGCGAGCGATCTGGTAGGCAGCCAATGTCACAGTATGCTGCGGCTGTTCGTCGTCGCGTGCGTCTTTGTCATGGCGTTTGTCGCTGCCCATCAGAAATGGCCCCGCAGGTACATTACACAGGGGTGGCGTAATCACCTCCATGCCGTTGATGACTTGTCCTGCAAAGCCCAGGTCTGCCAGCCGCTTGGGGAAGTGATTGGGCGAAAGCAGGGAAGGTGGGGTGTCGGTTGGCATGGCTGTCTGGCTCCTTCACGTTCGATGCGCTACTTTCGGAGAAGAGTAGATAACAGGTATGCCAGTGGTATCACATGGCGAGAGGCAGTGCAAGCGCTGGATGTGTGGACGTGTGGAATGCGCAAGCGGACGTAGGTATCGGGGAGATGGGAACATGCAACTGGCATGGGACGCCTGGGCGATGGCGCCTGCGGGCGTGGGGCCACCCGGGACGGCGGCGTTACTCGGTCTGCTTCTGTCGCCTGCCCCTCTCGCCTGCTCATTCATATGCTACCCAGCTCACCTCCCAACCCCACGCTACAATATTCATAGGCAATAGGCGCATTTGCCAGCACAGCCAGCGGAGCAAACAGGAGAAACAGCGTGGAGACAAGCGAGGTGGTGATCGTCGGCGCGGGCGTCGCCGGATTGTTGGCGGCGTATGAGGTGTTACGCCGCCGTCCTGGAACCACACTAACGCTGATTGAAGCCGGACTCCCGCTGGAAGAGCGGCTGCGCCAGGCGACGCCCACCTCCGAGGGCTACGGTGGCGCGGGATTGTTTCTTGGTGGCAGTCTCTATTTTGGTACGACTACCCTGCCCGTCATGCCTCCCGTCAGCGCGCCGCCAGAGGTGCGCCCGGTCGTCGCGGGCGATGCCTTCGAGCGGCAGGCGCGACGGGTGGATGCCCTCTTCACCGAACTTGGCGCGACGGCTCCCTGGCGTCCTGCCCCCGCCGAACCACTTGCCAACGCCATCGAGCAGGCGCGATTGGCAGGCATTGACTATATCACGAACTATCCCGCCCGCCGCCTGACTGCGGACGAGCGGCAGGGCGCGTTGCGTCGGCTGTATACGCTGCTGACCGAACACGGCGCGCGACAACTCATGGGCGCACAGGTCACGCAGATCGTCAATGCTGGGAATGGCTATGTTGTGACGTTCATTCCTACATCTGGCAAGCAGGATGCGCCACGAGAGACAAGCCAGCCCCAGCGCATACACACACGGGCAGTGTTGTTGGCGCCGGGACGTTACGGCGCGGAATGGCTGACGCGCATCGCTGGCGGGCTGGGCGCGCGCATCATCCCCCTGCCAACAACCTACGGTGTGCGGATGGAATTGCCCGCCATGACCTACGATCCGCTGACGGATGTCAACCCCGACCCGCGCCTTCAGATGTCGCTTGGCGACGACGCGCTCATCAAAACCTATGCGACCTGCCCCGGCGGAGTGGTGACGCCCGTCACGCGCTATGGGGCGCTGGTGGCCAGCGGCGTACCAGCGCTGAAGCGTGAGCAGCGCGGCCCCACGACGACGATGGCTTTGTTAATTCAGCCCGGCGCGGAAGGCGCTGCTGGCACATGGCATGGTGGCGAGGAAAGCGCGCGTCTGCTCAACGAACGCGCTCCGGGGAAGTTGATCGTTCAGCGGATGGAGGATGTGCGCCAGCGACGCCCAACCGACGCCGAGGCGCTGGCCCAAAATAGCGTGCGTCCGTCGTGCGCCGACGCCATCCCCGGCGCGCTGTATGACGCCTATCCAGACGCCTACTGGCGCGCCTGTGAAACGTTCCTGGGACGCATCAATCAGATGGCCCCAGGCGTGCTATCTGACGATGCGCTGGTCTATGGCCCAGCGGAAGAGCGTTTCAACTACTTCTCCACAGATGATCATATGCAGACGACCACGCCAGGGCTATTCGTCGCCGGAGATGGCCCCGGCCAGAGCCAGGGCATCATCCAGGCAAGCATCGCTGGTCTACTCGCGGGCGAGGGCCTAGCCAGCTATCTTTTCAACGCGAGGTAGTCCGCCTTCGCGGACTTTGTGGTGGCGAAGCCACCCTTCGGCGCGGTTTTAACCGCCCGCCCCCTGTCCGACGTGATACAGTATACGCCCCGTCCCTTTTCCCATCCGGGGAAGGCGGGGATAGGTCAGGCGGTAACGGCCTCGCGCTCGTCCACTGGCTTGAAGGTCAACCCCTGTGGCCCAACATACTCGGACTGCGGACGAATCAGCCGGTTGCCCACCATCTGCTCCAGGATGTGCGCTGTCCATCCGGCGACGCGGCTGATGGCGAAGGTTGGAGGGTAGAAATCGCGTGGGAGACCAACCGAGTTGAGCACGGCGGCTGAGTAGAACTCCACGTTGGTATAGAGCCGCTGGTCGGGCTTGCGCCGGTGCAGTTCATCGAGCGCGTACCGCTCAGTGCCATTCGCCAGCGCGAAGAACTCCGGCGTTGACGATTGCCTCGCCATGTCACGCAGAATCTCGGCGCGCGGGTCGGTCGTTTTGTAGACGCGGTGTCCAAAGCCCATCAGCTTCTTGTGTGTGTCGAGTGCGTTGTCTACCCATGGCTTGATGTTCTCGGCTGAGCCAATCTCGTCGAGCATATTCATCACCAGAGCGGGTGCGCCGCCGTGCAGCGGGCCTTTGAGCGCGCCGATGGCCCCTACCACACACGACCCCAAGTCAGACTCGGTTGAGGCGATGACACGGGCGGTGAAGGTCGAGGCGTTCATGCCGTGGTCAGCCAGCAGCACGAGATAGGTATCCAGACTCTTGACGTGGTTTTCGAGGGGGACATCGCCAGTCAGCATATAGAGATAGTTGCTGGCGTGGCTGAGATCAGATCGCGGCGCAATCGGCTCCTGGCCGTTGCGAATCCGCTGGAAGGCGGCGACAATGGTGGGGAAGCGCGCTGTGATGGCGAGCGCCTGCTCATAGGTGGCCGTCCCGCTGATCTCTAGCATGGCGGCGACGGCTGAGACCCCAGTGCGCAGAGCGTCCATTGGATCAACCGTTTTTGGCAAAAGCCGTAATGTCGCTCCCTCATCGGGCAGTGTGCGCTGCGAGCGCATCGCCTGGTTCAGCGCGTCAAGCTCGCTGCGTGTGGGCAGATGACCTTTCCAGAGCAGGTAGCAGACCTCTTCGTAGCTGGCCTTTCCCGCAAGCTGCCCAATGTCATAGCCGCGATAGACCAGTCGGCCTTCTTCGCCGAAGACATGACTGATCTGGGTGGAATTGACAACCACCCCCTCGAGCCCCTTTGGCGCGGACATGGTTCTCTCCTCTCGATATGTTGATTTATGTTGATCAGCGCGTCGCCGTTTGACGCTCTTAGCAACAATTTTAGTTGATTTGTGTTGATTTGTCCAGGGGGCGCCAAAATTTGATCCGAAGTGATACCGCAATCACAGCACAGGGGCCAATCAATGGGATATGCTAGCGATAGATGTGCGCATCTATGCGCGTAGATAAGATACGGGCGCTCCCGGTACTCATAGAAATTTGCACGTCTACACGTTCATGCAGGAGGCAACCTATGGTCATCCCTATTCCCATCCCCGCCTCGCAGGTGGCGATCTTTCTCATTGAGATCGCCGGTGTCCTTATCGTCGGCTTCATTGCATTTCGCCAGCTCAAAGAGCGACAGGTGCGGGTCAGTCGCATGTGGCTTCTGCCCGTGTTCATGTTCTTGATCAGCTATACCGGCATCCAAAACGACCTGTTTGATAACCAGTACAGTGCGGTCATCATTGGGCTGGCTTTTGTGATTGGGCTGGCGTTGGGTGGCCTGCGCGGCGCGATGATCAGGGTGCGTATTGACAAAGAGCAGGGGTTGCTGTTTGTGAAAGGGACGCCTATCAGTGTGGTGATGTGGGTGGCGCTGCTGGCGTTGAAGGGAATTGCTGATGTGGGGTTCAGCGCTGCTGGCCTGAAGAATGAGACGGCAGGCGTCGCCGAGGGTATCATCACGGCGGCGCTGCTGGCGCTCACGCTGGCGGCGACCATCGCCACGCGCATCTATTATTACTGGCGCTACTCGCTGGCGGTCGCCGCGTAGCGGTTGCTTCGCTACAAAACTACACCGCGCCCAGCGCCGACTCGCCTGAGCGAAAATAGGCAACCACCGCATCATAAAGTTCTTGCTGTTGATTGGTGAAGAAATGATCGGCGCCGGAGATGATCGTCAGGTGTTTGGGAGGCGCAAGGCGCGCGAACCAGGCGCGTAGCTCTACCTCTGGGCCATATTGATCGTTTGCCCCCTGTACGATCAGCTTGGGCTTCTCGCAGGCGGTCAGCGTATCCATCGTCAGCGAGGCGACCGGCGCGCCCACGCCGATCAACTGGCGGGCGCGCGCGTCCACAGCGCCGATAGGCAGGCTCACCCACGAGCCAAACGAAAAGCCCGCCAGGCAGAGGGGAACGTCAGGGTACAGCTCCGCAAGCGCGTCGAGCGCCGTGCGCACGTCATCTGCTTCGCCGCAGCCTTCGTCGTAGGCGCCTGTGCTGCGGCCCACCCCACGAAAGTTGAAACGCAGCGTCGGCATGCCCAGGTCGCCAAGCGCCTGCGCCACCCGAAAGACGACTTTGTTGTGCATCGTGCCGCCGCCCAGTGGATGCGGATGGCAGACCAGCGCCGCCATCCGTGGCGCAACTGCCTCTCCCGTCTCTGGCGTATGGGGTGTGTCGGGCAGGCGCAGCAACGCCTCGAGGCGGCCATGCGGCGCGGGGATGTCGAGCGCGATCAGTTGTGCCATGTGGTTCTCCTTGTGCTGGGGGAAAAGTGTTGCGCAGATCACACTGATCTGCGCTGAGGGGCGTGCGAAGCGTGTCTCTTTTGTCGTATTATAAACGTTATAGGGTTCATAGCCTCTTCTCGTATCTCCCTGATAAATCTGGTGAGAAATGTGTGAGCAGAGTCTATAACCTTATGCAGCCGAAGAAGGCACGTTAGAGAAGGGAAGCGAGGGTACACGTGCAATTGGTTGAGCAGCATGTCATCAAGCGTGTCGACCCTCGCTTTGCTCTGATAGACAGTGCTGCTTTCGCTGCCAAGAATCTCTACAATGCGGCGCTCTACGAAGTCCGGCAATCCTTCATTTTCCAAGGCGTTTACCTCAGCTATCCCGAGATGGATCGTCGCATGCAGGCGCATAAGACCTATAAGGCACTGCCCGCCAAGGTGGCCCAATGGGTGTTACGCGCGCTCGACACAAACTGGCAGAATTTCTTCGCTGCGCTCAGCGATTGGCAAGCCGAGCCAATGAAGTTGGGAGGACGTCCTCGTCCTCCCAAGTACAAAGACAAGCAGAACGGGCGTACCATGCTGGTCTATACCATTCAGGCGATTTCCCAGGCTGGCTGGAAGCAAGGGCTTATACAACCTTCCAGGCTCCCGATTACTATTCGGACGCAGCAGACTCGTATCGCCCAAGTCCGCATCGTGCCTCGTAACGGGTTCTATGTGGTGGGGGTAGTCAAGGAGCAGCCTGAAGGTATGCTTGCTAGTGATCCTGCAATCGTTGCAGTGATAGATAGTGGAGTAGACAATCTCGCAGCGATAACGTCAAACAAGCAGGGCTTTACGCCCTGTCTGTTTGACGTTCGTCTGGTCAGTCCAGCCTTGTGCGCTGGCGGCAACGGGAGCCAGACCAACCAATCACTAGGTCGCTAGCGATTGGAAACTATTATAAGGATTGATCAAAGCGATCAGCGCGCGCCTGAAACAGCAAAGTTGCGCAGACTCTCTCACCTCAGGCCGCCGGGCATCATCTTTCGGAATCCCGAACATCTTCGGTAGTGGCTGGGGGGCGCCAGGCCATGATTGACATCATTGGGCAGTCGCTAGGAAAATATGAGATCGTCGAACTGGTGGGCCAGGGGGGCATGGCGCGCGTCTACAAAGCCTATCAGCCTGCGCTTGACCGCTATGTCGCCATCAAGGCGATCTCCTCGCAGTCCGAACAGGCGGCGGATGGCTCGTTTTTGCAGCGATTCAACACAGAGGCGCGGCTAGTAGCCAAGCTGGCGCATCCACATATCGTCCCCGTCTATGACTTTGGCGAAGACCTGGGCTGGGCGTATATCGTCATGGAGTATATCTCCGGGGGCACCGTGCGCGACCGATTGATCAAGGCCGACGCGGCGCATACCACCGTCAGTCTGCTCTGGGCGCTCAGTGTGATCGAGCAGGCGGCTGAGGCGTTGCACTGCGCGCACAAGAGCAAGATCGTCCATCGGGATGTCAAGCCGGGGAACATGCTGTTGCGCGATCCCGATCAAATGCTGCTCTCGGACTTTGGCATCGCCACGATGCTCGAGGCGAGCATGGCGTTCTCGCGCACCGGCTCGACGGTGGGCACGCCCCAATATATGGCGCCGGAGCAAGGGCTGCCGGATGGCATTGTGGATGCCCGCACCGATGTCTATGCGCTAGGCGTGGTGCTGTTCCAGTGCGTGACAGGTCGCCTGCCCTATGTCTCTGATAATCCCGTTGGCATCATCATGAAGCACATTCAGGAGCCAACGCCCCGGCCTATCTCGATTGTGCCGTCGCTGCCGCCCCTGGTCAATGAGATCATCCTGCGGGCGATGGAGAAGGATCAGCGCAACCGCTACCAGACGGCGGCGGATATGGCGTCCGATCTGCGCATGGCGATGAATCAACTGACCACTGGCGCGGCGCGCCTGCCTACGCCTACCATCGGGCAATATGCGCCGGTCGTCGAAACGCCGCCCGCCGCGCCGCGTGTGGCGCCCGCTCGTGGCGCCCCCGGCGCGCCAGGAACCTGCTTCCGTTGTGGCGCGGCGAATAATCCGGCCAACCGCTTCTGCACCACCTGCGGCTACGATCTCTCCGGCGCGCGCGCGGCGGCGGATCGTGTGATGGGGCCAAACGGGCGGCCTGTGCGTTGCCGGATCACCTTCCGCTCTGGCCCGCTCACGGGGCAGGCGTTTGTGCTACATCAGGATACGACGACGATTGGTCGCACGGCTGGCAACGACATCATCATCCCTGATGGGACGGTCTCGCGCTACCATGCGCGCATCTTCTTTATGAACAACCAGTGGGTGATCGAAGACCTGCAAAGCGCGAACGGCACCTGGATTGATACCGTACGCGTGGATCGTCTGATCCCTCTGGAATCGGGCGATCCCCTACGCTTCGGCGACGATCAGGCGATCTTCGAGGTGCTCATTTGATGCGCCCCTGTCGCCGTATCCGCTCTGCCTGCTCGGCCAGCGTCAGACGGGTACGTCGCATGAACTCGACGATCAAACGCAATTCTGCTTCCGTATAGGTGGCGTAGTTTTGCGCCACCTCTGCCAGCATGGGAAGGAAGACGGTCTGCGCCACCTGTCCCGCTTTTGCGGTTGGGACGAGATGCACCTTGCGCCGATCTGCCTGGTCAGCCTGCCGCTGCACGTAGCCCGCCCGCTCAAGCCGATCCACCACGCCAGTGATACTGCCGCTGCTCAGGCCGGTCTTCGCGGCCAACTCGCCAGCGGTGGGCGCGCCAATCTCGTGGATGAGGTTGAGGCATTGGAGATCGGTGGTATTGATGCCCATATGCTCGGCCACCGCCTGAGTAAATAGCTCAACCGCCGCGCTCAGGCTGCGCAGCTCCTGCGTTGGCTGCCACTGCAACCCATGCTGCTGATCTTGCCTGTCTTGCTTGTCTTGCCGGTCTTGCCTCTCATGCGCGCTATGATCTACAGTATCAGGGGTTGACATATTTTATCTCGCGAACTAAAATTATCGGCGTCCAAACATCTCGCGAAAGGAGAGATATATGAAAACATATCGCGCAGGCTCATCGGCGCGCAAGTCGTCGTCTCAGGCGGCTGGACGCCTTGCCCATGCGCATGCAATTTCCCCACGAACGCTGACTTTTGTGTTGTTGCTGGCGCTCTGCCTGCAATTTCTGCTGGGCATGCTGACGAACCTCTATGTCCAGGTACCTGCGGCGCACCCCGGAAGTAACGCTGCGAACTATTTCGTCGGCGTGGCGCAAGGCGTCGGTTGGGGGCTTACACAGGCCGCGCTTTTTTTGCAGTTGCATGTCATCGTCGGATTGTTGCTCTTCCTGGGATCACTCTGGCTGCTTTGGCGCGCCATTGCGCTACGGGATCGCGCGTGGATCATCATCGCCACGCTTGGGGTGTTGGGCATCATTGGGGCGGGCTTCAATGGCGCCAGCTTTATGAACTACGGGCATGATTTCAGTTCGCTGATCATGTCGCTGGCCTTCTTGTTCTCGCTCGTTGCGTATCTGGTAGGGCTGTATTTGCGTGCGGAGCAATAGGAGACGATAGCGTGGCAGCCTGCCAACAGCGCGCTGCCAATCCGTTCAGTCTTGTGGCAAGGGGACATCGAGTGTCACGCAGACGCCTTGCCCTCGCGCGCTCTGGATGGTGAGCGTCGCCCCGATGAGCGCGGCGCGTTCACGCATTCCCAGCATGCCAAGACCGGAGCGTGTGGTGGTCTGGGGGCTGAGATCATGTGTCGCTCTATCGGGGTCTAGCAGCGCGCCTGACGCCCCGCTTCCTTTCCCGCCGGACGCTCTACCGCCAGGATGCGTAGGATGAATGAGCGCCTGGGGATTGAAGCCATGCCCGTTATCGTTGATCTCCAGCCGCAAGCGATCAGGCTGGTAGTTCACCATGAGTCGCGCCTGTGTTGGCTGCCCATGCCGGTAGGCGTTCATCAGCGACTCCTGGGCGATGCGATAGACGGCGACCTCAATCGTTGGCGGATATGACCGTTCATCGCCCGTTTGCACATACTCGGTGGGCAACCCGCGCTGGCTCATACTGGCGCAGAGCGCCTCGAGCGCTGCCGCCAGCCCAAGATCGTCAAGGACTGAAGGGCGCAAATCGCGGCAGGCTCGCCGTACACTTTCGAGGGCGCGCCGCGCCATTGCGCCTAGCTCGGCGATAAAGCGGGCGTCTTCTTCCTGCTGTTCTCGCTGAAGTTCATGCGGTTCATCTGACGCCTCTTGCGTCTCAGGCGCGGACGACGCAGCGGAGTGTCTGTGTCTGGGTGTTTGCCCAACACGGAGGGTATCGAGTCCACGGGCCAGCGCCACCAGCGCCTGCGCTGTGTCATCATGCAGTTCGCGCGCCAGCCGTCGGCGTTCATCCTCCTGCGCCTGGGTAATCAGCGCGGCGTATCCTTGTAACTCCGCCTGGCGTTGCCACGATGCGCCCAGCGCCTTGATGGTCTGTTGAAGCTGGCCCGTGCGCTGTTGTAGGCTCAGGCTCAGCAACGCCAGATAATATACCGCGCACAACGGCGCAAGGAACAGCGCCCAGGCAAACTCAGCCTCTACATCGTCAACCACTTCCACTAATGGCAACAAAGGGCATATGCTCAGCAACAACGCTTGATAGCGAAACATCGGACTCGCCAGATAGCGGCGCGCATTCGAACGTATCTCATCGATCACATTTGCCAGCGTTGGCTTCTTCGTGGTCGCTTTGGCTGAGGACGGAGCGCCAAGCCGCGTTGAGAAAGCGCCGTGCCGCGCGTCATACATCTGGCGGGTCAGCCGAAGCGCGCTCAAACATAACAACACCGCCACCGCCGACAGGAGCGCCGCAGGCAGATGCGCATGGAGCAGAGAGAGGCGCCCAAATCGCTGAAAGATCGGTGTGGCGCCAACATAGATGATCTCGGCGAGAAACGTGATCAGCGTCCCCACCGCCGATTGTCTCAGGAGCGCCCTCGCACGAACAAGCGTGGCGCGCCAGCCACGTTCGTTTGCCACATGCGTGCGATAGCGCCGTTGAAATAGCAGACGATAGGCGAAATGCAGGGCGGAAGGAATCTCAGCGGCGAAGGGTGTGAGGATGGCGAGCGCCACGGCGCTCCGTGAGCTGACGAGAATAAATGTCGCCAGGTAGAGGGAATAGAGCGGATCGGGTAGAGTACGCTGCGCCTGCGCCGTCAGGCCAAACCGCTGGCGGAGGATAGGGATCAACAGAGCTGTGCCGATGGTGAGGGATGCGATGACAAACAACCCCTGCACAGGAGAGCGGGGCACAGGACCGAAGAGGGGCGCCTGTACCCCAAAAGCAACCCCCAGGATCACCAGACCGAGCAGGACAACTTCAAGAATACGCCACCAGCGGGCCAGCGCCAGCGAAGCCTCGGAGTGATGGAAGGCGTCCGTCGGTGAGGTTGGCGAAGCCTGCAAGGAGTCTTGGTGTTTACGCCTCCCCAGGAGCGGCAGCCGCAAGCGCCGCTTCACACGCAGGCTTTTCTCCATTTCATCATCTCCCCGGCGTACACGAATCTCAGTTCTGTGGGTTGGTGGTCTCCTCGCCAGCCGCAGCGGGCGGGACGGGTTCGAGTGGGATTGTGTCATCGAGTGTCACCCAGCCGCGCCGCAACGCCAGCAGCACTGCCTCGGTGCGCGAGCCGACATCAAGCTTCGCGAAAATATTGCCAAGATGAGTATGGACGGTGCGCACACTCAACCCCAGACGGCGGGCGATGTCTTTGTTTGGAGCTCCGCGCGCCGCCTCGCGTAACACCTCCATCTCGCGATCAGAAAGAGGAGCCTCGGTAGCGGTTGGGCGCTGGCGCGCAGCCGCACGCCTGAGTGCGCGGGCCGCCACCGCCGGGCTAAGCGCCGGTTCACCGCGATGTACCGCCCGCACGGCGGCCACCAATTCCTGTCCACCAATATCTTTCAACAAAAATCCTGCCGCGCCAACATCCAGCAGTTTCAGCACATACTGTTCATCATCATGAGCGGTCAGCGCCAGCACAGCGATCTGCGGCAGCGTCGCTTTGATCTGCCGGGTCGCCTCGATGCCATTCATAACGGGCATTGCGATGTCCAAGATAGCGACATCAGGGCGACTCTGGATCGCCAGCGCCACCGCAGTAACCCCATCGCCAGCCTCGGCCACTACCTGCAGATCTGGCTCTGCCTCGAGCAACCGGCGTGTTCCCTCGCGCACGAGCGCATGATCCTCGGCCAGTAGGATGGTGATAGGCTGTGTGCTGATCAAGCTATCCTCCGGGCTATCGGAAGCAAATTGTGTGCGCGCCAGAGTGGGTGGGGTATCGGTATCATGAGACGGTAGAGGTAGCGAGTGAGGCATATGGGTATCCTCCGGGAAGCTAGGGAACAAGCCGTCATCAACATTGATGAACGCGGTGAATCGGTGAATCAAGGGACGAATCACAGATGGCGCTGCGTGGGCCAGAATCGTTCATGATATGTATATAACGCATATATTAAAGTACCATGTGAAGGCGCCACGTGACGACAATTATAGCGTGCGTCAGGCGCGGCGACGCTTTGGAGACGCTCTAGCGCAGGTAGCCCAAATGGGGTAAGCTACGGTGTCTAATCCAGGGTACCTAAGGGTATCTAGGGTCGCTGGCGCGTCTTGTCGCAGGGCCTCCTATACGCTATACTTCACATCAAGAGGGAACACGAGAGAAAATAGACATACGATCCGGCGCTCCTGCGCCATGCTACCCGTCGCTCGTCGCTCCATATACCAAAGGAGTGCATGATGTCCAAGAAGTATCAACGCGAGATTGAAGAGATTCTGCGGAACATGGATCTGGGCGAGTCCGAGGGGGATAGCCGTGTTAGCCCATTCAGGCGGGCGGGCGCCCGCCGCCCGCAAGCGCCTCAATTTTCTCTCGCCACGCTCTCTGTTATCTTATTGGTGATCAGCATTCTGCTCATGGTCGCCGCAGCGGGCCTCACCTTCTATGAGCAGTCCACTTCAATGCTCTCCGGCGCCATTGCGGTTGCGGCGTTCATCTTGTTTTTGCTGGCGGCTGTCAGCGGCTGGAGGGATCACTTTCGCGGCTCGTCGCTAGCTTCTCCATCATCGCGTTACGGCGCATCACCTTTCGGCGGTAGCCCAAACATCCGGCGCGATGCCTACACACCATCACCATCATTTGGACATACTCCCGATGAGGATGAAGACGTTCCTTCGCCAACCCCGCTCCGGCGTGGGCCGCTCAATGCGCTTCGCACGCGCATCCGGCTGTTCAGGCTTCGCCAACGCTATCGCCGCTCGCACGAAGAGTAGCGTTCTCCTGCTCCGGCTGGCTGGATTCCGCCATGCAGCCCATGCCAATATATTCGATGGCCTTGCCATGTGTGTTGCGGCTGAATGTACGTAGGGCGACGAATCCGGCGCGCTCGTAGACCGTTCGCGCACGGCGATTGAACGCCGCCACCGTCAGAGAAAATCGTTTGGGGGCAAAGCGGATACGTGCAAACGCCATCCCCGCGCGCACAAAGGCGAGGCCATAGCCATGACCGGTCAGATTCGGGCGCATCGCCAGACCAATCTCCAACTCGTCCTCATCGCGCCGATAATAGGTAAATACCCCTGCTAACCTGCCAGAGGTATCATCCACAGCGTAGCAGTCCCCCACGTTCAGCGCCCGCATAAGTGGAATGGACAGACGAATGATCAACAGTTCAATCCAGCTCATATCATAAAAAGCATACTCTCCCGGATACCGCCACGACGCAACTGTCCAGGTATCGCGCAAGCGCATCGGTCTGAACCGATAGGCGCCGAATTGTCCTCCCTCCATGCCTGCTCGCTCTCCCCAGGGTATGCCCACTCGCTCATCTACATGCCTCTATGCCCTCACACCCAGGCGCACTGGCGCTCATATGGGATACGATAGGCGCTAGGGCGTCGCTTCGCCAAGATCATCCAGCGTAGTGAGCGCAGGGCCGTCTGAGCGCCTGGCGCCACGCCGCATCACCAGCGCCAGGCTGACGCAAATCAATGCTCCCCCCAGCAGCGTCGCCCAGGTAAGCGCGTCGCCCAGCAGCCAGATCGCCAGCGCCACTCCAAGCAGCGGCTGAATGAAAAGCGCAGGCGCCGCCACCGAGGCGTCGAGCGTGGTCAGCGCGCGAAACCACATCCAATAGCCAAACACGGTGGCGATGACCGCCATATATCCTATCGCCAGCCATCCTTCCCACGGCACAACCGGCCAGCCGGAATGCGCCACGGACAGCGCCCCCGCAGGCAGCCAGACGAAGAGGCTGCCTGTAATCGTGAGCGCGGTGAAGAGCAGGGGAGGTAACGAGGCGACCGTCTTTTTGCCGAGCGTGGTATAGCCTGACTCAATCAACAGCGAGAAGATCACCAATAGGTCGCCGATGACACGTGCGCCCGCGTTGGTTCCCGGCGCACTCAATGTAGGAATAAATCCGCGCTCGACAATGAGATAGACGCCAAACATGCCAACCACAAGCGCAGCTATCCCTGTGCGTGTCACGCGCTCATGGAAGAATGTCCAGGAGAGCAACGCCGTGAAAAGCGATTCGGTGGCGATGAGCAGAGCGACATCTGAGGCGGTGGAAAGCGATAAGCCAACGTATTCAAACAATTTGCTAAAGACAAAACCCAACAGCGCCAGCAGCGCCAGCATCAGTAAGGCGCGCTGGTTGCGTGGGATGCGCTTCCGTTCACGCACGATCACTGGCGAGAGCAAGAGCGCCGCGATGCTGAAACGAACAGTGTTCAGTTCGATTGGCGTGACATAGCGCAGCGCGACCTTGCCCGCCACATAGGCGCCCGCCCAACAGGCATTGGTCAGCACAAGCAAGATAAACGCCTCCCCACGCGATTGCAAGCCGACGCGCTTTGCTTCGCGACCGCTCGCGCTCGCCGTCATCCGATGCTCTCCTTCCACCTCACGAGCGTCATACTGCACTATACCATGACATACATGATAGCGTGTAGAATAGAGAGCGGCGAACCGGCTGGCGTTCGTCCTATCAGCGGAGAATGTATGCGATACAAGCGATACATGCAATACATGCGATACATGCGATACATGCGATACATGCGCGCTCAGCCTGGCAGACTCATATCACCCCTGCGTTTTTTCTCTTCCCAGCGAGGCCAGGGTGATGTCTCCCGCGCTGTGCTGGCGCTCACGACGCTGGCTATTGCCCTGGCAGCGTCGCTTGGCCTGCTGGCGGGCTGTGGCGTGACGTTACATCCCGGCGGCCAGCAGCTTGCGTTTCTGCGCAAGGGCCAGCTCTGGGTCGCCAACCCTGATGGCTCGCTCCTGCGCATGATCGTCGGCAAGAATGTCGTGGGCTACGCCTGGTCGCCCGATCATCATGAGTTTGTCTATCGCGCCGGTTCGGGCGCCTACGCGCTGGCGAGTGCGCTGCCGCCTGGGGCGACCTCCGCTGCGCCCGACGCCGTGGCCGATATTGGCGTCGCCAGCATCAATGGTGGCGCGAACGCCATCCAGATCTCGCCATTCACGACGAACATCGAACGAAGCGACGGCTGGTGGGACGCCGAGGGGAACCGGCTGCTCTATCGCGAATATCCCATCACGTTTAGCGACACGCTGCCCGCGCCGCTCTATATTGACTCGCAATCCGATCAGCCGGTAGGCATCGCGCGTAAGCCATTGCTCGGCAACGCTGGAATCCCCACGCTCTCGCCCGACGGTATGCGCGCTGCTGTGATCGATCCGTCGGGAGCTGTGCGCGTGGGGACGCCCGGCCAGCAGGGAACGATAGTCGCACATGGCGCGCTGCTCACGCTGCCAGGCGTCAATCGCCCGGCGCGCATCCTCTGGCAGCCAGGACACAACGTGCTGCTCTATGCGACGGCTGCCCCTGCCCAGGGTGTGGCGTTGCGTCTGCTCGATCTGAACAACAACCAATCGCACACGGCGCTGACACTCAGTGGCCTGCTCGATGTCGCTTTCTCGCCGGATGGATCGCTGCTGCTGACGCATACAATCAGCGGCGTGACGGCCTGGCGGCTGACGGCGACCGGCACGCAAAAACTCTATAGCATCGCCGAGACGAATCCGCTGGCGCTGGCGTGGTGGTCGCCCGATGGACGCTGGCTGTTGCTGCAAGATACCAGTGGGCTGGCGCTGACCGATGCACAAACGGGCGCCGTTTATGCGCGGCTGCGCTACGCCTCGGCGCTGGGCGAACCTTCGCCATCGGCGCTGTGGCGGCCCGGCGCTGTCAGTCCGTGGAGTCCCGATGGATCACAGTTCGTGTTCGTCAGCCAGCGTGGCGCAACCTGGCAGGGCAAACTGCTTCCCGCGCCCACAACGGGTAACATTGGCCTCTATGTCGTCTCCGCCAGCGGGGGCGCGCCAACCCTGATTGATAGCAATGACGATACGCAGCCAGGCTGGAGCTATCCCGATCCGGCGACAACGTTCTTGATGATGTCCTGAGATGTTCTCTCACGTGAAAGGATCAATCCATGTTCTCGATGAACGGTTCGCAACCCCCTCAACGGGGAGATCACTCTTTTGAGGATGAGGAGGAGGATGACGACGACTTCGATCCCCAGGAATACGACTCCACGCTACGCTTGGAGCGGCTGGAGAGCCTTGAAGAGGAGATGCAGGATTTGGGCGTCACCACGCTCGACGAGGTGCGTCAGCGTATCGCCGAACTGCATCGTGAGTTAGGATGAGCAGCCTGCCCGACTGTGCGTCATAGCTAGCTCATGCTCAACGTCCGCCTCCTGAACCGCTGCCGCTGACGGGGCCTCTTGCTGTTCACTCACACGGCGAGCCGCTCGAAGGATGCCTGCGCCCGCCAGCAGCGTGACCAGCGCGCAGTAGAGGAGGATGCCTGTGCGGAACAGGGCGATCAGCGGGCCAACACCAGGCGTATCCTGGCCGGGGAAGGCAAAAAGATGATCCGGGTAGATCAATTCTTGCATGCGTGGGATGCAGGAGAGCGCCAGCGTCAGCCAGAGCGCCCAGGCAGAGAACTGTCCGATGTGCCTGCCTGTGTCTGACTTTGCGCTTCGCACGCCACGCCAGAGGCCGCGCTCCCAGGCCAGCCAGCCCAGCCCCAGCAAGGTGGGAACGAGCAGGCAATAGTGAATGTCCTCGGCAAGTGGGCTGATCAGCAAGATCAACGGCAGCGCCAGCAGGTATTCGCCCATCGCCAGAGCACGATCCCGTGTGGGCTGGCGTGGCGCCGTCCAGAGCCAGAGGCACACCGCTGCCAGCGCCGAAAAGTAACGTAGCGGCGCGACAAGCCACTGCGCCGCGACAAGCGGCTGTGTATAGGGATTATGGGTGAAGAGGCGAAGCAACATACCATAGGGCGACTGGTTGATATATTCGGCGTTCGCGCTAAAGGCGTTCCAATGGATGAAGAAGGTCACGTAATCCTGAAAGGCCTGCCAGCCGACGAGCGCGAATGGGATCACCACTAACGCCAACGCAACGGCTGTGGCGCGTAACGCCGCGCGCCAGTCGCCTTTCCAAAGCCAGACCAGCACGAGTAGCCCCATCGTTGGCTTGATGGCAATGGCCGCGCCAAGTGGCAGTGCAGCCCAGGGATTCTTGCGCAACCACAGGCCGCACGCGCCAGCGGCCAGCGCGGCCATCAGCAAATCTGCCTGCCCCAGAAAGAGATCGTATGTCACAACCGCAGGCAGCAGCGCGGCTGTGGCGAAGAGCAACGTCGCAGGCCAGTCGCGGTTGCCGCGCAGGGCGAGATTGAGTTCGAAGCCCATCCAGAGGACAGCGGCGACATTGAGCAGCGTCCAGAGCATCCATACGGCATAGTCATTCAGCCCAAAACGAATCGGCAGGGAGAGCGCCATCCCTAGCAGCGGTGGATAGACATAACCATGAGCGTGATAGCCGCTGTCTCCCTTGCGGGTGTCGGGCGCCTGTGTCACCAGCGCATGAAAGGGATTTTGGCCGTCTGCGATCTGATGCGCGCCTGTCAGATAGGCGTGGAAATCGTAGCCGATATGCGGCCAGAAGCCAATGGCATGCGCCCAGAGCGCGGAGCCAATGGTTATCGCGACACAACTGAGCGCGACATTGCGCCAGCGTACCCTATGATCCCCAACCGGCGTGTGAAGATGACCCCAAACTGTGGAGGGAAGACGGCGCACAGAACGCATAGTTGTCCTTTATCATCAAATAATCGAACGTAACGAGGCTCCCGGTGTCCGCATGCGCTGAGCAGCGCCCACTACCTCACAGCGCCTACGTGTTCATACGGATGACGGCTGAAGAAGCCATAGATGGCCTGGAAATAGAGATCGGGTTGCTCGACATAGGTCATATGCCCTGCGTCGGGGATGATGACCAGCTCGCTCCCTGCGATGCCCGCGCTAATCTCGCGTGAGGCGCGCGGAGTGCAGGTGCGGTCGTACTCGCCGGTGATGACGAGGGTGGGCTTTGTCACGCGACTCAGTTGGTCTTCGTATTCGATGAGGTAACTATTCGCCGAGAAATAGGCAAGCACTTCTGGGGAATAGATGGCGCGTCCCTCGGCCTCAGCAGCCATGTAGCGGCGATACGCCTCGCTCTGTGTGGTGGAGAAGTGGAACGGCATTTGCATCTCCATCAGTTTCGCCACGTCTTCCTGGGTTTTGGCTTTTGGCTCCAACGCCCACGATTCTGTCACCTGTGCGCGTAGCTCGATTGGCTCGAAGTTGGCGAGATTCTCCTCAACCTCTTTGCCGGTTTTGGTGAAGCTGGCCGAGCCGCCGGAGATGATATAGTGTGAGGCGCCGCCTTGCTCGATGGCGTGGGCAAGCGTGACGAACGAGCCAAACGAATGGCCCAGCAGCGCATACCGCTCAATGCCAAGCGCCGCCGCCAGCTTTGTCACATCCGCCGCGAAGACGCTGAGCGTCAGGGTGGCAGGGTCTACGCGCTGCGACCGTCCATTGCCGCGCAAGTCCACATAGATCAGCCGGAAAGTATCACTCAGGCGGTCTAAATACGGGTGCATCTCGGTATGATCCAACCCTGGCCCGCCATGCAGCACAAACATAGGATAATTCTTCTCATCGCCAACCGGCAGATAAAAGACGCCGACGCCGTCAATCGTCGCCTCCATTGGCTGTTCTCCCTTTTTGCATGTGTATTCCGCCCTGAAGCAAAGCGCCTCTAGCAACTATATCATAGCTTGAAGGTAAGTTCTTCTCCAAAGCCGCCTTACTGTTAGCCGGCTGTTATCAAGCTGACCACGATATCGTTGAGCAGACGTCCCCGAAAGTTTGATACGAAACTGTTGCGAGACTCGTCTATTGTAGTCATTAATTCGCTCCCGATTGCCCCTGGCTTCGCATACACAACAAGGGCCGTTTTGTCTCTCTTCTTCTCCAAAATCTTCATCATCTCATTTTCCCAATCTGGCCAAGAGACCACAAACAGCGCCGCCTCCTCGGCTCTACCGAAGTCTCCAACAGAAGCGATGATAATGATATTCCGCTCGCTAAACAGCTTGGTATCGGTGAGCAGATTCTTCAGGCTATCGGCGTTAGAACCTTGGGCAAATATTGCGATTTTCTTTCTTGCAAGCCCATTTCCCAACCTGAACAAAACAGGCAGTATCCCTCTTGCCCAAGCATATATTCCTAGCACGATGGAAACCAAAACAATAACTGTAGAGATTCGTCCAATCCAGTCCAAAAGCGTCACCATCGCGCTCATGTGCTGTACTCCTTGAAAAAAGGGCTTGTCCAGCAGAGATTGTAGGACTGAACCGCTACATGTCGGACGGTTCATATCAAGCCCCTTATGCCTGGCAAACAATTATCTGTTCAGGTTGCATTTTCTCATATCCGCACGTATCTGTGAAGATGTGTGTCCTGCTTGCTTGACAGACGACGGATGATGTGCGATACTGATGTATGTACCGATGTGTACATTCAACACCAACGTTGGTTGTTTGCTCCCCCGTTTGAATAGAGAACACCCAGGTTCACACATTTCCCACGCCGCTATCAATCAACCCATGCAGACAGTGAAGTCCTGTGAGGACATCGAAAGGAGAAGAGGGCGTCTTCCCACCCCGGCGTTCCTCTGCAAGTGAATCCGCGCTCGTGCGTCCATCCCTCGTCATGCTGATCGCGTTGATTAACCAGATAGGATTCCTGAGTGACGCCATACCGTAGACACCCCTCGTACCACCTAATGAATATTACCGAACTCGAAACAAAATCAGTCACCGAACTCCGTGACATCGCCCGCGATTGGAGCCTTTCCGGCTATACCGCGCTACGCAAGCCCGATCTGATCTTCCGCCTGCTCGAGGCCGAGACCGAGCGCCAGGGTAACATTTTCAGCGCAGGCGTGTTGGAGATCGTAGACGACGGTTTTGGCTTCCTCCGGCGCGACCGCAGCCAGGGCGGCGCACTCGATATTTACGTCTCGCAGACGCAGATTCGCCGCTTTGGCCTGCGCACCGGCGATATGGTCTCTGGCCAGGTGCGCCCTCCCAAAGAAAACGAGAAATACTTTGGCCTGTTGCGGGTGGAAGCGGTTAACGGGATGGATCCCGAAGCCGCCAAACGTCGCCCGTTCTTCGATGCGCTAACGGCTGTCTTCCCCGACCGCATGTTCAACCTGGAAACGGAAGCATCGAACATCATCGGACGGATGATCAACCTCATTGCGCCGATTGGTCGGGGCCAGCGCGGGCTGATCGTCGCGCCACCCAAGGCTGGCAAGACGATTCTGCTCAAAACCATCGCCAACTCACTGACCACCAACTACGACGACATTCACCTAATGATCGCGCTGATCGGTGAGCGCCCCGAAGAAGTGACCGATATGCGCCGAAGTGTGAAGGCCGAGGTCTATAGCTCGACCTTCGATGAGCCAGCCGATGCCCATGTGCGCGCGGCGGAGATGGCGCTCGAACGCGCCAAGCGGCTCGTCGAATCGGGCAAGGATGTTGTGTTGCTGCTCGATAGCATCACCCGCCTGACGCGCGCTTACAACCTGGCGATCTCCCCTAGCGGTCGCACGCTCTCCGGCGGGCTTGATCCCGCCGCCGTCAATCCGCCCAAACGCTTCTTTGGCGCAGGGCGCAAGGTGGAGGAAGGTGGTTCGCTGACCATCATCGCAACCGTGCTGGTGGACACCAATAGCCGCATGGATGATGTGATCTACGAAGAGTTCAAGGGTACCGGCAATATGGAGATCACGCTGGATCGCAAGCTGGCCGAGCGGCGCATCTTCCCTGCGATTGACATCACACGCTCAGGCACACGACGTGAGGAGGCGTTGCTGGATGAGAATGCGCTACGCGCGGTGGTGGTGATCCGTCGGATGTTCGCCTCGCTTGGCGAGCAGGAAAGCATCGAAGCGACCGACCGGCTGATCGCCCAGATGGGCAAAACACGCTCCAATGAAGAGTTCCTCGCCTCCCTCAACAAAAGCATCGCAAGCTGACGGCGCCCCCTGATCTCCCTGGATTCACGTAGGATTTGCCAAACAACACACTTGACGGATAGTGTACAATAGTCGAGTTGATGTGGTTGTCGCATGTCCTGGCAAATAAAAAGCAAAACGGTTGTGCGGGGTAGGATGATGAAAAAATACCAGGCAGTATTGTCGCGTCCAGACAATGTGGCGCGAGTGCGGGCAGCGAAGCGAACCATCGAACGCGCAGGCGGCAAGGTGGAGATTATTCCTAGCAACGCGGGGATGACCGCCGTGATCCTTACCCTTCCCGATCAGTACGTCCCTGAACACTTTCTGCCAGGCATGCCGTTTTACCCGCTGTGACTGTTGTCGTAGTGGCCATTGTTCTGAAGGTTCGTGAGGTGAGTGACGAGGAGGAGCAGATGGGTCTGTTTGGATGGTTTCGACGCAAACGCACGTCAGCGGTGGCTGAAAGTCCGTCGCCCCTGGCGACTGTTGACGTAGGCGGACGCAAGCACGCGCTGGGCGTGCCCTATATGCTCCCAAAAGATGAGGGTGAGATCAATCGCCTTGACTTTCAGCATTATATGCTTCGCTTCTCTCTCAGGGGCAACTATTCCGCGCCCATCGCCGAGCCGAAAGCTATCCTCGATGTGGGCACGGGAACAGGTCGCTGGGCGCGCGAGATGGCTGAGTTGTTCCTGGATGCGCGTGTGATCGGGCTTGACATCGCCGTTCCCAAAGCGGATGAATCTGCTGAGAGCTTGCAGACCGCCGAACCACTGCCCCCGAACTATAGCTTCGTGCCAGGCAACGTGCTCGAAGGACTGCCCTTTGCCGACGGTGAGTTCGACTTCACCCATCAGCGGTTGCTCGTTACTGCCATTCCCCTGGCGCAGTGGCCGCAGGTGATCGGCGAACTGGCGCGGGTGACTCGCCCAGGCGGTTGGGTGGAGCTGATGGAAACAGGCTTGTCACGAGGCCAGGGCGAGAATATGAATCTGTTGCTGCAATCCAGCGTTGAGTTTGCCAGGCGACGCGGCATTGATTTGCAGATAGGTCTACGCCTTGGGGATTTATTGCGTGAGGCCGGGCTGGCGAATGTGGTCGTGCGTGAGGTTCCCTTCCTGTTGGGGCCGCGTGGTGGCCATGTTGGGCAGATGGCTGCCACTGATATGCTGACCGGCATCAATGGCCTGAAAGGCCCTGCCGTGGCGATGGGCATCCTCGACGCTGAGACCTATGATCGTGCAATGGACGCCTGGCGCGACGAGATGCAAGTGTACGAGCAGATCTGGCCGTTTTACATTGCCTATGGCCAGCGCGCCAGATGAGACAAGCGTTGTCGTTTTTATCGTTTTTTGAGGGAGGGCCGCTATGAACCGCCGGAGCCAGATCAAGATGACCGAGGAGGAGATTGCGGCCTTCCTCGATGAGCCGCATACCCTTCAGGTCGCCACGCTTGATCGCGATGGAGCGCCGCATCTCGTCGCGATGTTCTATGCCATGATTGATGGCGCTGTGACGTTCTGGACGTATGC